>NZ_BCWY01000004.1 GCF_001894825.1 Rhodococcus jostii NBRC 16295 | reverse complement strand
ATTTGTACACGTTTCCTGAACGGTCCTGTCGAGTATTGGGGGTGGGTGGTGAGGGTGAGATTTCTTGGAGCACAACCGACGGCGACACCTCCGCCGCATCGGGCGACGGCGATTCGTCCGCGAACGGCGAGAACACTGCGGACAGGGATTCGGCGGCGGATAATGCCGCGACTACGTCCGCGGCGAATGCTGAAGCCGCTGCCAACCAGGGCGCCGGTACTGGATCCGGCTCAGCCGCGCAGACTGCTGCCGCGAATGCTCACAACGCAGCCGGCGCCGGTTCCCAGTCGGGCAGCGGCGCGGGCGCCGGGGGTTACCGTGGCGGAATCGGCGGAGGTTCGGGGTCCGGTGGCGGCGGCTCGGGCGTCGGGGGTTTGGCGTCGAGCGCGCGCCGGAAGACCGACAAGCGCGACTCCGAGTCCAACTCGAGTGGTGTGGTTCCGGGTGGTCCGATCCCGTCCGGTGGTGCTGCGGCCGGCGCCGGAGCGGCTGCCGCTGCCGCAGCGGCGACTCCAGTGAAGCCGAGTATGAGTCGTCCTGGGATAGCTATGCCACCGGAGATGATGGGTGCGCCCGGCCGTGCGGGCGGTAATGGTGACAACGACACGGAGCATCAGACGCCGAGCTACCTGATCACCGTCGACAGCGGCAACGAAATTGATCGGGAAACTCGACCCCGTCGCGCCCCGGTTATCGGCGCATGAACTGGCTGCTGACGTCAGCGCAGTTCATGTGTCTTTGGGAGGCAACCGATCTCGATCGAATGCCGTACCCGTTGCAGTACCGGTCCGCTGCCGCGACGGAGGACGAGTACGCCGTCCAGCAACGCGAACTGGAACAGTGGCGGACAGCGCTCGACGAGCCGAAACTGGTCGCGGCGATCCAGGCGCTGCGGAATCCGCAACTGTCCATCACCGTTCTTGCCCCCTCCCCCGAAGACTCCGGGCTGCGACTCAGGGGCAGCATCCGCGGCCGGGTCGCCGTCGTCGCCGAACAACTACGCGGCGCACCGGGCCGCGGCGACATCCGGATCGATGCCGGCGCGGAGAGCGTCGACTGGCTCGCCACCCAGCTTGTGAAGGATCTGCCCGACTGCCCGCCCGGACGAACGACGTCGCTGACCGCGCACCCCGACGATGTCCGAACCCGGAACACTGGATCTTCGGTCCTGCAGAACGCCCAAGTCTCCGACGGCACACTTCTGCGAAGGATCGTCAGCCGACCGCGGACGGGCATCGGCTATATCTGCATCCGGGGTGCGCGCAGCGGTCTCGTCGAGCCTGTTCTGGGCGAACTGACCTGGATCGACGTCGAAGGGGACGGCCGGTACCTCTATCACCAGGACGACCGCGTTCACCTGCGGTCCGCGAGCGCCCGGGTGGTCCGAGAGGAACTGTCGACACGTGTGTCGGCGGCCGTCACCAACCCTTCGCCGACCCACGACTGAGCGTTACCCTTGTCCCATGGCCGATCGGGACAGGGATGGGACGGGGAAACCCCTCAACGCACGCCCCCGCGACGAACTCGGCCGCCCCCTGCCCCATGACGCCGAGGGGGTACCGCGTATCCCCGACGATGTGCGGTTGCCGCCCGACGAGGCGATCACCGAGGCCCAGCGGCTGCTCGACCACGGCATGCCGTTCCACGCCCACGAAATCCTCGAAGGTACGTGGAAGATCGCCCCCGAGGACGAGCGGGAACTGTGGCAGGGACTCGCACAACTGGCAGTGGGGCTCACCCACCTGATGCGAGGCAACAAGACCGGCGCACGGTCACTGCTGCGCCAGGGCCACGACCGGATCCGGCACTACGAGGTGGAGGCGCCACACGGCCTCGACATCTCCGGTCTGCTGACGTGGTCCGAGCACCTCACGGACGAGATCGATCGCGTCGACCCACTTCCGGCGACGCCCGTACCCCGATTGAGAATCCCCTGATGACTCTGCTCCCCATGTTCCCGCTGGGCTCGACGATGCTGCCCGGTCAGCAGCTTCCCCTCCACGTCTTCGAACCCCGCTACCAGGAACTGGTCCGCGACTGCCTGGACGCACCCGACGGTCCCCGGTTCGGTGTGGTGCTCATTGCCCGTGGCAACGAGGTCGGCGGCGGCGACGTCCGCCACAACGTCGGCACCATCGCGCGGATCGAATCGCACGCCACGGTCGGCGACGGCCGGTACGAGCTGTTCTGCCGCACCGAGGAACGCATCAAGGTGTCGAAGTGGTTGCCCGACAACCCGTATCCGATCGCCGAGGTGGATGTGTGGCCGGATGAGAACACCGGCACCCAGACGGCGGACTACGAATTCCCATCTCTGATCGAGAGACTCGAATTCCTGTACGGCCTGCTCCGTCGTCTCGCGACGGAGACGGGCAATGTTCCGCCCGACGTTCCCGTCATCGGCGGCCTCCGCGGTTCGCTGGGTACGCGGCTCTACGAGATCGCCACCTACATTCCGATGGGTGACGCCGACCGCCTGCAGATCCTTGCCGCGGCGGGTGCGGACGAACGCTTGCGGGAAGTCTCCGAGGCGATCGAAAACGCCATCGAAATGGTGCAGTTCCGGCTGATGTGAGCTACCCCTCCCCGGGGTTGGTCAAGAGCACTCCGGGAAGGGTGTAGTGTTGTCAATGCAACGCGGGGTGGAGCAGCTCGGTAGCTCGCTGGGCTCATAACCCAGAGGTCGCAGGTTCAAATCCTGTCCCCGCTACCAAGTGGAAACGGCTCCGGAGATATCAATTCTCCGGGGCCGTTTTCGTTGTTCCACATCCTCCAGGACTAGAACGTATTCTCGTACGTGAGCCTCAGGAGGGACCGTGCAGCTCGCCGACGTCGATCTCTACAACCCGGACACCTTCGCCGCGGGCGTGCCCCACGAGATGTTCGCCACATTGCGGCGGGAGGCTCCCGTCTACCGGCACCTCGACGATCGGGGCAACCCCTTCTGGTGCGTCACCCGTCACGCCGACATCGTGACGGTGAACCGGGACGCCGAGACGTACTCGTCGTGGCGGGGCGCCACCTACATCGACGATCTGAGCCCGGACGATCTGGCGGGCCAGCAGTTGATGATGCTGAACATGGACCCGCCGGACCACACGGCGCTGCGCAAGATCGTGAGCAAGGGATTCACACCTCGCCGTATCGGCCAGCTGCACGAGATCCTCGCGCGGCGGGCCACCTCCATCGTCGACTCGGTGATCGAGCGGGGCGAGTGCGATTTCGTCGTCGATGTCGCGTCCGAGCTTCCCCTTCAGGCGATTGCCGACTTCTTGGGTGTGCCGCAGGAAGATCGCAAGCTCATCTTCGACCTGACGAATCAGATGATCGGCTCGTCCGATCCGGAGTTCCATCTCGCGGAGGGGCAGGAACGCGAGGCGGCCGCCCAGATGTTCGCTTACAGCCTGGCGATGTTCGAGGACCGCAAACAGCACCCTCGCGACGACATCGCGACAGCCCTGATCCAGGCCGACGTGCACGGGGAGAAGCTGGGCGAACTCGATTTCAACATGTTCTTCATGCTGCTCGCGGTCGCGGGCAACGAGACCACCCGCAACGCCATCTCGCACACCCAGTTGGCGTTGATGGAGCATCCCGAGGAGCGCCGGAAGGTGCTGGACGATCCGTCGAAGCTGGACGCGCTGATCGAGGAGGGTTTGCGCTGGGCCACACCGGTCATGCAGTTCCGCCGGACCGCAGCCAGGGACACGGTGCTGCACGACGTCGAGATCGCCGAGGGCGACCGGGTGGTGATCTGGCACATGTCGGGGAACCGCGACGAAGCGGTGTTCGACGACCCGTACACGTTCGACATCGACCGGCCCACCGCCCACTACTCGCAGCACATTGCGTTCGGTGGCGGCGGTCACCATTTCTGCCTCGGCGCCAACCTCGCTCGCGCCGAGATGAAGGTGATGCTGGGCGAAATTCTGCGTCGCATGCCCGACATGGAGCAGACCGCGCCTGCGCAACGCCTGCGCTCGAACTTCATCAACGGGCTGAAGCACCTGCCGGTGACGTTCACACCCTCGTCCATCTGAGCAGACCGGCGCCATGTCTGACAGCCTGGTCGAGTGAGCAACGTCGACGCAGTGGTCATCGGATCCGGTCCCAACGGCCTCGTCGCGGCCGCGACCCTGGCCGACGCGGGCTGGGACGTCGCAGTCGTGGAGGCGCAGCCGACGCCGGGCGGTGCGGTGAAGTCTGCGGAACTCGTCCCCGGCTTCACGTCGGACCTGTTCAGCGCCTTCTATCCGCTGTCCACGGTGTCGCCCGCGCTCCGCGGCCTCGACCTCGAGTCGCACGGACTGCGGTGGAGTCACGCGCCCCACGCGCTCGGGCATGCCCGGTCCGCGGCCGACGAGGACGCACCCGTGATCCATCCCGACCACGCGGACACGGCCGCCGACCTCGAGCGCCGTCAGCCCGGTGACGGTGTCGCGTGGACGGCGCTCGTCGAGCAGTGGCACGACATCAAGGAACCGCTGCTGAGCACCCTGTTCAGCCCGTTCCCGCCGGTACGGGGGCCGAGCCGGCTGCTGAGGCAGCTGGGCACGGCCGAGTCGCTGCGGCTGGCGCGGTTCCTCCTCCTGCCCGCGCGACGGATGGCTCACGAACTGTTCCGCGGTGAGGCGGCCCGACTGTTGTTGCTCGACGCGATGCACGCCGACGCCCCTCCGGACGCACCGGTCAGCGGCGTCATGGGGTACATCCTGACGATGCTCGCCCAGGACGGCGGCTATCCCGTTCCGGTCGGCGGCGCGGGCGCGTTGTCGGCGGCGATGGTGCGCCGGGCGGAGCACGCGGGTGCGCACTTCCACTACGGCGACGCCGTGACCGGGATCGAGGTGCGATCGGGTCGGGCGGTCGGGGCGCGGACGGTGTCGGGCGTCCACTACACGGCACGTCGGGCGGTGATCGCCGACGTCTCCGCGCCCGCGCTGTACGGGTCGCTGCTCCCGGAGCACGCCGTCCCCGCCCGCGTCCGGGCCGACCTGGAACACTTCGAGTGGGACACACCGGTGCTGAAGGTCAATTACGCGCTGTCGCAGAAAATCCCGTGGCGTTCACCGAGCCTGAGCGGTGCGGGCACCGTCCATCTGGGTGCCGACGACAACGGTCTCGTCCACTGGATGGCCGACCTGACCACCGGCACCATCCCCACCTCACCGTTCCTGCTGTTCGGACAGATGACGACCGCCGACCCCACCCGGTCACCGGAAGGAACCGAAAGCGCCTGGGCGTACACGCATCTACCCCGCGACATCACCGACGACGCATCCGCCGACCTGCTGGCGGCGCGGGTCGACGACGTTCTCGAGGCGCACGCACCCGGATTCGCGGAACGGATCGTCGGACGTGTCGTCCAGCGACCGTCGGATCTGGAGGCGGCCGATGCGAACCTCGTGGGCGGTGCCGTCAACGGCGGGACGGCCCAACTCCATCAGCAGTTGATCTTCCGGCCCGGTCCGGGCACGTCCCGCTCGGAGACCCCGGTCCAGGGTCTGTACCTGGGAAGTGCGTCAGCGCACCCGGGCGGCGGCGTTCACGGGGTGTCGGGCCTGAACGCTGCCCGCGCGGCGCTCGGCGAGGACGGACCGCGCGGATGGCTGCGGCGGCGCACCTCGCGCGCGGTAACAGACCTGCTGTCGAAGGGGCCGATCCCCTAATTTGCCCCGTGCCGGGGCACCGCACCGTGCAATGATCTGAGGCGTCGAATTCGGACCACGAAGGGGCATCATGCAGCATCGAGAATCATCCTTCGCCGGCGTCGGCGGAATTCCCATCGTCTACGACGTGTGGCTCCCCGAACGGCGCCCGCGCGGCGTGCTTGTGCTGTGCCACGGCTTCGGCGAACATGCCCGGCGCTACGACCACGTGATCGAGCGACTCGGGGCACTCGACCTCGCGATCTACGCGCCCGACCACCGCGGGCACGGGCGGTCGGGCGGCAAACGGGTCCATCTGAAGGACTGGACCGAGTTCACCGACGACCTGCACCAGCTGTTCGGTATCGCGTCGACGGACTGGCCAGGAGCCGACCGGTTCCTCCTCGGACACAGCATGGGCGGTTCCATCGCGTTGACCTACGCACTGGATCACCAGCAGGACCTGAAAGCACTCATGCTGTCCGGACCGGCTGTCGACGTCACGAGTGGGACACCGCGGATCGTGGTCGAGATCGGCAAGCTGGTGGGACGCTTTCTCCCCGGCGTGCCCGTCGAGTCGCTCGACGCGAAGTTGGTCTCCCGCGATCCGGCGGTCGTGGCGGCGTACGAGGAGGATCCCCTCGTCCACCACGGGAAGGTACCGGCGGGGATCGCGCGCGGGATGATCCTCGCCGCCGAACGGTTGCCGGAACGTCTGCCGTCGCTGACGGTTCCCCTGTTGCTCCAGCACGGTCAGGACGACGGACTCGCCAGCGTCCACGGCACGGAACTCATCGCGGAGTACGCAGGTTCGGAGGATCTCACGGTGGAGATCTACGAAAACCTGTTCCACGAGGTGTTCAACGAACCGGAGAACGAGGAGGTACTCGACGATCTCGTCGAGTGGCTGCGGCCGCGCGTTCAGGCCTGACTTCGGCGGGGGTGTTCTGCACCCCCGGGCGATGGATGCCAGGATGGGCGGATGAAACGTCACGTCACCGCCACTCTCGACGTCGAGGTCACCGACGCCACCAGTCTCGAATTCAAGATCGCGGTGGCCCGGACCCCGGGTTCGGAGCTGTCCGAATCGTTGACGTTCAGCCTCGACGGACACCGCGTCGAGGCACGAGAGATGGTGGCGGAGCACGGCACTCGCGTCCACCTGCTGGACAGCCCTCCCGGTTCCCTGCACGTCGAATACTCGGCTTCGGTTGTGGGCAAAGCCGATTCGCCTCCGGTCACCGACTACGACCTTTCGAAGTATCTGCGCCCGAGCCGATATGCCGAGGCAGACAAGTTCTTCGGTTTCACCGGGGGCGAGTTCAACCTGTCCAAGCCGCACCCGGAGCTACTCCAGGACATCACCACGTGGGTGGGATCGCGGCTGCTCTACCAAGCGGGTTCGAGCCGCTCCACCGACAGCGCCGTCGACACGATGCTCTCCGGGGCGGGCGTGTGCCGTGACTTCGCCCACCTCACGGTGGCGCTTCTCCGGGCTGTCACCATCCCGGCGCGACTGGTGGCGGTGTACGCGCCGGGATGCGATCCGATGGACTTCCATGCCGTCGTCGAGGCGTTCGTCGATTCGGAGTGGCGGGTGGTCGACGCGACGCAACTTGCCCCGCGTGAGGCGCTGCTGCGTATCGCCACGGGACGCGACGCCGCGGACACGGCCTTCCTGGACAATCATGGAGGGGCGATCACGCTGGAGAACACCGTGGTCACCGCCGTCGTCGACGGCGAGTTCCCGTCCGACGACTACGTGACGCCCACGTCGCTGACTTAACGAATCAGGTTGCGTCCGAGAGCCGTTCGGTGAGCACGCCCACCTGAATCTTCTTGGCGTCGGCGTGCACCGCACGGCCGGCGTCGGTGACGTCGACGAAGACTCCTCGCCGGTCTGCCTCACAGAGCGACCGGGCGACCAGGCCCGCCTTCTCCAGCCGGGCCACACTCCGGGACAGAGCGCTGGGGCTGAGATACATCTCGGCCGCCAGGTCCTGCATCCGGGGGCGGTCGCAGGTGGCGTCCATCAACCGGTCGAGCGTTTCGAAATCGCTCATGCTCAGGCCGTGAGCGTGTTGCATCTCACGATCCAGCTCGCAGGCGATCTCGTTGTATCTGCTCGCGAGCAGCCGCCACGTGCCGCGCAGGTCTGCATCAGAGCTCATGAACCGCACCCTAGCGCGCGCACGAAAAAGGTGCAAGCGAATTAAATGCAGACGAAATTAGTGCTTGCGCATTGATTGCACGTGCATCTACATTCTTCCTGTGACTATCAGCGACGCCACCCCGGACCTCGCCACCTCGTCGGGCGCCACCGCCACCCCGTCGACCGACCAGGCCTGGACACCCCACCTCTGGGGCGTCCTGGCCGTGCTGTGCCTCGTCATGTTCCTCGACGGTCTCGACGTCTCGATGGTGGGTGTTGCGTTGCCCTCCATCGGAACCGAACTGGGGCTGTCGACCACCTCGCTCCAGTGGATCATCAACGGATACGTACTCGGATTCGGTGGTCTGTTGCTGCTGGGCGGACGCACCGCCGACCTCCTCGGACGCCGCCGCGTCTTCCTGATCGCACTCACCGTGTTCGCCATCGCGTCCCTGGTCGGCGGACTCGTCGACAACGGCACGCTGCTCATCGCCAGCCGATTCGTGAAGGGCCTCGCCGCGGCATTCACGGCGCCGACCGCGATGTCGATCCTCACCACCACGTTCAAGGAAGGACCTGCCCGCAACCGGGCCCTGTCGATCTTCTCGGTCTTCGGAGCCAGCGGCTACTCGTCCGGCCTGATCCTGGGCGGACTGCTGACCAGCGCCGGGTGGCGCTGGACCTTCCTGATGCCGGTCCCGTTCGCGGTTCTCGCCCTGGTCGCCGGAACCATCCTCATCCCCCGCGACCGCGCCGCCGACAACGGCGGACACGACATCGTGGGCGCCGCCACGCTGGTGTCCGGCATGCTGCTCGCCGTCTACACCGTCGTGTCGGCACCGGCCCGCGGTTGGTCCGACCCACTGACGCTCGGCTCGTTCGCGCTGGCCGCCGCGCTGCTCGCGTCGTTCTTCGTCGTGGAGAACCGGGTGGCGCACCCGCTGGTGCGGCTGAGCATCCTCCGGGTCGGCTCGATCGTGCGGGCCAACCTCAGCATCGTCGCGCTGTTCGGCTCCTACCTGAGCTTCCAGTTCATGATGACCATCTTCCTGCAGTCGGTGCTCGGATGGTCGCCGCTGGAGATGGCGCTGGGTCTCCTGCCCGCCGGCATCATCGTGGCGTTCGGGTCGCCCTTCGTCGGACGCCTGATCGACGCGTTCGGCACGGCGCGCATGATCATCGCCGCCCTCACCTCGCTGAGCCTCGGCTACCTGTGGTTCCTCTTCGCCGGCAGCGATCAGCCGCACTACACGGTCGCCATCCTGCCCAGTGTGTTGCTGCTGGGCGTCGGTTTCGCCCTCGGATTCACGTCGATCATGGCGCAGGCCACGTCGGGCGTCGACGACTCCGAGCAGGGGTTGGCCTCAGGGCTGGTGCAGACGTCGGCGCAGGTCGGTGCGGCGCTCGTCCTGGCATTGACCACCGCGCTGGTCACCGCCGGTTCGCACACGGCCGCCGGTATCAGCGGCGCCGGATTCCACCAGTTCCACTCCGGCCTCGTGCTCGTCACCGGAGTCGCGCTGCTGGGCCTTCTCATCACGGTCTCGCCGCTGCTGCGCAGGGTGCTCAACCCCGCGTAGTTCCGAACAGCCAGAACGGGTGGGCACCGTGCCCACCCGTTCTGTCGTCGACGGCTAGGCCGAGTGCCGCTTCGACTCCGTGAGCGCGCGGGACGCGAAGTCGACGGTGAGCCCGATGATCGCGCGACTCTCCCGCAGGGCCTTGCCGATCACCGGGAACGCGTGGATCTGCCCACTCCAGAGGTGGGTCTCGATCTGCCGTCCCGCACGGTCGAAGTTGTCGGTGAGGATCTCGACGTCGGGCCGCATGATCTCGTACTCGGCGGCGGTGAGGAAGACCGGCGGGAACAACCCCGGGTCGGCGTTCACGGGTGACTGGGCGCCCGGAATCGTGTCGGGTCCGGCCAGCCAGCGGTCCTTCAGCTTGGCCACCTGCGACATCGGCAGGTACGCGTCGCGCTTCATGAAATCGGGATCGTGGTCCTCGAGGTCGAAGTTGAGCAGTGGGGAGTATCCGATCACGGCCGCCGGGCGCGTGATCCCCTTCAACGCGGCCACTTCCGCGACCTTCATCGCGAGATACCCGCCCGCGGAGTCACCGGCGACGATCACCCTGGTGGGGTCGTCGCAGACCTTCAGCACCTCGGTATACGCGGTCATGGCGTCCGCCAGCGACGCCCCGATCGCCCCCTTGGGTAGCTGCCGGTACTCGACGGAGACGACGGGCGCACCCGACCGGGCGGCGAGCAACCCGCACAGCGCCCGGTGGGTGGCGAGCCCGCAGAACACGAATCCGCCGCCGTGGAAGTAGAGGATGGTGGCGCCGTCCATCGAACCGAGCGTGGGCCGCGGATGGGTGATCTTCTCGCACGGCACCCCGCCGAGCGAGATCGCCTCGATGTCGAGACCCTTCGGCTTGGGAAGCCGGTCGATCAGTTCGTCGAGGGCCGCCAGCACTTCGATGCCGCGGTCCGTCATCGGCCATATCGTGAACAGCGGTTTGACGAAAGCCCTGGCGAACCAGAACGTCAGTTGTGCTCGCCTGCTGACATCCCAATGCCACACGATCGAGTCACGCGTTCGCATACTGCCCTCCCGAAGTGTTGCGTTCGCTCCCCACGGCCTCCCGCCACGGTAAATCGAAGCCACCCGTTACCGAGCGACTTCGAGTTAATTTCCGTCCGATTACCGGAAGTTCACCGACCGAGTCGCTGCTCCAGTTGCGCGATGATCTCGGTCGCCACCTGGGTGGGCGATCCGCCGACGTCGACGACGATGGCGTCCTCGTCGGGCTGGATCGGCTCGAGCGTCGAAATCTGCGTGTCCAGCAGCGACGCGGGCATGAAGTGGTCGAGCCGGGTGGTCAGGCGTTCCCCGATCTGCTGCCGCGAACCGGCGAGGTGCACGAACACGACGTTGTCGCCCCGCAGCACGTCGCGGTAGCTGCGCTTGAGCGCCGAGCAGGTGATGACCCCGGGAAGACCGTTGTCGGTGTGCTCCCGAATCCACCCCGCGACGAGATCGAGCCACGGCCAGCGGTCCTCGTCGGTCAACGGCTGCCCCGACGCCATCTTCGCGACGTTCGCGGGCGGGTGCAGGGCGTCTCCCTCCTGCAGGTCCCAGCCCATGGCGCCGGCAATGATTCCCGCGACCGTCGACTTCCCGGACCCCGACACCCCCATCAACACCAGGACGGGATCCGCGGTCTGCGGCTTTTGTCCTGCAGGTTCGCGCGTACTCACGTGCATCTCACCAACCTCACTCGACATTTCTCAGCCCCTCAGATGAACGCGCTCAGCGCGAGGACACCGGCCAGTCCGGTGACGGAGATGATGCATTCCATTACCGTCCACGTCTTCAGGTTCTGTACCACCGTGACACCGAGATATTCCTTCACCAGCCAGAATCCGGCATCGTTGACGTGCGACAGGAACAGTGAACCGGAGCCGATCGCCAGGACCATCAGCGAGACGTGCGTCGACGTCAGCTCGGCGGCGACGGGCGCGAGGATGCCGGACGCGGTGACCGTGGCCACGGTGGCCGATCCCGTGGCGACTCGGATGAGCACGGCCACGAGCCAGGCGAGGAACAGGACCGGGAGCGCGCTGCCCTTGATCGCTTCGGCGATCACGTCGGCGATGCCGGTGTCGATCAGGACCTGCTTGAATCCACCGCCCGCGCCGACGATGAGGAGGATCCCGGCGATCGGAGGCAGCGAACTCTCCAGCGAGGCCGCGATGGCATTGCGGTCCATGCCGCCGCCGCGCCCGAGGAGGCCCATACCGGCGAGGACAGCGAGCCCGAGGGCCACGACGGGTGTGCCGAGGAAGTCGAGCAGCGACTTCACCCACACCTCCGAATCGGGGGCGATGACGTCCGCGATCGCCTTACCCAGCATCAGGACGACAGGAAGCAGGATGGCGGCGAGGGTGGCCGCGAATCCGGGACGACGACGCTCGGCGGCGGCTTCGGCGCCCTCCTTGTCCTCGGTGGTCACGTAGAGCTCGGGGACGGGGACGTCCACCCAGCGTGCCGCCAGCTTGCTGAACAGCGGACCGGCCACGATCACGGTGGGGATCGCGACGACGACGCCGAGCGCGAGGGTGAGTCCGAGGTTGGCGTTCAGCGCCGCCACCGCGACCAGCGGCCCGGGGTGGGGCGGAACGAGGCCGTGCATGGCCGACAGGCCGGCCAGCGTGGGGATCGCGATCCGCATCAACGGCAGCCCCGAGCGGCGGGCGACGAGGATGATCACCGGCATCAACAGCACGAGGCCGATCTCGAAGAACATCGGCAGACCGATCACCGCGCCGACCAGCGCCATCATCCATGGCAGCGTCCGCGGTCCGGCGCGACTGACGAGGGTGTCGACGACGCGGTCCGCGCCACCGGAATCGGCGAGCAGCTTGCCGAACATGGCACCGAACCCGATCAGGATTCCGACGCTGCCCATCGTGGCCCCGAAGCCCTCGACGAACGATTTCACCGAGTCGGAGGCGCCCAGACCCGCGCCGATCCCGACGCCGACGGCGCCGATCGACAGCGCGAGGAACGGGTGGAGTTTGAGCCAGGTGATCAGCGCGATGATGACGGCGACGCCGACGACGGCCGCCGTGATCAGCCGCGTGTCGTGGCCGGCGCTGTCGGCCGCGGCGAGTAGTGAAGCGGTACTCATTCTGTTGCTCCAGGGAGATCGGTGATGGAATGACCCTTGTTCGTGACTCAGGTCACTGTGCCTCATAAACCATACGATTTCAAGGCCAGTTCCAATTAAGTACTATTTAGAGTGCAAATGGCACGCCAACGTGTGTTCAATGAGTGCAATCGTGGGAACATCGGCGGATGACCAACGCAGACGGCGCCGAGTACCGGCAATTGCACGAAACGGTGCTCGATCAGCTGGGCAGCGACATCGTGGCCGGGGTCGTGGCAGCCGGCACCCGCATCTCCGCGGACGACGTGGTCACCCAGTACTCCGTCTCCCGCACCGTCGTGCGCGAAGTGGTCCGCGTACTCGAATCGCTCGGACTCCTGGCCGTACGCCGTCGCGTCGGCATCACCGTCCTCGGCGAGGATCACTGGAACTCACTCGATCCGAGCGTGATCCGATGGAAGCTGGCCGGCCCACAACGGTTCGAGCAGCTGTCGAGCCTGAGTGAACTGCGCTCGGGGATCGAACCGCTCGCCGCGCGTCTCGCGGCGACACGGGCGACGCCGGAACAGTGCGGGGCCCTGACGGCGGCCGTCATCGGAATGTCGTCCACCTCCCGCGCGGCAGACACGGACGCCTACCTGGCCCACGACTCCGACTTTCACCGGACACTGCTGGCCGCGTCCGGGAACCCCCTCTTGCGCGCGATGTCACAGATCGTCGTGGAGGTGCTCGAGGGCCGCACCCGGCACTCGCTGATGCCGCACGTCGCCGAGACCGAGGCCATCCGGCTGCACGGCGTGGTGGCGTCGTCCATCCAGATGGGCGACCCCGACGCGGCCGAGAAGGCCATGCGCGCGATCGTGACCGAATCCGCGACGGCCGTCGAGCAGATGAAGGACGAAGAAGACACCCGCGAGTGAATTGCTCGCGGGTGTCCCCTTCGTAGCGCGGTAGGCCTTACACGACCGAATCCGACTGCATGGCTTCGAGTTCCACGCCCTTCGTCTCCTTGACCCAGCGCAGCACGAATACGAGGGACAGCACGGCGCACACGGCGTAGAAGCCGTAGGAGATTCCCAGCGAGAAGTCCTTCATGGACGGGAACGTCACGGTGATGAGCCAATTCGCGGCCCACTGGGCGCCGGCGGCGAGGGACAGGGCTGCGGCGCGGATGCGGTTGGGGAACGCCTCGCCGAGCAGGACCCACACCACGGGCCCCCACGACATTCCGAATGCCACGACGAACAGGTTGGCGGCGACGAGAGCGATCGGCCCTTGCAGTCCGGTCAGCTGCGGCGTCGTGACACCGTTCACGACGGTGGTCGATGCGGTTCCGAAGATGAACGCCATGGTCGCGAGCGTCACGGCCATTCCGGCGGAGCCGATGATGAGCAGCGGTCGCCGGCCCACGCGGTCGATGTAGGCGATGGCGATGAGCGTGGTGGCGATGTTGACCACCGAGGTGATGACGGTGATCTGCAGGGAGCTGCCCTCATCGAATCCGACGGCCTGCCACAGGACGCTGGAGTAGTAGAAGATCACGTTGATGCCGACGAACTGCTGGAAGACGGAGAGGCCGATACCGATCCACACGATCGGCATGAGCCCGAACGCGGAGCCCTTCAGATCACGGATGGACGGTTGCGTCTCGCTGGCCAGCGACGAGCGGATGCTCTCGATCTTGAGGTCCAGGCCCTTCTCACCGAGCAGCACCGCGAGGATGCCGCGAGCCTCGCCGAGGCGTCCCTGGGCGATCAGGTAGCGGGGCGATTCGGGGATCGTCAGCGACAGCAGCCCGTACGCCAGTGCGGGCACGCACATGGCGAGGAACATCCATCGCCAGGCCTCGAGCCCGAACCAGAGTTCTTCCTGGGATCCACCGGCGACGGCGGCGAGGGCGTAGTCGACCAGCAGTGAGACGAAGATGCCCGTGACGATCGCGAGTTGCTGCAGCGACCCGAGGCGGCCGCGCACCCGGGCCGGCGAGATCTCGGCGATGTAGGCGGGTGCGATGACCGAGGCCAGACCCACGCCGATGCCACCGACGATCCGGAATGTCACCAGAATCTCGACGTTGGCCGCGAACCCGGTGCCGATGGCGCTCAGCAGGAACATCAGGGCCGCGGCCCGCATGGTGACGAGGCGTCCGTACCGGTCGGCGATCCGCCCGGCCAGCATGGCTCCGGCAGCGGCGCCGAGCAGCGCCGAGGCGATCGCGAATCCGAGGAGAGCGGACTCGACCTGGAACTTGCCCTCGATCGCCGACACGGCGCCGTTGATCACCGCACTGTCGTAGCCGAACAGCAATCCGCCGAGTGCTGCGACGGCCGCGATACGGACGGGAACCGAAGTGCCCTGTGCGGTGTCGCCGGGCGACTCCGCGCCGGGCAGCAGGACGTTTTCAGACATGGGACTCCTCGTGAGCAAGGGGGGATCGAGACTCGGATCGAGCCGAGGCCTGCGCCGAGAGCGCATTCGTTGTGGTGTGGAACACAGTAGGCAACGAACACGGGAATCGTCAAGACATGAACACAGAGAGACGGATATGCCCGGTTTATGTTCGGAGATGAACGCTCGGGGCGACAGAACTCCGCCCGCGAGAGGAGCAAATTCGGCGGCGAACAGTCAGGCCGGAAGCGCGGACCGCAGGCCCAGCGCGACGGCGCCGAGGACCTGCGCACGGGGGCCGAGTTCGGCGACCCGGATGTCGAGGGAACGGACGGCGCTGGGCACGGCGTAGCGGCCGACCACCTCGCGCATCGGCGCCAACAGCAGTTCGCCGGCCAGCGCGAGTTCACCTCCGATGACGAGGCGTTCGGGATTGACGAGGTTGCACAGGCTCGCCGCGGCGATCCCGACGTGCCGGCCGGTGTCGGCGAGCACTCGGATGCAGGCGGCGTCTCCGTTCTCGGCCATGGCGACGATGTCGGCGATGGTGAGGTCGGGGCCACGGCTGGGCTCGAGCAGTCTGATCACGACGTGCGACGCGACGAGCGTCTCGAGGCAGCCGCGGTTGCCGCAGCGGCACACCTGACCGAACTCGTCGAGCGTCAGGTGCCCGATTTCGCCTGCGGTGCCGCCCCTTCCGCGATAGAGCCGGCCGTCGAGGACCAGACCGGCGCCCACGCCGTCGGATAGTTTGATGTAGGCGAGGTCGGTGGTTCCCCGGCCCGCGCCCCACATGTGTTCGGCGAGCACACCGAGGTTCGCATCGTTGTCGACGTGCACCGCGGTGCCGAGATACTCGGACGCGATGGCGGCGGCGTCGACCCCCACCCATCCCGGGAGGATCGACGGGCCGCCGACCTCGCCGGTGTCGGTCTCGAGCGGCGCGGGGAGGCCCATCCCGACCGCCAGGACGGACGTGCGATCGCAGCCGAGTCGATCGAGGGCGGCGTCCAGAAGGGTGCCCGCCTGCACCACGCCGTCCTCGGCGCGGTGACCCGGCCCGAGTTCGACGCGTTCCTCGGCGAGCACCTGGTGAGCCATGTCGGCGACGGCCACGGTGAGATGACGGTGCCCGAAGTCGATTCCCACGGCGAGCCCCATCTTGCGGGTCAACTTCACCGCGCGGCCCCGCTGGCCCGGGTGGTCGCCGCCCGGCACGGCGACCATCCCGGCCGCGGTCAATTCCTTGACCATGTTGGAGACGGTGGCGGGCGCCAGCCCGGTGCGTCGCGCGATCTCCGCCTGGGTGAGCTCACCCGACGTCTGCAGTGCGCGGACCACACGGTGCTGGTTGGCGGACTTCAGCGACGACTGGGAACCCGGCCGCTGGGGATCACCGTTGTCACTGTCGCGCACCACGTCACCGTACCGCGCCTCTTCTCGCGCTACCGGGCGAGTGCGGCCGCCTCACGTGCGAGGCCGCTGATCCGGTCCCAGTCCTTCTGCTTCACCGCGTCGGCGGGCGTCAGCCAGGATCCGCCGACGCAGCCGACGTTGGGCAGCGACAGGTAGTCCCCGACGTTCGACGTCGAGATCCCGCCGGTGGGGCAGAACCGCGCGGCCGGGACGGGCGAGTGGATCGATCCGAGGAACTTCGCGCCGCCCGACGCCTCGGCCGGGAAGAACTTGAGTTCGCGGTAGCCGTGTTCGAGCAGGAAGAGCACCTCGGAGACGGTCGCCGCACCCGGGAGGTGCGGCAGTCCGGTGTCCGTCATCGCCTCGAGGAGGGTTTCGGTGCTGCCCGGTGAGACCAGGAACTGCGCTCCCGCTTCGGCCGCCTGGGCGGCCTGGACCGGTTCCACGATCGTGCCCGCACCGACGCAGATTTCCGGCACCTCGCTCGCGATCGCCTTGATGGCGTCGAGAGCGCACGGCGTGCGCAACGTCAGTTCGATCATCGGGACGCCACCGGCCACCAGCGCGCGGGCCACCGGCACTGCGTCGCCGAGATCGTCCACGACGACGACGGGGATGACCGGGACGCGGTCGAGGAGGGAGGGGCTGTTCGTCACTGAATATCTCCTTAGACGGGTTGGGGGTGGAAAACGCTGGCGCCCTGGGTCGCCGGTCCGACAGCGGCGCGCAGGCCGGCGAAGAGTTCACGTCCCGTGCCGACCCATTCGTCGGCGCTCAGCGCGCGGCCGGTCGCCGGCCGGGCTGCGAACTCGGCGTCGTCGACGTGGACGTTCACCGTTCCGGCGACGGCGTCGACGGTCACCACATCGCCGTCGACCACCCGCGCCAGGGGTCCGCCTACCGCGGCTTCCGGGGTGAGGTGGATCGCCGCGGGCACCTTGCCGGACGCGCCCGACATGCGGCCGTCGGTCACGAGCGCGACGTGCCTGCCCTTGTCCTGCAGGGACCCGAGAACCGGTGTGAGCTTGTGCAGTTCGGGCATGCCGTTGGCACGGGGGCCCTGGTACCGCAGCACGGCCACGAAGTCGCGGTCGAGTTCGCCCGCCTCGAATGCGGCGAGGAAGTCGAGTTGGTCGTCGAACACCCGCGCCGGGGCGGTGACGATCTGGTGGTCCGACTTGACCGCGGAGACCTTGATGACGCATTCACCGAGGTTGCCCTTCAGCATCTTCAGGCCGCCGTTCACTGCGAACGGCTCCTCGGGGCCGCGAAGGACGCTGGTGTCGTGGCTGATCGGCGTCCCGGGCTGCCATTCGACGCCGTCGCCGGACAGCTTGGGCTCCTCGGTGTACCGGCGGAGGCCGGGGCCGACGACGGTCTTGACGTCCTCGTGCAGCAGTCCGGCATCGAGCATCGACGACACGACGTAGCCGAGTCCACCCGCCGCGTGGAAGTGGTTCACATCCGCCGACCCGTTGGGGTAGATCCGGGCGAGCAGCGGGATGACGGCCGACAGCTCGGCGAGGTCGTCCCAGGTGAGGGTGATTCCGGCGGCGCGGGCGATCGCCACGAGGTGCATCGTGTGGTTGGTCGACCCGCCGGTGGCGAGCAAAGCGACGCAGCCGTTGACCACTGCCTTCTCGTCGACGACCTCGCCGACCGGGGTGTACTCGTCGCCGAGTGCGGTGAGACCGGTGACGCGCTTTCCCGCCTCCGAGGTGAGCGCCTCACGCAGCGGGGTGCCCGGGTTCACGAAGCTCGATCCGGGCAGGTGCAGGCCCATGACCTCCATGAGGAGCTGGTTGGAGTTGGCGGTTCCGAAGAACGTGCACGTTCCCACGCCGTGGTAACTCGCCGCCTCCGCGTCGAGGAGTTCCTCGCGGTCGGCCCTGCCCTCCGCGTACAACTGCCGCACACGCGACTTCTCGTTGTTGGGCAGACCGGACGTCATCGGTCCCGCGGGAACGAAGATGGTCGGCAGGTGACCGAAACCCAGTGCTCCGATGAGCATTCCAGGCACGATCTTGTCGCAGACACCGAGCATGAGCGCGCCGTCGAACATGTCGTGGGACAGTCCGATCGCCGTCGCCATCGCGATGACGTCGCGGCTGAACAGCGACAGCTGCATGCCGTCGCGTCCCTGGGTGATGCCGTCGCACATCGCGGGGACGCCGCCGGCGAACTGGGCGATGCCCCCGGCCTCCATGACCGCGGCCTTCAGCTGCCGAGGAAAGTGCTCGAACGGCTGGTGCGCCGACAGCATGTCGTTGTACGACGAGACGATCGCGATGTTGGGCTTGACGAAGCTGCGCAGCGCCTTCTTGTCGGCCGGGCCGGAGGCGGCGAAGCCGTGTGCGAGGTTCGCGCAGGCCAGCTTGCCGCGCGCAGGACCGCGATCGGCGGCTTTCCGGATGCGGTCGAGGTAGACCGTCCGCTCGGGTTTGCTGCGCTCGATGATGCGTTCGGTGACGGCGGCGAGGACGGGGTGCACGTCGGCCGTCGGTGTGGGTGCGTCGGTCATGCGGTGACTCCTTCGTGCCAGGCGCGGCCGTCGCGCTCGATCAGGGTGGTCGCGTCGGTAGGTCCGTTGGTGCCCGCCGGGTAGCGGCGCGGGCCGCGCTCGGACTTCTCCCAGCCGACGAGGATCTGCTCGACCCACTCCCAGGCGGCCTCGACCTCGTCGCGGCGCATGAACAGGGTCGGGTTGCCTCGGACCACGTCCATCAGCAGCCGCTCGTAGGCGTCGGGCGAGGGACGCTTGAAGGTTTCGATGTAGTTGAGGTCCAACGACACCGGCTTGAGCCGGATGCCGCCGGGGCCGGGTTCCTTCGCCGTCATGTGCAGCCGCATGCCCTCGTGGGGCTGCAGCTGGATGACCAGGCGGTTGGGTTCGCTGTGGCCCTCACTGCCGGGGAACATGGGGTGCGGGACAGGCTTGAACTGCACCACGATCTCCGAGCAGCGCCGGTCCATACGCTTGCCCGTGCGCAGGTAGAACGGCACGCCGGCCCAACGCCAGTTCTGGATCTCGGCCTTGACGGCGATGAACGTCTCGGTGGTGCTCTCGGGGTTCTCGACGTCGTCTTGGTATCCCGGTACCGCAATCCCGTCGGCCAGGCCGGGGCCGTACTGGCCTGCGACGGTGCAGCGTTCGACGTCCTGCGGGCTCATCGGCTTGAGGGCCTGGAGCACCTTGAGCTTCTCGTCTCGCACGGTCTCGCGGTCGACGTAGGTGGGCGGCTCCATCGCGACGAGGCAGAGCATCTGCAGGAGGTGGTTCTGCAGCATGTCGCGCAGCGCACCCGCCGATTCGTAGTAGCCGCCGCGACTGCCGACCCCGAGCGACTCGGCCACGTTGATCTGCACGTGGTCGATCGACGAGGAGTTCCACAGCGGCTCGAGGAAGGTGTTGGCGAATCGCGTGACCAGAAGGTTCTGGACGCTCTCCTTGCCGAGGTAGTGGTCGATGCGGAAGATCTGCGATTCCTCGAACACGGCGCCGACCGCGTCGTTGACGGCGCGGGCCGAGGCGAGGTCGTGCCCGATCGGCTTCTCCAGCACCACGCGGGACTGCTCGTCGGCGAGACCGTTCAGGTCGAGGTTCTCGCAGATCGGTCCGAACAGGCCGGGAGCACACGCCAGGTAGAACACACGGATCGCGCCTTCCCGGTCGGCGAGACAGTCCTTCAGGCCCGCCCAGTTCGCGGGATCCGCGACGTCGACGGTGACGTATTCGAGGCGATTGAGAAATCGCTCACAGGTGTCCGAATCCAGCTGATCGCCGGAGACGAACCGTGCGAGTTCGCCGCGCACTTTGTCGCGGTAGCCGTCGGTGTCGAGACCGGCTCGCGAGGCACCGATCACGCGGGTTTCGGCGGGCAGCTGGCCGTCCCTGTCGCGCAGGTAGAGCGCGGGAAGCAGCTTACGAACCGCCAGGTCGCCGGTGCCGCCGAACACGACGAAATCGCACGGATCCACGGTGGTCGCTGGTGACATGTCATCTCCCTCTGAAAGCCGGATGTGTGGGCCGTCACAGACGACGATAGGCGACCTTTGGCTTTCGATCAATACAGACTTAAGTATTTCGGCGAACAAAGATCACGGCCTTACGTTGTCAGACGCGTGTCCGGTTGGTTGAATGGCCTGCATGCGGACGCCTCGCTCGACGACCTCCCCGGCGACGGGTGGCGACGTCTTCGCCCTCATTCGCGCAGGGCAAGCCACGACGCGCACCGAGATCGGCAACCTCACCGGGCTGTCGCGCACGGCTGTCGCGGCCCGGGTGTCGTCACTGCAGTCGTCCGGACTCGTCGTCGAACGCGAGGAAGGCGTCTCGACCGGCGGCCGACCACCGGTCAAGCTCTCGTTTCACGTGCAGGCAGGTGTCGTGCTGTCGGCCGCCATCGGCCGGAGCCGCACCCAGCTCGCCATCTGCGACCTCGCCGGAGACGTCATCGTCGCCGAGGACGTGGAGCAGGAGATCGGCACCAGCCCGGCCGAGCTGATGCCCGTCATCGCGCAACGCCTCATCGCTCTCCGCGAGAGCCTCGGCGAGACCGCCGGACGAACGGTCGGGATCGGCATCAGCCTCCCCGGAACCGTCGACACCGAACGCGGGTGCAGCCTGAACTCCCCCATGATGTCGGGCTGGGACGGCGTCCCCCTCCAACCGTTCCTCGCCGACGTCACCGACGCACCCGTCTTCGTCGACAACGACGCCAACGTGATGGTCCTGGCGGAGCGGCGCGGGGAACGCCGCGACTTCGCCGACATGCTGCTCATCAAGGCGTCGACCGGACTCGGCGCCGGACTCGTGTCCGGGGGCGTGCTCCAGCGCGGCGCCCTCGGCGCGGCAGGCGAGATCGGGCACACGAAAACCGCAGCGGCACAAGGAGTCGTGTGCCGCTGCGGTGATGTGGGTTGTATCGAGGCCGTGGCCGGCGGGTGGGCGCTGGTCCGCAATCTGCAGGAGCAGGGACGCGAGGTCACTCACATCCGCGACGTGATCACCCTCGCCCTCGCCGGCGACGCCGAGGCCCGGCGGATGATCCGCGAAAGTGGACGGCAGATCGGCGAGGTGCTGTCGGGCGCGATCAACCTCCTCAACCCGGAGGTCGTGATCGTCGGCGGCGACATGGCGCAGGCGTACGACACGTTCGTCGCCGGGCTACGCGAAACCCTCTACGGCAACGCGATCGCCGTTGCCACCCAACAGCTTCAGATCCTCCCCTGGACACACGGGGAGCTGTCGGGCGTGGTCGGAAGCGCCACGATGGCACTCGACCACGTCCTCAGCGTGCGCGCGGTGGACCAGTTGCTGGCGCAGCAGAAATAGGCGGCTCCGCCGCCTGTGCGTGGTTGACGAGTCCAGAGACTCGCTAACCACACACGAGCCCGGGGGGCCTACTTGACGTCGGAACCGTGCCTGGTGAGGGGCATGATCTCGATTTTCATGTACGGGAACAGGGGAAGGTTCCACAGGATCTCGTGCAGCTCGTCGGCCGACTCGACGTCGAAGATGCTGATGTTGCTGTACTGCCCGACGATCCGCCAGATCTCCGGCCACTTGCCGGAGCGCTGGAGTTCCTGCGAGTAGGCCTTCTCCTTGGCGATGGTCTCGTCCCGGACCTTCGGGTCGAGGTCGCGGGGAATGGCGACGTCCATCCGGACGTGAAAGAGTGCCATCGGGTGGTGTTCTCCTTAGTTCCTGGTCCAGGTCTTGACTGCGTCCATGTTGAGCTCGACTCCGAGTCCGGGGCCTTCGGGCAGGGACACCTGGCCGTCGGCGTAGCGGATCGGTTCCTGCAGCAACTCCTCGCTGAACAGCAACGGCCCGAACAGTTCCGTGCCGAAGTTGATGCCGGGTTCGGCGCAGGCGAAGTGGATGGACGCCGCGGTACCGATCGGGCCTTCGATGGACGTGGCTCCGTGGCAAGCGATTCCGGCGGCCTTGGCGATCGCGACCACTTCGCGACTCTTGGCGAGACCACCACATTTGGTGGTCTTGAGCGCGATGACGTCGGCGGCGCCGCGGCGGGCGACCTCGAGGGCGTCGTGCGGAGTCTGGACGCTCTCGTCGGCCATCACGGGGACGGGGACGAGCCGGTTGAGCTCGGCGAGGACCTCGAGTTGCTCACCGGGCGTGGGCTGCTCGATCAGTTCGACGCCGCCTTCGACGAGGCGGGGCACGTACTTCAGCGCGGTGAGCCTGTCCCAGCGGGCGTTGACGTCGATGCGGACGCCGGCCTTGCCCTGCAGAGCCTGCGCGATCCGGACCACCCGCGCAGTATCGACTGCGGGGTCGAGCGCACCCATCTTCAGCTTGAAACTGAAGTGCCGCTTCGACTCGACGAGTCCGAGCGCCTCCTCGATGATCTCCTCGGCGGGTGCCGCGCCGAGCGCCCAGGTCACGTCCACGCCGCGCCGGAAGGCGCCGCCGAGCAGCGTGTGCACGGGCACACCCAGACTGCGCGCCCAGGCGTCGTGCAACGCGACGTCGACGGCGGCCTTCGCGAAACGTGCGTTGGCGACCACCCTTTCGATGTCCGACATGATGCCGGTGATCTCGTCGACACCCCGCCCCAGCAGCACCGGGGCGAGGTACTTCTCGACGATCGCCTGCATCGTCTCCACCGACTCGCCGCCCCACCAGGGGCCGCCGGGGACGACACCCTCGCCGTAGCCGGTCACGCCGCCCTCGGTCCTGACGGCAACCAGGAGCAGCGGCTGCGCGGTCATCGACGTGGTGGCGAACTTGTGGGGACGCACCAGCGGCACATCGAGGATCGTCGTTTCGACGGAGACGATCGACAGGTCGGTCATCGGATCACTTTCTCTGCGGGTGGAACGGGTCACGCGGGGTCGAGCACGAAGTTGTAGGTGACGTGGTTCTTGCCGTCGTCGCCGGTCTTCGGGTCGAGGATCAGTTCCGGCTTGGTCGCCGACGCGACGTCGCTGTCGATCCACTCGCCGCCCTTGAAGTACAGCTGCGTGGTGACCGACTCCTTGCCGGGCGCCGACACGATGAGGTGCAGGTGCGCGGGACGCCACGGGTGGCCGTCCTGCGCCTCGATGAACTGGCCGGTGGGGCCGTCGGTCGGGATCTTGTAGGGCGCCGGCTGGATCGTGGTGATCTCGTAGCGGCCCTCGTCGTCGGCGATGATCGTGCCGCGCAGATTCCACTCGGGCAGGTGCGGTGCGAACTGCGAGTAGTAGCCGTCGTTGTCGGCGTGCCACAGTTCGACCTTCGCGCCCGCGAGGCCGTTGCCGTCGAGGTCGGTGACCTGACCGGCGAAGACGAGCGGGGTGATCTTCTCGTCCTCGGGGCGCATCGGCAGGGTGCACGTGGACGGCAGTTCGGGCGAGTTCTCGATGTAGTACGGGCCCTCGATGCTGCCCTTGGTGCCCTTGCGGCTGCGGGCGAGCACCTCTTCGACGGAGTGCTCGATGAACACGTCGAGGAACAGCGGCCATTCGCCGCCCTCGCCGACATCGATGAGCCACTGCTTGAACACGCGGTACTCGGGGTAGGTGACGCCGTGCTTCAGGATCACGTCGTTGAGCGCGCCGAGGGCGTCCTTGGCGATCGCTGCGAGCCGCTCGGGCGAGGTGTCGGCGCTGACGCGTTCGGCCTTGAACTTGTCGGTGGCGGCGGTGCCGGAACCGGCTGCGGTGGGGCTCTCGGTGGTGGTCATCTTTTCTCCTTGGGCTGGAGGGATTCGGACGGGGCTGTTATCGAGTTCTGGGCGACGCGGTGGGTGTTCACGCGCCGGAGGGCCTTGCGTTGTGTACGCTCTGCGTACTAACATCACGCTGTGCGTACACCACTACTGTGCGCGCAGTCACATTGAAATGTCAACCCCGAGTCCGGACCCGCACGAGAATCCCTGGTGGAGGCCGCCATGCCCGAGAACGATCGCGACTACATCCAGAGCATCGAGCGCGGCTTCGCGGTGCTCCTCGCCTTCGACGCCCAGCGCCCCAACCCCACGCTCGCCGAACTCGCCACCGAGGCGGACCTGTCGCGACCCGCGGTCCGCCGGATCCTGCTCACCCTGCAGAAGCTGGGTTACGTCGCCGGCTCGGGAGGGCGGTGGTCGCTCACCCCTCGCGTGCTCAGCATCGGACAGCACTACTCCGAGTCGCACGCGTTGATCGAGGCCGCGATGCCCCGACTGCTCGAGGTGGCCGAGAAGACCCAGGAGTCCGCCTCTCTCGGCGTGCTCGACGGCGCCGACGTGGTCTACGCCGCGCGCGTCCCCGTCCGGCGGATCATGAGCATCAACGTCTCGGTCGGCACCCGTGTCCCGGCGTACGCCACATCGATGGGCCGCGCCCTGCTCGCCTGGGCTCCCGCCGACGTCGTCGAGCGGGTTGTCGCCGAGTCGACCTTCCAGAAGCTGGGGCCGGAGACGATCGGCACTCCAGAGGAGCTGGACCGGGAACTGGTGAAGGTGCGCGAGCAGGGATACGCGCTGACGTCGGAGGAGCTCGAGAAGGGTTTGATCTCGCTGGCCGCGCCCGTCCGCGACGCGACGGGCGCCGTCGTCGGCGTCGTCGCCTGTTCCACGTCGTCCGCGCGCAACACCCCCGCGCAGTTCCGGGAGCAGGCCGTTCCCTGCGTGCTCGCCGCCGCGGCAGCCCTCGGCGCCGACATGGGCTACGCCGGCTGACGGCGTCACGTCGGTCAGATCGGGTCGAGCACGAAGTCGCAGGAGACCTCCCCGCCTGCACTGAGGTCGACGAGCGACTCGACGGCGGAGGCGACCACTTCTCGCGACGCGCCCGGCGTCGGCACCAACCGCGTCTCGAGCGGCCGGAAGCCACGCGCATGGACGATCACGTTGAGGTGGCCCACGTCGGCATCGCTTCGGGCGCTGGAGAATTCACACGGCGCGGGCTGCACGGTCGCGATGTCGAAACGACCGCCTGCGCACGTGACGACGATGCCGCGCAGGTTGTTGCGCAGGATCTCCACGGAGTACCCGGAATAGCATCCGTCGGCGTCCGCGTGCCAAACCTCGATCTCCGCCCCCGACAGCGGTCCGCCGCTGCGGGACCGGACCACTCCCGTCAGGTGCAGTGGTGTCCCGGGTTCGCCGGGGAGCGCTGCAAGGTTCGCGTTCCACGGCAGCACCCGCTGCGCGGGGAGGTAGAACTCGCGGTCCACGTAGTCGAGGCAGGCGTGCTCCGCCTGGGGTGCGGTCGTCGTCGAGGCTGGGGTCATCACCTGATCCGATCACTCTCGTACGCTGTGCGTACATAGAGAACGCTGTGCGGTCGTGGTCGAGTGTGCGCGCAGTCACACAGTTCGTCAACCTGCGGTCCGTTCACATCGCGGACGGGTCCGTGCGGTGCATCTGTGGGATAATTTCCCGGCCACCGGCGGACAACGACGTTTCGCCGTCCCCGGTTCGCGCCCTCGTGCCGGCCACGTCGAACACCCGAGGATCACATCGATGACCACGCCTCCCCGCAGCATCACCCTCCGCTTCCTCGCCGCACCCACCGAGGTCGCGACGCTCGGAGGGGCCGTCCAGGGTGGCCGGATCCTCGAATGGATCGACAAGGCCGCGTACGCCTGCGCGGTCGGCTGGAGCGGGAGCTACTGCGTCACCGCATACGTGGGAAACATCAAGTTCACCCGGTCCATCGAGTCGGGACACCTCGTGGAGGTCGAAGCGCGGCTCGTCCACACCGGGCGCTCCAGCATGCACATCCAGTGCACCGTGTCGTCGGCAGACCCGCGAACCGGGCAGTTCACCGAGGCCAGCAACTGCCTCATCATCTTCGTGGCCGTCGACGACTCCGGGAAGCCGACCAGTGTGCCGCCGTGGAAGCCCGTCACCGCCGCCGACCGCGCCGAATCCGACGAGGCGGTCATGCGCATCGGTCTGCGCGCCGACATCGAAGAGGCGATGAGCAAGCAGAGCTACACCGACGCGGGCACTGCCCCGGAATCGCTCACCCGCTTCCTTGCCGCGCCCACCGACGTCAACTGGGGCGGCAAGACGCACGGCGGAACCGTGATGCGCTGGATCGACGAGGCCGCCTACCTGTGCGGCACGTCGTGGAACGGCACACCCTGCGTGTCGGTCTACGCCGGCGGGGTCCGGTTCTACCGCCCGATCCAGATCGGGCACATCGTCGAGGTCGACGCCCGCCTCCTGCACACCGGCGCGCAGACCATGCACATCTCGGTGCACGTGCGGTCCGGCGACCCACGCACTCGGGAAATGAACCTCACCACCCACTGCCTGACGGTCGTCGCCGCCATCGACGACGACGGCGTCGCCACTCGCGCGCGGCAATGGGTTCCGCAGTCCGACGAGGATCGCAAACTCGAAGCTCATGCCCGCGAACTCATCGCCCTCCGCGACCGGGCGCGAATCGGCGCACTGGCGTAACCCGCCCGAGTAGCGTCACGGGAAACGGTCTACCCGCGGAAGGAGCGGGGATGCCTGGGAACCGTCCGCTCGACGTGCAGGTGTCCCGGCGGCGCGTGCTGCAGTGGGGAGCGGGAGCCGCACTGCTCGGGCTCACCGCGGGCTGCTCCGGTACCGACGACGCCGGATCCACGATCGGGCCCGACTCCCCGGAGGTACGCGCGTACGCCGAGTCCGAGGAACGCCGATTTCCCGGCGGCAGACCGGTTGCGTACGAACTCTCGGCGACGCAATCCGACGTCGACATCGCAGGTACGCGCACTGCCGCGTGGCTGTACAACACGCAACTGCCGGGCCCGATCCTGCGGGCCGACGTCGGAGACAGGGTCCAGGTTCGGTTTCGCAACCAGCTCCCGGAGTCGACCACCGTGCACTGGCACGGGCTCGCCATCCGCAACGACATGGACGGGGTCCCGGATGTCACGCAGTCTCCGATACCGGCGGGCACAGAGTTCGTGTACGACTTCATCCCGCCCGATCCGGGCACGTACTGGTACCACACCCACGGCGACCTCCAGCGCGGTCGCGGCCTCTACGGCGCGCTGATCGTCGACGACCCCGGTGCGCCGTCCGCGTACGACACCGAGTTCGTCGTCGTGTTGTCCGATTGGCTGACCGAGCGCACCCCGGCCGAGGTGTTCGACCAGCTGCGCGGCGGCGGAATGGCGTCGATGCCCGGCCCCGACATGACGTCGGCCGCTCTCGGCGGCGACGCGGGGGACGTGCGGTATCCGGTGTATCTCGTCAACGGCAAACCACCGAACGATCCCACCGTGTTCACCGCCCGCCCCGGTCAGCGCGCCCGGATCCGGCTGATCAACGCCGGCGACGACACCGCGTTCCGGGTCGCGCTGGGTGGCCACCGGCTGACCGTCACGGACACGGACGGTTTCCCCGTCGAACCGGTCGACACAGGCTCGGTGCTGATCGGCATGGGCGAGCGGTACGACGCCGTCGTCACGCTCCAGGACGGGGTGTTTCCGCTGGTCGCGGTGGCCGAGGGGAAGGGCGCGCAGGGATTCGCCGTGGTGCGCACAGGAGGCGGCGCGGCCCCCGACCCCGCCGCGGCGCCCCGCGAGCTGACCGCTCCCCCGCTCACCGTGGCCGACCTGCGCGCCACCGGCGCCGACCGGCTCCCCGTCGTGGACCCGGATGTCACCCTGGAGGCGTCGCTCGGCGGCGACATGAAGAAATACTCGTGGACGGTGAACGGGCAGGCCTATCCCGACCACACGCCGCTGGCCGTCCACTCCGATCAGCGGGTACGGCTGGTCTACACCAACACGACGACGATGTGGCATCCCATGCACCTGCACGGTCACACCTTCGCCGTGGCCCGACCCGACGGCTCCGGACCGCGGAAGGACACCGTCATCGTGCTGCCTGGTCAGTCCGTCGCCACCGACATCGACACCACCAACCCCGGCCAGTGGATCATGCATTGCCACAACGACTATCACCTTGCCGCGGGGATGGCGACGATCTTCTCCTATGTGACCTGACGACGAACCGTCAGCCCCGGAGCGCCTCCGACGGGGCCACGCCGTACTTTCGCCGGTACGCCGCCGCGAACCGGCCGGTGTGGGTGAAACCCCAGCGCATCGCGACCTCGGCGACCGTCGACGACCCGTCCGCGCGCAGCAGGTCGTCGTGGACGCGTTCGAGACGCACGCCCAGCAGGTAGTCGCGGGGGCTCACCCCCACGTACTCCTGGAAACCCTCCTGCAGGCGGCGGACCCCGACACCCGCGATCTCGGCCATCTCGGCCGCCGTCCACGCTCGCGCGGGGTCGGCGTGGATCTCGTCGATGACGCGCTTGACGATGCGCGGGCGGGTACCGCCAACGGCGGTGTCGTCGTCCGGGATCGCCGCCAGGACGAGCGCGGTGGTGACCGCCCCCGACAGCTGCTCGGCAACGAGGGGATTCGCGTAGACGCCGTCCGATCGCAGCATCTGGTCGAGCAGCGACCGCACCAGGGTCAGCCAACTCGCACCGTTCGCGCTGGTCAGGTCCAACTGTGCCGGCAGCCGCAGTCCCGGCCGCGCCAGAATCCGCGCCATCTCGCGATGCAGGTAGTCGCGGTCGACACGAACGCCGATGATCGAGCAGTCCTTGCTCCAGTCGGTGATGAGCGTGGTGGTGTCGGGTGGGCAGATCGTGCCCGAACCGGGAACGGAGGACACCTCGTTCTTACCGGTCACCGATTCCAGATGCCCCGACAGCGGCACGTTGATCGCGTACGCGCCGGGGTGGTCCGACTGGATCGACACGTCCGCACCCCAGCCGATGTGGGTGATCTTCACCGGGCCCAGCTCGACCGCCTCCGCGACGGTATTGCGCGCGTTCGACCTGCTCAGCGGGGTCAGCCGATGTGGGAAGTACACGTCCGACACCACATGCGACGCCTCGTCCCAATCTTCGGGGCGGACAACCCTGGGCGTGGACTGCATGGCACCAGTGTGACCACGGACACCTTCGATTGCAATTTCCGCCGTGATCCAAGTCACTGCGCAAAGCGGATCACCACCGCGCTCAGCGGATCGACGCACCCTTCGCGCGGTCGTACGTTCGTCCGTACCTCAACAGCGCCCCGGACAGGAAGGGAGGCTCCGAAAATGGAGCAGCGCGAACTCCGGAACATTTTCGGTCAGTTTGCCAGCGGAGTCACTGTCATCACGTGCAGCAACTCCGAGGGCCTGCCGCACGGAGCGACGGTCACCGCCTTCACCGCCGTGTCGATCGAACCGAGGCTGTGCCAGGTCACCCTGACCCGAAAGTCGAAGGCCTGCAGCTATTTGAGCAAGGCACCGTTCGCCGTCAACATCCTCGCCGCCGACCAGGTGGACACCGCACTGCATTTCGCGGGACGACCGCAGAACCCCGAACCCGTGTGGAACGACGGTCCGACCGCCCCGATCATCGGCGGCGCCGCCGCCACGTTGTCCTGCGAGCCGTGGGCCGAGTACGACGGCGGCGACCACATCATCTTCCTCGGTGAGATCGTGGCCGCCGAATCCAGCGGCAAGGATCCGCTGTTGTTCTACCGGAGCACTTTCCACGATCTCGGCACGCCGTCGGCGTCTGCCGTGTGGAACGGATCGATGGACGATCCGAACAACGGATGGTTCGACGCCACCACCTCCTTCACCCCATTTCATCTCCAGCCCACCCACTGACCGCCGAATCCGAAAGGACTTCCCTCATGACCACCACCGAAAGCGCACCCGAGACCACGCTCGACCCGACGAAGGTCAATCCCGCGGAGAACGCCGAGGCCAACCGCACCGCGAACTTCGCGTCGCGCCCGATGACCGGCGACGAGTACATCGAGTCGCTGAAAGACGACCGCGAGATCTGGCTCCACGGTGAGCGCGTCGAGGATGTCACCACCCATCCGGCGTTCCGGAACCCCATCCGGATGACCGCCCGCCTCTACGACTCGATGCACACCGGCGAGCACGTCGACAAGGTCACGTGTCCCACCGACACCGGCAACGGCGGCGTGACGATGCCGTTCTTCAAGGCACCGAAGTCCTCGGACGACCTGCTGAAGGAACGCGACGCCATCGCCACCTGGGCGCGCATGACGTACGGCTGGATGGGTCGCAGCCCCGACTACAAGGCCTCGTTCCTCGGCACCCTGCACGCCAACAAGGAGCTCTACTCGCCGTTCCAGGCGAATGCCGAACGCTGGTACAAGGAATCGCAGGAGAAGGTTCTGTACTGGAACCATGCGATCATCAACCCGCCCGTCGACCGACAGTTGCCGCCCGACGAGGTCGGCGACGTGTTCATGAAGGTGGAGAAGGAAACCGACGCGGGCCTCATCGTGTCGGGCGCCAAGGTGGTGGCCACCGGTTCGGCCATCACCAACTACAACTTCATCGCGCACTACGGGCTGCCGATCAAGAAGAAGGAATTCGCCCTCATCTGCACCGTCCCGATGGACGCGCCGGGCGTGAAACTGATCTGCCGGTCCTCGTTCACCCAGAACGCGGCCGTCATGGGCACCCCGTTCGACTACCCCCTGTCGAGCCGCATGGACGAGAACGACACCATCTTCATCTTCGACAAGGTGCTGGTGCCGTGGGAGAACGTCTTCATGTACGGCGACGTCGACAAGATCAACGGCTTCTTCCCGCAGTCCGGGTTCCTGCCCCGCTTCACCTTCCAGGGCTGCACCCGCCTGGCCGTCAAGCTCGACTTCATCGCCGGCATGCTGATGAAGGCCCTCGACGCCACCGGCGCCGGCGGATTCCGCGGTGTGCAGACCCGCGTCGGTGAAGTGATCGGCTGGCGAAACTTGTTCTGGTCGTTGACCGAATCGATGGCACGCAACCCTGAGCCGTGGATCGGCGACACCGTCATCCCCAAGCTCGAATACGGCCTCACGTACCGCATGTTCATGATCCAGGGGTACCCGCGGATCAAGGAGATCATCGAACAGGACGTCGCGTCCGGCCTGATCTACCTGCCCTCGAGCGCTCGCGACTTCAAGAGCCCCGACGTCCGCCCGTACCTGGACAAGTACGTCCGCGGCTCCGACGGCATGACCGCGGTCGAGCGAGTGAAGATCATGAAGGCGCTGTGGGATTCGATCGGCAGCGAGTTCGGTGGCCGCCACGAACTCTACGAGCGCAACTACTCCGGCAACCACGAAAACGTCAAGGCCGAACTGCTGTTCGCCGCCGAGAACCGTGGTGACGTCGCCTCCATGAAGGGCTTGGCCGAGCAGTGCCTGTCCGAGTACGACCTCGACGGCTGGACGGTCCCCGACCTCATCGGCAACGACGACGTCTCGTACTTCGGCAACAAGTAGCACACACGCGCAAATCCCCGTCAGAAGCGAACGAGCTCTGACGGGGATTTGCCGTACCGGCGACGGTACGCAGCGGAGAACCTGCCCGCGTGGGTGAAGCCCCACCTCGCCGCGACTTCGGAGACGGTGCCACCCGGGCCCAGCGCCCTCAGGTCGGCGTGCGCGCGGCTGAGCCGGATGTCGAGGAGGCACTCGGACGGGCTGCGCCCGACGTACTGACGGAACCCCTCCTGCAACCGGCGCACACTGGTGCCGGCGAGTTCGGCCATGTCGGCCGCCGTCCAGGCCCGGGCCGGGTCGTCGTTCAACCCGTCGAGGACCCGCTTGACGATCCGCGGTCGGGGCGCGCCGCCGCGCACCTCCTCGTCGGGCGTGACGGCGAGGACGAAGGCCGACGTGATCGCGCCGGCGAGCTGCGGGCCGACCACCGGGTTGGCGAGGAGGTCGGCCGGCTCCCGCAGCTGCGCGGTCAGCGAACGGACCAGCCGAAACCAGCTGCTCTCCGATGCACCGGTGAGATCGATCTGGGACGGCAGGCGCAGCCCGAGCCGCAGGTCGGCGCCGAGAATCCGGTCGGCCTCCCGCTGGAGGTAGTCGCTGTCGAACTTGACGCCGAGCACCGTGCAATCGCCGCTCCACCGGCTGATCAGAGTCGGCTCGTCGGCCCGGAAGACCGTGGCCTGCCCCGGACGCGACACCACCGTGTCGCCCTGCGAACAGGATTCCAGTGAACCGGACAGCGGGATGTTGACCTCGTACGCGCCCGGGTAGTCGCATTCGATCGACACGTCCGCGCCCCAGTCCAGCCTGCCGAGCGTGACGGGACCGAAGTCGACGGTCCGCATCGACAGCGTCATCGCACCGCCCGACGACAGGTCGGTCAGCGTGTGCGGAAAATACGCACCGGCCACCGCTCTCGACGCCGCATCCCAGTCGTGGGTCTCGGTGATCGTCGATGCCATCGTCATGCACCTGCCTCGGTAAGAGTCGTTCCGACCTATTGAAGCTGCGCCGGGACGCCGAGTCGAGGATAACTGAGACCCCGATCACAACTGGTCGCGCACATCGTCCAGACCCCGCGCAGAATGGCTAGACGACCCGCCGATCTGCGCAATACGTTCTCCTCCATGCCGCCATGGCCGCGAAAGCTGTTTCCGAAGAGGAGAATTGACATGACCGCCACCCTGTCTTGGATCGACGAGATCACGATGACGGAACTCGAGCGCAACCCGTACCCGGTGTACGAACGGCTACGCGCCGAGGCGCCGCTGGCGTACGTCCCGGTTCTCGGTTCGTTCGTCGCGACCACCGCCGACCTGTGCCGCACCATCGCCAACAGCCCCGACTTCGAGGGGATCATCACCAAGGCCGGCGGCCGTACGTTCGGTCACCCCGCCGTGATCGGGGTCAACGGCGAGATCCACCGCGACCTCCGCTCGATGGTCGACCCCGCACTGCAGCCGTCGGAGGTGGACCGCTGGGTCGACGGACTCGTCCGCCCCATCGCCCGGCGTTACGTGGAGCAGTTCGAGAACGACGGCAAGGCCGACCTGGTGTCCCAGTACTGCGAGCCCGTCAGCGTCCGCGCACTCGGCGACCTGCTCGGCCTGAACGACGTCAGCTCGGACACGCTGCGCGACTGGTTCCACCGGCTGTCGAACTCCTTCACCAACGCCGGTGTGGACGCGAACGGCGAGTTCACCAACCCCGAGGGATTCGTCCAGGGTGACGAGGCGAAAGCCGAGATCCGGGCAATCGTCGATCCGCTGATCGACAACTGGATCGTCAACCCCGACGACAGCGCGATCTCGCACTGGTTGCACGACGGCATGCCCGAGGGCCGGGTTCGCGACCGGGAGTACATCTACCCCACCCTCTTCGTCTATTTGCTGGGCGCGATGCAGGAACCCGGCCACGGCATGGCGTCGACGCTCGTCGGCCTGTTCACCCGGCCCGAGCAACTGGAAGCCGTCGTCGACGAGCCTGCCCTGATTCCGCGGGCCATCTCCGAGGGGATGCGCTGGACGTCCCCGATCTGGTCGGCCACCGCACGCATCAGCACCACGGACGTCACGCTCGGCGACGTGTTCCTCCCCGAGGGATCCGTCGTCCTGCTGTCGTACGGTTCGGCCAACCACGACACGGACGTCTACGACGCCCCCACCCGGTACGACATGACCCGTCCCCCGCTCCCCCACCTCGCGTTCGGTTCGGGCAACCACGCGTGCGCGGGAATCTATTTCGCCAATCACGTGTGCCGGATCGGACTGGAGGAACTGTTCGAGGCGATCCCCAACCTCGAGCGCGACACCGGCGCGGACGTCGAGTTCTGGGGCTGGGGCTTCCGCGGCCCCACCGCACTCCAGACCACGTGGGAGGTGTAGCCGTGACCTTCACCGTTTCGGTCGCCGCCGACACCATGGAGTGCGGACCGGACCAATCACTGCTGGACGCGTTTCTCCGGGGCGGCGTGTGGATGCCGAACTCCTGCAATCAGGGCACGTGCGGAACGTGCAAACTGCGGGTCGTGTCGGGGTCCGTCGATCACGGGCTGTCGCCCGAGCACACGCTCTCCCCGTCCGAGCGCGAGCAGGGGTTCGCGCTGGCCTGCCAGGCCACTCCGTGCAGCGACACGGTGGTGGAGCGCCTGGACACGGCGCCGACGCGCACCGTCCACACGCTTCGGGACCTCGTCGGCACCGTGAGCGCGATCGACGACGTCGCCCGCGACACCCGGCGCGTACTCGTCACGCTCGACAGCCCGCTCGAATTCTCGGCGGGCCAGCACGTCGAATTGCGGGTACCCGGCACCGACCAGGGTCGTCAGTACTCCATGGCCAATCCACCCGGTGAATCGAAGGTGCTCGAATTCCACATCCGCCGGCAGCCGGGCGGAGTAGCCACGGACGGATGGGTTTTCGGGTCGATGTCCGTCGGCGAGCGCGTCGACCTGCTGGGCCCGCTCGGCGACTTCCGCCTCGATCCGGACGACGAGGGGCCGATGGTCCTGCTCGGCGGCGGGACAGGATTGGCTCCGTTGAAAGCCATGGCCCGCCAGGCACTCACGTCGGCTCCGGACCGCGCGATCCATCTGTATCACGGCGTGCGCGAGGAGTCCGACCTGTACGACGTCGACCTGTTCCAGGAGTGGGAGCGCGCGCACCCGGGCTTCCGGTACGTGCCGTGTCTGAGCGACCAGTCGTGGTCGGGGCGGTCCGGCTACGTCACGGACGCGTTCGTGGAGGACTTCGACACCTGTCGCGGATACTCCGGGTATCTGTGCGGACCGCCGGCCATGGTCGACGCCGGCCTCACAGCGTTCAAACGCCGGCGCATGGCTCCGCGGCGCATCTTCCGGGAGAAGTTCACGCCTGCCGTCTGATCGCGGCACCGACGCACACCGGGGTTCTCCGAGACCCCGGTGTGCGCATGCCGAACACGTCCTAGTCAGCACTCGGTAAATGCCTAGTGTGATGCAGCGCACAGGCTGCAAGAGTGGAATCCATTGCCGGACCCGGGCGCCCTCGCAGGGCGCAAGCCCCCCGGAGATCTTGGAGGATCCCATGACTGACACCCTGTACACAGCGCCGTCCGAGGACGTACGCACCAAGTTGGCCGACGCACTGATCGAAGACGCAGAAACCGGCCGCTACCAGGTGCGACGCAGCGTCTTCACGGACGAGGACCTGTTCGAACTCGAGATGAAGCACATCTTCGAGGGCAACTGGATCTACCTGGCCCACGAGAGCCAGATTCCGAACGTCGGCGACTACTTCACCACGTACATGGGCCGCCAGCCGATCGTCATCTCCCGCAACAAGGAGGGCGAACTCAACGCCCTCGTCAACGCGTGCAGCCACCGCGGCGCCATGCTCTGCCGGCGCAAGACGGACAACCGGACCACGTTCACCTGCCCCTTCCACGGCTGGACGTTCAACAACTCCGGCAAGCTCCTCAAGGTCAAGGACCCGCGTGAGGCCGGCTACCCGGAACAGTTCAACAAGGACGGCTCCCACGACCTCACCAAGGTCGCGCGGTTCGAGAACTACCGCGGATTCCTGTTCGGCAGCCTCAACGCCGACGTCCCGCCGCTCGAGGAACACCTCGGTGACACCACGAAGATCATCGACATGATCGTCGACCAGTCGCCCGACGGCCTCGAGGTGCTGCGCGGTGCGTCCACCTACACGTACGACGGCAACTGGAAGCTGCAGACCGAGAACGGCGCGGACGGGTACCACGTGTCCGCGACCCACTGGAACTACGCCGCGACCACGTCGAGGCGCGAGTCGGGTGAGTCCACCAATGCCACGAAGGCGATGGATGCCGGCAAGTGGTCGAAGCAGCAGGGCGGCTACTACTCGTTCGACAACGGCCATTTGCTGCTGTGGACGAAGTGGGCCGACCCCACCAACCGTCCGCTGAACGAGCGCCGCGACGAACTGGTCGCCGAGTACGGCGAAGACCGCGCCGACTGGATGATCGGCGTGTCCCGCAACCTGTGCCTGTACCCGAACGTGTACCTGATGGACCAGTTCGGTTCGCAGATCCGGCATTTCCGTCCGATCTCCGTCGACAAGACCGAGGTCACCATCTACTGCATCGCCCCCAAGGGTGAGAGCCGCACGGCACGCGCCGCCCGCATCCGGCAGTACGAGGACTTCTTCAACGCCACCGGCATGGCCACCCCGGACGATCTCGAGGAGTTCCGCTCCTGCCAGAAGGCGTATCAGGCCGGAGCCGCACCGTTCAACGACCTCAGTCGCGGTGTCACCCACCAGCTCCAGGGCCCGGACGAGGACGCGAAGAAGATCGGCATCAACCCCATCTCCAGCGGTGTGAAGACCGAGGACGAGGGCCTCTACCCGATCCAGCACGGTTACTGGGTGCAGGCGCTCACCAAGGCACTCGACGCCGACGCTGCCGCTGCCGCGAACAACCGCTGAGGGAGACGAGAGACATGACTGCAGTAGCCGAAAACACCGTCACCCAGCACGATATCGAGCAGTTCCTCTACCGTGAGGCCCGCTACCTCGATGACCGCGAGTTCGAGAAGTGGATCGAGTGCTATCACCCCGACTCCGAGTTCTGGATGCCGGCGTGGGCCGATGACGGCGAGCTGACCACCGACCCGATGACCGAGATCTCGCTGATCTACTACGCCAACCGCGGCGGCATCGAGGACCGGGTGTTCCGCATCAAGACCGACAGGTCGAGCGCCACGAGCCTTCCGGAACCCCGCACCGGTCACAACATCTCGAACGTCGAGGTCACCGATCGTCGCGGCGACGTCGTGGATGTCCGGTTCAACTGGTTCACGCTCTACTTCCGGTACAACACGGTCGACACGTACTTCGGAAACTCCTTCTACACGATCGATTTCTCCGGTGCGCAGCCACTGATCACGAAGAAGAAGGTCGTGCTCAAGAACGACTACATCCACCACGTGGTCGACATCTACCACATCTGAGTTCCTCCCCAATCTTTGCGAATCGAGCTGTTTTCCATGACTTTCCAAGTTGCACTGAGTTTCGAGGACGGGATCACCCGCTTCATCAAGTGTGACGGCGACGAGACGGTCGCCGACGCGTCCTACCGCGCGCGGATCAACATCCCCCTCGACTGCCGAGACGGGGCGTGCGGCACCTGCAAGTCGCTCTGCGAATCCGGCACGTACGACGGCGGCGACTACATCGAGGAAGCGCTCACCGACGAAGAGGCGGAGCAGGGCTTCTGCCTTCCGTGCCAGATGATGCCGGAAAGCGATCTGGTGCTGCAGATTCCGACGACCTCCGACGTCGCCAAGACGGCGGCGGGGACGTTCTCGTCGACGATCACCGAGATCCGGAAGTTCTCCGACACCACCATCGGGTTCACGATCGACATCGCGAACCGCGACGACCTCGTCTTCCTCCCCGGGCAGTACGTGAACATCACCGTTCCCGGGACCGAAGCGACACGCTCGTACTCGTTCAGCACCGGCCCCACGTCGAAGGACCTGTCGTTCCTGGTCAAGATCACCGACGGCGGCCTGATGTCGGAGTACCTGCGCGAGCGGGCGCAGGTCGGCGACACACTCGAGTTCACCGGCCCGATGGGAAGCTTCTTCCTGCGTGAGCAGAAGCGCCGCGCTCTGCTGCTGGCCGGCGGCACCGGGCTGGCCCCGCTGCTGTCGATCCTCGACAAGATGCGCACCGACGCCGCCGACCACCCCGTGCACCTGGTCTACGGCGTCTCCTCCGACGCGGACCTGGTGGAGCTCGACAAGCTCGAGGAATACACGAAGTCCCTGCCGCAGTTCACGTTCGACTACTGCGTGTCCGACCCCGCCAGCAGCGCCCCGAACACGGGGTACGTCACCGGCCTGTTCGAGCCCGCGCATCTCAACGACGGCGACGTGGACGTGTACCTGTGCGGTCCGCCGCCCATGGTCGAGGCCGTCCGCGACCACCTGAAGTCGGAGGGCGTCACGCCGGCGAACTTCTACTTCGAGAAGTTCAACAATGCGGCGACGCCGGGTGGGTCCGAGGAATCCACACCGTCCGTGACCGACACGGTCGAGGCCGCCCCCGAGTACGAGATCGGCGAGGAGCACCAGCCGCTGTCCGAGTCGGACGCGCAGTTCGACGCCCGCATGGCACTCGAACTCGGTGCGATGGAACTGACCATCGGCCGGATGACGCAGGAACAGCTGTCCGAGTACCGAATCCTCGCCGAGACCTCGTGCGAGTCGATCGAGAACGACCACTTCACGGACGCCGGCGCCTTCACCGACACCAATGCCGCGTTCCACGAGTTCTTGTTCCGGTGCACCGCCAACGACGTGCTCCTCGAGGCGTACAACCGCCTGGAGGTCACGCAGCTGATGAGCAAGGTGCTCCGCACGGCGGATTGGGTGGACGAGCACATCCAGCACGACCACCTCGACATCGTCACCGCGTTCGAGAAGGGTGACCGGGCCGCCGCTCACGAGTTGATCGTCAGCCACAGCGCGCACGCGAAGGCCACCATGTGCCGCGCCATCGAGAGGAGCGCCGTCGCATGAGCGGATTCGTCACCCCGCACCGCTTCGACGGCAAGGTCGTCGCGGTCACCGGTGCCGCGCAGGGCATCGGCCTGACGGTCGCCACCCGGCTCGCGGCCGAGGGCGCGTCGGTGATCCTGATCGACCGTGCCGAACTCGTCCACGAGGTCGCGAAGGGATTGCGCGAGAACGGCACCGAGGCGCACAGCATCACCGCCGATCTGGAGCAGTTCGCCGACGCCGAGGCGGCGATCGACGAGGCACGGCAGCAGCACGGCCGGCTCGATGTGCTGATCAACAACGTCGGCGGCACGATCTGGGCCAAGCCGTACGAGCACTACACCGCCGAGCAGATCCAGGCGGAGGTGCAGCGGTCACTGTTCCCGACGCTGTGGACGTGCCGCGCCGTCCTTCCCCACCTGATCGCGCAGCAGTCGGGCACGATCGTCAACGTGTCCTCCGTGGCCACCCGGGGCGTCAACCGCGTGCCCTACGCGGCATCGAAGGGTGGCGTCAACGCCGTCACCGCGGCCCTCGCTCTCGAGGCCGCGCAGTACGGAATCCGCGTGGTGGCCACTGCTCCCGGCGGCACCGAGGCGCCGGCCCGGCGCGTTCCCCGCGGCCCCGGCGCGGAGACCGATCAGGAAAGGGTCTGGTACCAGCAGATCGTCGACCAGACGGTCGACTCATCGCTGATGAAGCGGTACGGAACGCTCGACGAGCAGGCCGCAGCCATCGTCTTCCTCGCCTCGGACGAAGCCACCTACATCACCGGGACGGTACTGCCCGTCGCCGGTGGCGACCTGGGCTAGCAATTCACAGCTCTCGACCGCCTCATCGGCGGGACGCATCATTTCGTCTCGTCGATGGGGCATTTTTCTAGCTGAATTCACCTGTGACACAGCGCACTTACGAGCAGGACCCGGTTCCCCGTCACACTCACCGAGCGGAGATCACCATGAATCCATCCACCCCCGACACCTGGGCCGGCCCAAGACACCGCAGCGCCGTCACCTGGATCGTCGCGATCGCCACCCTCGCGATCATCTTCGACGGCTACGACCTCGTCGTGTACGGCACGATCCTGCCGACATTGATGAACGATCCCGGTCAACTCGGCGAGATCTCCGCCCAGCAGGCCGGTGCGCTGGGCTCGTACGCCCTCATCGGCGTCATGGTAGGCGCACTCGCCGCCGGCGCCGTGGGCGACTACCTGGGACGCCGACGGATGATGCTGATCAACATCGCCTGGTTTTCCGTCGGAATGGGCCTCGCCGCGATGTCGACGAGCGTCACCATGTTCGGTCTGCTGCGCTTCTTCACCGGAATCGGCGTCGGTGGCCTCGTCGCCACCGCCGGCGCGATGGTGGCGGAGTTCGCACCTCCCGGAAAGCGGAACCTGTACAACGCCGTCGTCTACAGCGGCGTCCCCGCCGGCGGAGTGCTCGCATCCCTGCTCGCGATCGTCCTGCGCGACACGATCGGCTGGCGCGGCCTCTTCTGGATCGGCGCCCTGCCCATCGTGATCCTGCTGCCGCTGGCGCTCGTGAAACTGCCGGAGTCACCGAAGTGGCTCGTCGCCCGCGGACACGAGGACAAGGCGCGTCGCATCTCCGAACGCACGGGAATCCCGATGCCCGGCGCCCAGGAGATCGCCGCGGAACGGGCGTCGGACGAGAAGGTCGGCTTCGCCGCACTCGCGACGCGCCGTTACGCCTGGGGCACTGCGCTTCTCGGTCTGATGAGCTTCTCCGGACTACTGCTCACCTACGGGCTCAACACCTGGCTCCCGAAGATCATGGAGGACGCAGGTTTCAACGCGAAAGGCTCGCTGTCGTTTCTGCTCGTCCTCAACGGCGGCGCCATCCTCGGCGGTCTGATCGCCTCCAAGGTCGCCGACGGCATCGGACCGCAACGCGTCGTCGCCACGACGTTCGGGCTCGCCGCGCTGGCCTTGATACTTCTCACGCTCGGGTTCCCGCTGCCGGTGCTCCTCGCGTCCGTCGCCGTCGCCGGAGTCGGCACCATCGGCACCCAGGTCCTGATCTACGGATTCGTCTCCAACTACTACTCCACGTCCGCACGCGGCGCCGGCGTTGCCTGGTGCGCCGGGTTCGGCCGGCTGGGCGGCATCTTCGGCCCCCTGATCGGCGGCGCCCTGATCAGCGCAGGCATCAGCAGCCAGGTGGCGTTCTACGTCTTCGCGGGCATCGCCGTTCTCGGCGGGTTCGTCACCTTCTTCGTCCCACGCGCACGAGCCACCCGTCCCGAGCCGGCGACCACCTACTCCACCGTCCAGGTGTCGTGACCGGTCAGCAGGCGCTGCAGCGAGCCGTCGTCGACGGGGTCGTTCTCCCGGGCGATCTCGTTCTGCAGGCGAACCATGTCGTCGTACGTGTCCCGCGCGACGCTGCGGAACACCCCGGTCACGGTGTGGGTGAGGTCCTGATCGGAGAGCCTCGACAGCGCGTACGCGTAATCGGGGTCGTCGGTGTGGGCGTCGTGCACCACGATCTCGGCCGGGTCGACGTCGACGGTCGCGACCACCGTCAAACCGAAACCCGATTGGACGACGCAGTATTCGCCTGCACCGCCGAACACGATCGGCTCACCGTGGGTCAGCGGGATCAGGCGCTGCTCCGACCCGTCCTTGCGCAAGACGTCGAAGGAGCCGTCGTTGAAGATCGGGCAGTCCTGGTAGATCTCCACGAACGACGTGCCGCGGTGCGCCGCCGCCTGCCGCAGCACCTCCGTCAGACCCTTGCGGTCCGAGTCCATCGCACGGGCCGCGAAAGTCGCCTCCGCTCCCAGCACGAGGGACAGCGTGTTGAACGGGTGATCCACCGACCCCAGCGGTGTCGACTTGGTGATCTTGCCGACCTCGGAGGTCGGTGAGTACTGCCCCTTGGTCAGCCCGTAGATCCTGTTGTTGAACAGCAGGATCGTCATGTTGACGTTTCTCCGCAGGGCGTGGATGAGGTGGTTGCCGCCGATCGAGAGGGCGTCGCCGTCACCGGTCACCACCCACACCGACAGGTCGGGTCGCGTCACCGCCAAACCGGTCGCGATGGCCGGGGCGCGGCCGTGGATCGAATGCAGGCCGTAGGTGTCGAGGTAGTACGGGAACCGACTCGAGCATCCGATGCCGGAGACGAACATCAGATTCTCGCGTCGGAGTCCCAACTCCGGCAGGAAACTTCGGATGGTGGCGAGAATGACGTAGTCACCGCACCCCGGACACCAACGGACCTCCTGGTCCGAGGTGAAGTCCTTGGCCTTCTGCGGTTCGTCGGTGGTCGGAACGTGAGCGGTGGCGCTCAGTCCGAGATCTGCACCGACACGACTGATCATCTGTGTCACACCGATTCCTCCCACCGGGGTCCGGTCGATCGGTAGGTCGCCGACGCGAGCGCGTCGGTGGTCTTCGCGAGCTCGTGCTCACGCAACGTTCCGGTCAGGGCAGTGTCGATCACCTCGTGTAGCTCGTCGCTGAGAAACGCGAGTCCCTGCACCTTCGTCACCGACTGCACGTCGACCAGGAACCTCGAACGCAGGATCATCGCCAGCTGGCCGAGATTCATCTCCGGTGCGACGACGGTGCCGTAGCTGCGCAGCACCGCACCGAGATTCGCCGGCAGCGGGTTGAGGTTGCGCACGTGTACGTGGGCCACCTTCTTACCCTCCCGACGCGCACGCCGGCAGGCCTCGCCGATGGGCCCGTACGAGCTGCCCCACCCGACGAGCAACAGGTCGGCCTCCCCGGAAGGGTCGTCGACGACCACGTCGGGAACCGCGATCCCGTCGATCTTCGCCTGCCGCAACCGGACCATCAGGTCGTGGTTGGCGGGATCGTAGGAGATGTCGCCGCTGCCGTCGGCCTTCTCCAGACCGCCGATGCGGTGTTCGAGTCCGGGGGTTCCCGGTATCGCCACAGCACGCGCGAGCGTGTCCCGGTCCCGGGCGTACGGCGCGAACTCACCGTCCACCGGTGGTGCCGTCTCGCTGCCGGGATCGATCCGCTCCAGTGCGGACACGTCCGGGATGGCCCACGGTTCGCTGCCGTTCGCGATGGCGCCGTCCGACAGCAACAGCACCGGGGTGCGGTACGTGAACGCGATCCGCGCGGCCTCGACCGCGGCCTCGAAGCAGTCCGCGGGTGAGCGCGGCGCGATCACGGCGACGGGCGACTCACCGTTGCGGCCGTACATCGCCTGCAAGAGGTCCGATTGTTCGGTCTTCGTCGGGAGGCCGGTGGAGGGGCCACCACGCTGGACGTCGATGACGAGGAGCGGCACCTCCGTCATCACCGCCAGCCCGATCGCCTCGCTCTTCAGCGCCAGCCCGGGACCGGACGTGCTCGTCACGCCGAGAGCACCTCCGATCGACGCGCCCAGCGCCGCGCCGATCCCCGCGATCTCGTCCTCGGCCTGGAACGTGGTGACGCCGAGGTTCCGGTGCTTGGTCAGTTCGTGCAGGATGTCCGACGCCGGGGTGATCGGATAGGTCCCGAGAAAGACGTCCCGCGACGCCAGCCGGCCCGCCGTCACCACCCCGTAGGCCAGTGCGGTATTTCCGGTGACCTGGCGGTACGTGGCGGGCGGGAGCGTCGCCGCCGACACCTCGTAGGTGGTCGCGAAGCTCTCCGTCGTCTCCCCGTAATTCCACCCGGCCTTGAACGCGAGCAGGTTGCCCTCCGCGATCTGCGGCTTCGCGGCGAACTTGGTCTGCAGGAACCGCTCGATGCTGTGCGTGGGCCGGTTGTACATCCACGACAGCAGCCCGAGGGCGAACATGTTCTTCGCCCGCTCGCCATCCTTGCGGCTCAGGCCGGCGGGTTCCACCGCGCCGACCGTCAACGTCGACATCGCCACCGGGTGCACGACGTAGTCCTCGAGGGAGTCGTCGTCGAGGGGGCTGGCGGTGTACCCGACCTTCGCGAGATTCCGTTTGGTGAACTCGTCCGTGTTGACGATGATCATGCCGCCGCGCGGCAGATCGGCCAGGTTCGCCTTCAACGCCGCCGGGTTCATCGCGACCAGGACGTCCGGGCGGTCGCCGGCTGTGAGGATGTCGTAGTCCGCGATCTGGATCTGGAACGACGACACACCCGGGAGCGTGCCCTGCGGCGCCCGGATCTCGGCGGGGAAGTTGGGCTGGGTGGCGAGGTCGTTTCCGAACGCCGCCGCCTCCGACGTGAACCGGTCGCCGGTCAACTGCATGCCGTCGCCCGAGTCGCCGGCAAAGCGGATGGCCACCCGCTCCAGCTTTGTGGAGTTCGCCTCCGTCGTCATGAATGCACCGAATCCTTCGACTCGTGGTCGAGCTGACCAGCAGCTTCTCACTTCACGTTACAAGCGATCCACGTTTTCGCCAGGCACACGCCGAAAAAACGCGTCGCGATACGGTGAGTGGTGTGAGTGATCCAGGCAACATGGAGCTTGTCGGACGTTCCCGCGAGCTCGCCGAACTCGCGGCCGTCCTGCAGGAGGCGACCGAGAACGTGCCGGTCGTCGTCGTGGTCGAGGGTGTTCCGGGCATCGGCAAGACCACGCTCGTGGAGCACTTCCTCGCCGCGCATCCCGGCCTGCCCGCGTTCTCGGCAGTCTGCGCGCCGTGGGCGTCCGGTCATCCCTTCGGCGTCGCCGAACAGCTCCTGGGTGCGGGCGTGACGTCGGAGGACCCCGTCGACGTCGCCCGCGACCTCGTCGCGGCCGTGGCCACACGTGCCGGAGACGAACCGTTCGTCGTCGTGCTCGACGACGCGCACTGGGCCGACGTCGTCTCGCTGCAGGCTTTGACGTCCGCCGTGCATCTCCTCGACCGGCCGGCCATGATCGTCCTGGTCACGAACTCGGAGCCGCCCGACGGTGTTCCCGCGACCGTTCTCGACCTTCTCGACCGGCATCGGCGGCACCGGATACGCGTGCGCCCACTCGATGCGTCCGACCTCCGGAGACTCGCGAACGACCTTGCGCACGTCGCCCTTCCGGTCCCGGTGGCGCACCAACTGGTTCAGCACACTGCCGGGAACCCTCGGCACCTCACGCAGCTTCTGCAGGAAGTCGATCCGAGCGCGTGGGGCCAGTGGCAACCTGTCCTCCCGGTGCCGCGCACCTTCGCCGCGAAGGTACTGGCGCGGCTGTCGGCGTGCTCGCCCCCCGCCCGCACGCTCGTCGAATCGGCTGCCGTCCTCGCCGGGGATCCCCGATTCGCCGACGCTGCCGCACTCGCCGGCATCGAGCATCCGGTGGAGGCCCTCGACGAAATCCATCGGGCAGGCCTTCTCACCGTCGGCGAGCGTCGCGGCGTGACCGTGCTGACCTTCCCGTCACCGCTCACCCGCGCCGCCGTATACCGCAGCCTCGGGCCGATCCGACTGCGCGACCTGCACGACCATGCCGCACGGATCGTCGAGGACGAGGGCAGGCGACTGGACCATCGCGCCGCTGCCGCCCCGTTCGCCGATCCCGCACTCGCGGACGAACTCGACAAATACTCCGCGCGCAGGGCGGCCGTCGGGGCGTGGTCGGCGGTCGCGGACGCACTGATCAAGTCGAGCCGCCTCACCGCGGACCGCGGCGAACGCGAACAACGCCTCATCCGCGCCGTGGACGCTCTCGTCGGTGCCAGCAACCTTCCGCAGGCACTGGCTTTCGCACCGGAAATCGAGAGCTTCCCGGAGAGTCCGTTACGCGACGCCGTGCTCGGTTACCTCGCGATCCTCCGGGGGCGTCCCGCGGAGGCCGATCTGCTGCTCACCCAGTCGTGGTCCGCATGCGACCCGGCTACCGATCCGGCCACCGCCGCGCTGATCTGTCAGCGCCGCGTCCTGGACTCACTCGTCCGCTGGCACGGACCGGACCTCGTCGAATGGGCCAGCCGGGCAGTCGCTCTCGTCGACCCGTGTGATCCGTCGGCCGTCGAATCGGCGGCGATCATGGGACTCGGACTCGCTGCCACGGGTCGGATCGGGGAGGCGCGGGCCGCATACGACACACTGTCCGCGAAGATCGCCCTCGGTGCCCAGTCCCAGCGCTTCGACATGGCCCGGGGCTGGCTCGACCTGGCGCTGGACGATCCCGAATCGGCACGTCAGGAACTCGAGAGCGCCGTCCCGACGGCCTTCCGGATGGGCTCGACGCGCATCTCGCTGTGGGCGCAAGCCTGGCTGGCGCGAACACAATTCGCCCTCGGCGACTGGAGCGGCGCCATCGCCACCGTCGACCGTGCCGGGCACCAACTCGAGGACGCCGCGCTCGACCTCGTCCGGCCCCTTGTGCACTGGACCGGCGCGCAGACCCACGCGCTGCGCGGCAACTGGCCCGCGGCACGGGAGCACCTCCGTCTTGCGGCGGCGAGTTCGCACGACTACCCGATGATGTTCATTCCGGCTTCACTGGCGCGCGCCCAGTGCGCCGAGGTCGAGGCCGACTACGCCACCGTCATCAGGGCGCTGGAGCCACTCACCCGTCTGCAACCCCGGGAGGGCATCGACGAACCCGGCTTCTGGCAGTGGCCCGACGTCTACGCGAACGCGCTCGTGATGGCCGGTCGCGTCGACGACGCAGACACCTTCCTCATCCCCCACGAGGAACGAGCCGCGGAGCGGGGGCACCGGTCCGCGATGGCGCGACTCGGCTACGCTCGCGGCCGGATCGCCGGCGCGCGAGGCGACATCGACGGTGCCCGGGACGTCTTCGAGAAGGCGTTGACGCATCTCGACACCTTGCCGCTCCCCTACGACCGCGCCCGCGTCAACTTCGCCTACGGCCAGACCCTGCGCCGGGCAGGCAAGCGGCGCGAGGCGGACGCCGTCATGCAGGCCGCCCGAGAAAGCTACTTCGCGCTCGGCGCCACCTCCTACGTGCAGCGGTGCGACCGCGAACTGAAGGCCGGCGGCCTCAACCTCAAACGCAGCCGGTTCACACTCGACGAACTGACTCCGCAGGAACGCGCCGTGACGGAACTCGTCGCGGGCGGGGCCAGCAACAAGGAGGCGGCGGGAGAGCTGTTCCTGTCCGTCAAGACCGTGCAGTACCACCTGACCCGGGTCTACGCGAAGCTCGGCATCCGCTCGCGCAGCGAACTCGCCGCGCAGTTCCGCGACCAGGATTGACGGCCCCGGGGTGACCGGAACCCACCCCGAGGGTGCCTGTCGGAGACGACGCCGTCCGCCCAGGCTGGAACGCAACCGACGCAGCCGACCTCCCTGGAGTTCCGACATGGATGACACGATCGACGCAGTGCACGCCGACCGCGAACTGAAGAACAAACACCGCGCGATGTGGGCACTCGGCGACTATCCCGCCCTGGCCACCGACATCATCGCGGACCTCGGGCCCACCCTGGTCCAGGCAAGCCGCATCAGGCCCGGTGACCGTGTTCTCGACGTCGCGGCAGGATCCGGCAACGCCGCCATCCCCGCGGCGCTGTCAGGCGCGAGCGTCGTGGCCGGCGATCTCACCCCCGAATTGTTCGACGCCGGACGCCGACGCGCCGCCGAAGTCGGAGCCCACGTGGAATGGCAGCAGGCCGACGCCGAGGCCATGCCGTTCGCCGACGACGAATTCGACACCGTGATGTCCTGCGTCGGCGTCATGTTCGCCCCACACCATCAGGCGAGCGCCGACGAACTGGTCCGTGTCTGCCGGCCCGGTGGAACGATCAGCCTGCTCAGCTGGACGCCCGAAGGATTCATCGGTCAGATGTTCGCCACGATGAAACCGTACGCACCACCGCCCCCTCCCGGTGCGCAGCCCCCGCCGCTGTGGGGACGCGAAGACCACGTCCGGGCCTTGTTCTCCCATCGGGTCACCGATGTCGTGGCGACCCGGAAGACGTTGCGCGTCGACCAGTTCCGATCACCGGAAGACTTCCGCGACTACTTCAAGACCCGTTACGGCCCGACCATCGCGGTGTACCGGAACATCGCCGGCGACCCCGACCGGGTGGCCGCACTGGACCGCGAACTCGCCGATCTCGCACGTCGCTACGACTACGGAACCGGCAGCACCGTGATGAATTGGGAGTACCTCCTGCTCACCGCACGGAAGTGGTAGCGAGCACTGCCGGGTCGATGGTGCTCATGACGCGAGCCCCGGTGTGGTCGCGATGAACTCGAGTTCCGCCAAGGACAACGGCGACGCGGACGCTCCGGGTGCAGAGGCGCTGACCACGACCTGGGCACCGGACGGCCTGGTAATCGACACGAATTCACTGCCGTTCGAAGGATAGGACGCGCGGACGATGACAGAACCGTCCGGCAGTGTCTCGGCCTTCCGGTCCCGATCGAGTTCCGAGAGAAGTTGCTCGTGAGGCGACCGCGCATCTCTGCCACTCCGGATCGAGATCTCGAGCCGCCCGGAGCTACCCCCGGATGTGGCCGTGAGCGCTTCGCACACATTGTCTTTGCCGAAATCTCCCGGACGCAGCGATCCGAGCGGACGATCCAGGGAGCTGCCCGTGCGCGGCGCCGCGGCCCACCGCTCGTCGAGCGCCCGGTTGAGTTCGGCAACGGATTCTCGCGTCAACACAGGTCCCGTCCCATTCGAATCCGCACTGCACGGAGGCATCGGTGGCAGTGTGCCCGGCGGAACCTCGGCTGTGACAGCCAAATCCGGCGTCGTGGTAACAGCACTGAGCTCCTCGAGGGTCAGTGGGATGCGCGCGCTGTCGTCGGACCGGGCCACCACCCTGGTTCCGTCGGGTAGGTACGCCACCACGGTGCGGCGCACACTCCGCACCCCGCCGATGTCCGCCACCGTGTCCTGCGAATCGAGCACGGTGCCGTTCGGAAGCTCGTCCCGTCGGTCCTGTGCACCGGCAATACACGGCGGTATCGGCCGATCCCAGGAACGGACATCCACCGTCAACGTGCCGACATGTCCGTCGCGAATGAGCGACCCGCGGGCGCTGGTCGACCCGTTGAACAGTTCCGCGTCGACGAAGTCGGGCAACTGCGATTGCGCGATGTCGTCGATCGGTTGAAACTCGAAAGACTCGACGGGACTGGCAAACACCACGTCCACATCACCGGGCAGCGACTCGAGAATCGCGTCGGTCATCGCCGTCGCCTTCGCACCGGAGAACCACGGATACTTCGCGTTGTCGTAATCCTGCGACGGAGAATACCCGACGCTGAAGCGCCTGGGTTCCGTCGGTGGCACGACGACGTCACAACCCGGAATCTCCACCGGAGGCTCGTTCGACAGGCCCGCAACCACGGTCCCCGCCGCAACCACCGACACGACCACTGTCACATCCATCCAGATACTCTTGCGCCACTTCGGCTGAGCCCGCTCCGTCATCACACCTCCCTCCCCGATCGTGCCCACGTTACCCAGTCGACGACCGGGGTATTGCCCTGTCCGGGCTCGATTGATACAGTCGAACACATATTCGAACGACCTTGGGGGAGGTTGGTTGTGGGGGAATTGATGGCACCGGATCTGGACGAGTTGCTTGTGTTCACCGCGCGGCTGCGGTGTGTCGAGGCCGGTGGGAATGCCGGCTTGGGGATCGAGTGGCTCGATGCGATCGAAACGTTGAAGTCGGTGGGGTGTGCGGCACAGGCTGTGATCACCGATGCCGTCGCGACCTGCATTCGGGCGGAGCGGAAGGCTGACAGCGTGCCGCGCGCCGAGTGGGACCGGGGGATCGCGTCGCAGATTGCGTTGGCGCGCAGGGAATCACCCAACCGCGGTGGGCGGCATCTGGGGTTCGCGGGCGTTGGCGGTAGAACTCGACGCCGCGGCCGTGGTCCGCCGGAATAAGAAGGCGGTGTCGGAACGGCGGGTGACGACGCGGCCCGCACCGGACTCCATGGCGTACCTCAGCGTGTTGATGCCGGTGGTGCAGGCCGTATGCTTGCAGGCCACCTTGGGCCGCGATGCGGACAGTCTCATCGCCAGGGGAAACGGCGATGGACGGACTCGCAATCAGGTGATGGTGGACCTGCTGTTCGCACGCGGCACCGGACAGGCCGTGGCTTCCGGTGTGCCGGTGGCGGTGAACCTGGTGTTGTCGGACGAAACGCTGCTCGCTGGTGGGAACGAGCCGGCGCAGTTGCACGGGTACGGGCCGGTGCCCGCGGGGATCGCCCGTCAGTGGGTGGCCGACGCGGTGAGTGCGGATACCGAGGTGTCGCTGCAGCGCGTGTACGCCTGCCCGCAGTCGGGGGCGCTGACGGCGATGGAATCGCAGTCCCGGATGTTCCCGAAGGGTCTGGCGAAGCTGATCGACCTCCGCGACCGGACCTGCCGAACGCCGTGGTGCGATGCGCCGATCCGCCATCACGACCACATCCGCCCGCACGGCAAGTCGGGTCCGACCAGTGCGCGCAACGGGTCCGGCCTGTGCGAGGCGTGCAACTATGCGAAGGAACCCCGGCGCACCTGCGCGCGTCATGATCGTGCGGTCACGCCTGGACGACGCCGACCACCGGCGCGTAATCGCACGGGGGCAGCGCTCTGCTGGTGTTGTCGAGGATGCTTCCGAATACGGCGAACACGATTGTGCCCCTGCCCGTCTCGAGGGTGTTGGACAACGTGACGATGTAGTCGGCGGGGCGTTCTTGATAGAGCGGTGCTCGCCCCGACTGCATGGTGTTCAGGTTCAGCCACGCGACTTCGACGAGGTCAGCCTGCAACGGCGACGACATCGCCGTGTTCATCCCGCTGAAGAAGACGTTGACCTTCCCCGGCGGAATGACGGGGACGGGCAGGTTCTCGTCGACGGCGGGGCCGGCTATTGCTCGTGCGATGCCGACCGAATCGTTCTGTTCGCCGAAGCCGGCGGGGAGGCAGTCCGCGGCCGTGGTGTCGTAGAGGAACGGCTGGGCCGTGCCCTCGACGAGGTGAACCGATCGGGGGAAGTAGTTGTATCGCGGCGCCCCGCTCGCGACGCGTTCGATGGTCGTCGCGATCGACTGCGCGGTGCGGGTGCTGATCGGCATGGCAGCCGACTGGAGTGCCGCGTGCACCGCAGCCACGTCATTCAGCGGCGTGGGCGAGGCCTGTGCTTCGCCGGCCGCGGTGGAAACGAGCACACCGACACACGCCGCAAGTACCGCAATTCGTCCACGCATGAATGGATGTTAGCGGCCACCGGGACTTGCCGAATCAGCTTCGTGAACGCCCGGCAAGTGCCACGCTGGATGTCATGGACAGCATCAGTTCGATGGGTGATCGGTAATGGCCCGGCCGGTACGTGTCGTCGTGCTCGGCGCCGGTTCGTGGGGAACGACGGTGGCCGGTCTGGCCGCCCACAACACACCGACGCTGCTGTGGGCGCGAAGCACGGAAACCGCGGACGAGATCAACTCCGAGCACCGCAATTCCCGCTACCTCGGCGACCGCCCGCTCCCCGACTCCATGCGGTCCACGGCCGATTTGGTGGAGGCCGCGCAGGAAGCCGACGTCCTGGTGGTGGGGGTGCCGTCGCATGCGGTCCGCAGCACGCTCGCCCAGATCACCAACGAGGTCCGGGCGTGGGTGCCGGTGCTGTCGTTGGCGAAGGGGCTCGAGCCGGGAACCCGGTTGCGTCCCACCGAGGTGATCGCCGAATGCCTGCCCGGTCATCCGGTCGGACTTCTCGCGGGCCCCAACATTGCGCGGGAGATCGTCGACGGACTTGCTGCGGCATCGGTCGTCGCCACGCAGGACGTCCGGGTGGCGACTGCGTTGCAGCCGTTGTTCGCGTCCGCCGTGTTCCGCGTGTACCGCAACACCGATGTGCTGGGCTGCGAACTCGGTGGTGTGCTGAAGAACATCGTGGCCATCGCGTCGGGAATGGCCGACGGGCTGGACGTCGGCGACAACACGCGCGCGATGGTCCTGGCACGCGGGCTGGCGGAGATGACCCGGCTGGGTGAGGCGATGGGAGCGAATCCGCGGACGTTCGCGGGACTCACCGGGGTGGGCGACCTGATCGCCACGTGCATGGCCCCGAGTTCGCGCAACCGGCGGGTGGGTGAGTTCATTGCGCGCGGCATGACGGTCGACGAGGCTGTCGCCAAGCTGGGGCAGGTGGCTGAGGGCGTCAAGACTGCCCCGACGGTGATGGAGTTGGCCCGCGATTACAACGTGGACATGCCCATCGCCGCCGAGGTCGAAGCTGTGGTCGCGGGGCGGCAGACTCCGGAAGGCGCCTATCGTGGCCTGCGGAAAGTCGCTGCCGGCGGAGAGGACGAGGTGGCGTAATCGTTCATCTGCAACCGGCAGTAGCACTATCTAGAGGTTTCTAAGCAATCTCCTAGAAATCTGGGGCAGACTCCTGAGTGGAGGTACCTCGGCTAGCAGCGTCGTGCGGGGACGGATGCGTGAGAGAAGTCAGCGATGAGTTCACCGACCTCGGTTGGTTCCGGAGACTCGTCTGCGCACGCCTTCCCGCTGTCACCCGCGCAGAGGGGGATGTGGCTCGCGCAGCACGTCGACCCCGCGGTTCCCGTGTCCGTTGCCCAGTATGTCGACATCCGCGGTGAGCTGAACCGTGACGCCCTGACCTCGGCGTGTGTGCGGGCGGCGGCCGAGTTCGAATCGTTCTTCCTGAAGATCTCCGAGACCGACGGGGAACCTGTGCAATGGGTGGATTCGAGCGTGGGTGCCACTGTGGGCTACGTCGATTTCCGGGACGCGCCGGATCCCGCGGCGTCGGCGCACGTGTGGATGCGCACCGAGACCGTCGCGCCGATCGACATCCGGCGTGACCGCCTGACGGTCTCGTTTCTTCTCCACGTCGGGGAGAACCACTATTTCTGGTATTCACGCGCCCACCACATCGCCTTGGACGGTTACGGCTCCGTCACGATGGTCTATCGGATCGCCGCGCTCTACTCCGCCGCGGTGCGTGGCCTGCCGCTGCCCCCGAGCAGGGCCCTCGGTGTTCGCCGCATTCACGAACTCGAGATCGGCTACCGCGACTCCGCACGCTGGGTGGCCGACCGGGACTACTGGTCCGAGACGATGCGCGGCGTCACGCATGCGAGTTCCCTGGCGCGCGGCTCCGCTCCGGCGACCGCCGGTTCCCGGGATGTGGGCGGAACGTTGACCACCGAGACTGTCGATCGGCTCGAGAAGTGCGCGGCGGCGCACGGAGTCAATCCCGCGACGCTCACCGTCGGTGCGGTCGCCGGGTATGTGGCGAGGATGAGCGGCGAGGACGATGTCACGCTCAGCCTGCCGGTGTCGGCCCGCACGACGGCGGCCCTGCTCCGGTCCGGTGGCATGGTGTCGAATGTGGTGCCGCTGCGCATCGCGTCTGCGGGGACGGCGACGGTCGGCGATCTGGTGTCCCGCACGCGCCTCGCGATGTCCGGCGCGTTGCGGCATCAGCGTTACCGGCACGAGGACATCCGCGCAGACCACGGGGGCGCGCCGTCCGAGCCCCGACTGTTCGGCCCCGCCGTCAACATCATGCTGTTCCCCGAGGAGATCGAACTCGGCTCGCTGACGGGCCACTTGCATGTGCTGTCTTCGGGTCCGATCGAGGACCTCCTCGTCAACCTCTGCCGGTATGGGCCCCGAGGACAAGTGCACCTCGACTTCAAGGCGAATCCGCGTATGTATTCGCAGGAGGACGTGGAGAGACACCACACGAGGTTCCTGCGGTTCTTCCGGCATTTCCTCGACGCCGATGCGTCCCTCCCGGTCGGCGAACTCCCGGTCCTCACGGAGGACGAAACGACTGCGCTGGTCCCCTTCACCGGACCTCCCGACATCGCGCCCGTCACGCTCGCCGACGTGTTCCGCGCTTCCGCCGCACAGGATCCGGACGCGACCGCCGTCGTCAGCGCGGGCCACACGATCAGCTACCGCGAACTCGACGGGCGATCGGACCGGATCGCTGCGATGCTGGCACGGTTCGGCGTCGGGTCCGGCGACATCGTCGCGGTGGCTCTGCCACGGTCCCCCGACTACGTGTGCGCGGTCTGGGCCGTCGCGAAGACGGGGGCCGCCTTCCTGCCGGTGGATCCGAACTACCCGGTCGCGCGGGTGCGGCACATGCTCGACGACGCGCGGGCGACAGTCGGGTTGACCTGCGCGGAGTACGCCGACACCGTGCCGGCGACGACCGAATGGCTCCTGCTCGAAGACGCGGTCGGTACCGCCGCACCCGAGTCACGCACACCGGCAACACGACTCGACGACGTCGCCTACCTCATCTACACGTCGGGATCGACCGGCGTCCCCAAAGGGGTGGCGGTCACCCACCGCGGGATCGCCAACCTCGTGGCCGCTCAGCGCACGCACCTCGACCTCGACGCCGCCGCGCGGGTTCTGCACGTCGCGTCGCCGAGCTTCGACGCGTCGATCTTCGAGATGCTGATGGCCTTCGGCTCCGCCGCCACTCTCGTCGTCGCCCCACCCACGGTCTACGGTGGATCACCACTCGCGCAACTGATGACCACCGAACGCATCACCCACGCGGTGATCACACCGTCGGTCCTGGCGTCGATGGACCCCGGCGAAGTCGGAGGCCTGCGCACACTGGCCGTTGCCGGTGAAGCGTGCCCACCGGAACTGTTGTCCCGGTGGGCCACCCGATGCACGGTCGTCGACGCGTACGGCCCGGCGGAGACCACCGTGATGGCGACCGTCAGCGATCCCCTCCCCGCGGCCGGTCCGGTCACCATCGGCCGGCCGATCCGCGGGACGCGAGCGGTGGTCCTCGACCACCGGCTCCGCCCGGTCCCGGTCGGTGTGGTCGGCGAGTTGTACGTCGCGGGGACGGCTCTGGCCCGCGGGTACCACCGCAAGGCGCGGCAGACGTCGGAACGGTTCGTCGCCGATCCGTACGGGCCGCCGGGCACCCGCGTGTACCGTACCGGCGACACCGTCCGGTGGACCCGCGACCACGAACTCGAGTACCTCGGCCGCAGCGACGAACAGGTGAATCTCCGCGGTCTGCGCGTCGAACCCGGCGAGGTCGACGCGGCCCTGCGCCGCCATCCGTCGGTTCGCTTCGCCGTCACCGTGATTCGCTCGCAGGCCGCCGGTGATCAGCTCATGTCGTACGTGGTGGGCGCCGACGACGTGACCGAGCAGGAACTGCTTTCCTACCTCACCGCCGAACTGCCCCCGCAGGTCGTGCCGGCCGCCGTCGTCGCGCTGCGCAACATCCCGCTGACCCCGTCGGGCAAGGTGGACCGCAGCGCTCTGCCCGCGAGCGGTCCCCGATCGGCTACCCGGACCGCCCCGGCCACTGCGCGTGAACGGACGCTCCACGGCATCTACGCCGACATCCTCGGGACCTCCGATTTCGGTGTGGACGACTCGTTCTTCGCACTCGGCGGCGACAGCATCATGGCCATCCAATTGGCGTCCCGGGCACGGAGTGCGGGAATCACGTTCAGTCCGCGCGATGTGTTCGAGCAGCGGACGGTCTCCCGTCTCGGTGTGATCGCCGACCGCGCCGCGCTCGACCGGCCCACCCTCGAGGAGCTTCCCGGCGGCGGGATCGGCGACATGCCGCTCACCCCGGCGGCCCGATTCCTTCTCGACAGGGTCCGCGACATCGACCGCTACGCACAGGCCGTGGTGGTGGAATTGCCACGCGGAATCGACGCCGAGCGACTGCGCGGGGTGATCGGCGCCGTAGTCGACCGGCACGACGCGCTGCGGACGCGGCTGATTCGCCAATCGGACGGGACCGTGTTTCTCACCGCGAGCCCGGTCGGCGCACCGGTGCCGGAAGGCACGATCCGCCGGGTCCCGCTACCCGAACACTCCGATCCGGCGCAACGCACCCGGGACGAGCACGACGCCGCGACCCGACGGTTGAATCCGGCTGCGGGCGTGATGATGCAGTGCGTCTGGCTCGACAGCGGACCGGACAGTCGGGGGCGGCTCCTGCTCGTCGCCCACCACCTGGTGATCGACGGCGTCTCGTGGCGAATCCTGATCGGCGACCTCACCGCCGCGTGGGCACACAGGGAGGCGGGAGCGCCGCCCGACCTGCCCGCGATCGGCACCTCCCTGCGCCGGTGGTCGCACGGACTGGCCGACGAGGCGCAGCGACCCGGCAGGACGTCGGAGCTGACCTTCTGGCGAGACGTGACCGGTGGCGAGAAGCCGCCGCTCGGGACGCGACCACTCGACGCGGCGCGCGACGTCAATGCGACCGTCGAGCGGATTCACACGGAAGTGTCTGCAACGCGCTCGTTGCTCACCGACCTCCCGGCCGCCTTCCACTGCGACGTCAACGACGCACTGCTCACCGCACTCGCCCTCGCGCTGGCGCAGTGGCAGCGCAATCGGCGGCGGCCGCCGACCGTGCCTTTGATCAGGCTCGAGGGCCACGGCCGTGAGGAATCCGTACTGCCCGGGGCAGACGTCTCCCGGACCGTGGGGTGGTTCACCAGCATCTTTCCGATCCGCCTCGACATCACGGGCGTCGACCTGGACGAGGCCTTCGCCGGCGGCCCTTCCGCGAGCGTCGCGATCAAGGCGGTGAAGGAACAACTGCGCGCCGTTCCCGACAAGGGCATCGGCTACGGGCTGCTGCGGTACTTCGGGGACGCCACGGCGCGGCAGTTGCGTGAGCGGCCCGAGGGCCAGATCGCGTTCAACTACCTCGGCCGGCTCGACACCGCGGACACCGAACGGGACTGGCGGCCGGTGCGGGACGGCACCGCCGTGTTCTCGTCGGCCGAGCCGTCGATGCAGGTCACCGCGCTGATCGACATCACCGCGTCCACGACCGACGGCGTCCTCGACACCACCTTCGCGTTCCCGGCGGGTGCGATTCCAGCCGAGGAGATTCAGCAGCTGGCCGACCTGTGGGTGCAGGCGCTCACCGCCCTCGCCGCGGTGGCGCGTTCTCCGCACGGCAGTGGGCTGACCCCCTCCGATCTGCCGCTCGTCGCGGTCGACCGGGCCGACATCGACGCCTGGGAACGCGAGTATCCCGGACTGCTCGACGTGTGGCCGCTGACGCCGTTGCAGTCGGGGCTGTCGTTCCACGCGGCGCTCACCGGCTCCGACGCCGATCCGTATGCGCTGCAGGTGATCCTGACCCTGTCCGGGCACCTCGACCCCGAGCGACTCCGAAACGCGTGCGCCGCCGTCGTCGCGGGGCACGCGAATCTGCGCACCGCCTTCGTGCGCGACGGCCGCGGCGTCCCCGCGCAACTCGTGCTCCACGAGGTGCCGTTGCGCTGGCGGCAGATCGACCTCACGGATGACCCCGAGAAGATCCTCGTCGAGGACCGCACCACCCGCTTCGACCTGTCTGCCCCACCGCTGATTCGGTTCACCCTGCTGTCGCGAGGCCCGAACCGCGCCGAACTGGCGATCACCAGCCACCACATCGTGCTCGACGGCTGGTCCATGCCGTTGCTGATGCGCGAAGTCTTCAGCGCGTACCGGCACGGCGAGATCCGCACCGAGCCGCCGGATGCGAGCCCGTACCGCGGATTCCTCGAGTGGCTCGCGACCCGGGACACCGAAGTTTCGATGCGGGCGTGGGCCTCGGCGCTCGACGGCATCGCTGCCGCCGCACCCACCGAGCGCACCGTCGCCACGTCGGAGGCCGTGCTGGAGTTGAGTGAGGAGGACACCCGGGCGCTGACGGCACGTGCGACAGAACTCGGGGTCACGTTGAGCACAGTTGTCCAGGCCGCGTGGGGAATCGTTCTCGGGCAGGCGACGGGCCGGGAAGAAGTCGTGATCGGCGCGACCGTCTCCGGTAGACCCCCGGAACTCACCGGCGTGGAGAACGCGGTGGGGTTGTTCGTCAACACCGTTCCCGTGCGCATCCCGCTCGACCCCGACGTCGATGCCGCCACCCTGCTCGCCCGCCTGCAGGCCGGCCACGTCGGGCTCCTCGAGCACCACTACCTGGGGCTTGCGGACATCCAGAGGGCGGTCGGTGTGGCTCCGCTCTTCGACACGCTGGTCGCGTTCGAGTCGTACCCCATCGACCGGAGCGGGCAGTCGGAACCCGTGGACGGCGTCACGCTGGACGCAGTGCGCGCACACGATTCCTCGCACTATGCAGTGACACTCGCGGCGACGGTGACCGGGACCCTGCGGCTGACGGCGCAGTGCCGGTCACACCGGTACGACGGGGTTGCCCTGCTGGCGAGGGTGGGCCGCGCACTCGAGCACATCGGCAGGGACCCCCACCTGGCAATCGGCACGTTCGACCTTCTCGGCGAGGTGGAGAAGGACACGGTTCTGCGCACCTGGAACGCGACGGACGTGCCGGTGCCGCCGGACACCCTGGTCGACCTGTTCGACGCGCAGGTGGCTGGCTCGCCCGCTGCCGTGGCGGTGGTCTTCGGTGCAGATCGGTTGACGTACGCCGAGTTCGACGTGCGGGTGAATCGACTCGCGCGGTATCTCGTGGCGAAGGGCGTCGGACCGGAAACCGTGGTCGGCGTGTCGATTCCCCGTTCGATTCAGCTACTCGTCGCACTGTACGCGGTGCTGAAGGCCGGCGGCGCCTACCTTCCCGTCGACCCAGAGCACCCGTTCGCGCACACGGCGCTCGTCGTCGACTCCGCCGCACCCGCACTGCTGCTCACGGCCGGTGCCGGGAATCGCACGGCTCCGGACGGAGTGACCGTGGTGGATCTCGATCTGCTCGACGTGTCCGGGTACGACTCTGCGCCGGTGACGGATTCCGCGCGACACTCGCCGCTGCGCCCGGCGAACGCCGCGTACGTCATCTTCACGTCCGGCTCGACCGGTCGGCCGAAGGGCGTCACGGTGACTCACGCGATGATGGTGAACCAGTTCCGCTGGGCGCAGACGCTGACGCCGCTCGACGGTTCCGATGCGGTGCTGCACAAGACTCCGCTCACGTTCGACATCTCCGCGTGGGAACTGTTGTGGCCCCTGCAGACCGGCGCGCGGGTGGTGATCGCCGAACCCGGCGGTCACCGCGATCCGCGCTATCTGGCGCGGATCGTCGAGCAGGAGTCGATCACGACTCTCCATGTCGTGCCGTCGATGCTCGACGCCTTCGTGGAGCAGTGCGGGCGCCGGACGCCGTCCACGCTGCGCCGCGTGTTCTCGGCAGGGGAGGCACTGTCAGCCGCGACAGCAGCGCGGTTCACGGAGCACAGTGCCGCTGCGCTGTTCAACTGGTACGGCCCGTGTGAGGTGGCGGTGGCAACCTCGGAGTCGGTCGACGGCAACGACTTCGGTCGGGTCGTCGCTCTGGGCCGCCCTGTCCACAACATACGTACGTATGTACTCGACAGTCGACTGCGACCGGTGCCGGTCGGGACGAGGGGCGAGTTGTACCTCGCCGGTGCGTACGTGGCGCGCGGCTACGCCGGACGTCCCGACTTGACGGCCGAACGCTTCGTCGCCGATCCCTACGGCGGCACGGGCGGACGGATGTACCGCACCGGAGACGCGGTCCGGTGGAACGAGACCGGCCGGCTCGAATACCTCGGGCGCACCGACTTCCAGATCAAGCTCCGTGGCCAGCGCATCGAACCCGGAGAGATCGAAGCCGCGTTGACATCCGATCCGGCGGTGAAACACGCCGCGGTCGCCGTGCAGCGACACCCGGACGCCGGAGATCGGCTGATCGCCTATGTCGTTGCCGCGGAGGGTGAACACCTGGACGACACGCGGATCGCCGAACGCCTCGCGGGCCTGCTCCCGGCCTACATGATTCCCTCGATGTTCGTTGCGCTGCCCGCACTGCCCGTCACGACCAGCGGAAAGCTGGATCGCGCGGCCCTACCGGACCCGGCATCCGCGGGATCCGTCTCCGATCCCCCCGCCACCCCCGTCGAGGACGTGGTCGCGTTCGTGTTCGCCGAGGTGATCGGCGCCGGGCAGGTGGGACGTAACGTCAACTTCTTTGCTGCCGGCGGAAACTCGTTGACCGCGGCGCAGGTCGCCGCCCGCGTCGGGGCGGCCCTGGGGACCTCCCTCGAGCTCCGGGAGTTGTTCGAGCACCCGACGGTTGCGGGACTGTCCGAACACCTCGCGGAACGGGCGCACGAGACCGAGCGCGCGCCGCTGATCCCCCGGGCCCCGGCAGCCCACGTTCCGCTCGCCCTCGCGCAGCAACGACTGTGGTTTCTGAACCGTCTCGACGGTCGCTCGGCCACCGACACCATTCCCGTCGTGCTCCGCCTCACCGGCACGCTCGACGAGTCGGCACTGTGCGCGGCGGTGGGTGACGTGATCGAACGTCACGAACCGCTCCGCACCGTGTACCCCGAGCACGACGGCATCCCCTGCCAGCACGTTCTGGCCGCCTCCGCCGTGCCGCCGTGTGTAGTGCGGAAGACGACCGACGCTACCGCCCGGGTGCGCGACCTCGTGTCGGCGGGATTCGACCTCACCACCGAACCACCGGTTCGCACCGAACTCGTCGCGGTGAGCGACAGCGAGTGGGTGCTGACCCTCGTCGTCCATCACATCAGCGCCGACGGGTTCTCGCTGGGACCGCTGGCCCGCGACGTGATGGCGGCGTACCGCGCGCGGGCCCACGGTGAGTATCCGGCGTGGACGCCTCTCCCCGTCCGGTACGCCGACTACGCCCTCTGGCAGCGTGAACTGCAGGACGGACCGCGGAGCCTGCCGTTGTGGACGCAGACCCTGTCCGGGATGCCCGAGCTGCTACCTCTGCCGTTCGACCGGGCGCGTCCCGCCATCGCGACGCACCGCGGCGCCGACGTCGAATTCACTCTCGACGCCGAGACGCATCGGCGGATTCGTGCACTCGCGCGCGCCCACGCCGCCACCCCGTTCATGGTGCTCCACGCGGCGCTCGCCGTCCTCGCGGCCAGGCTGAGCGGCACCTCGGACATCGTCGTCGGCACGCCCATCGCAGGACGCGGGCCCCGCGCGCTCGACGACCTCGTCGGAATGTTCGTCAACACACTGGTACTCCGGACCGACGTTCCGTGCAGCAGCACCTTCGGCGACGTGCTCGACCGGGTGCGCGGCGTCGACCTCGACGCGTTCTCCCACGCGGACGTCCCGTTCGAGGAGGTCGTCGAGGCGGTCGCGCCCGCTCGGTCGCGCAGCCGCAATCCGCTGTTCCAGCTGGCATTCGCCTACCACAACACGGCGCCGGTCGCGGTCGACCTGCCGGAGGTCTCCGCCCAGATCGTCGAGATCGACACGAACACCGCCAAGTTCGACCTCCAGCTGACGGTCAGCGAATCGTTCGACGACGACGGCGCCGGACCGCTCGCGTGCGTCTTCACCTACGCCACCGATCTGTTCGACGACAGCACGGTGTCGGGGTTCGCGGATCGATTCCGGCGGGTGCTCCGCGCCGCGCTCGCGCATCCGTCCGTCGTGGTCGGTGACATCGACCTCCTCGACCGCGAGGAGAAGGAGGCCCAGCACGCCGGTGCACCGTCGCTTCCGCAGCGGACGCTGCCCGACCTGATGGCTGCGGCCGCCGACAATAATCCGGAGGGTCCGGCGTTGACGGCCGGCGGCCGGTCGATGACCTACCGGGAACTCGACGCCGAGTCGAATCGGCTTGCGCGCGCACTGATGCGGCGCGGGGTGGGACCCAACACGCTCGTGGCACTCGGTCTGCCGCGGTCGCTGCTGTCCGTCGTGTCGGTGTGGGCCGTCGCGAAGACCGGCGCCGCCTTCGTCCCCGTCGACCCGCACTACCCCGCACAGCGGGTCGAGTATCTGGTGAACGATTCCGGTGCCGCCCTCGGCCTGACAACCGTCGCGGACCGTGAGGCCCTGCCGGACGCCACGGACTGGCTGCTGCTCGACGACCCCGCCTTCCGAACCGAAAGTCGCGGCCTGCCTTCGGCCCCGATCACCGATGCCGAACGTTCCGAGCCGCTGGATGTCCGCCACCCGGCGTACGTGATCTACACGTCCGGTTCGACGGGAAACCCCAAGGGAGTCGTGGTGACCCACCGTGGGCTCGCCGACTTCACGGCCGAGCAGCGTGAGCGCTATTCGGTGACGGCGTCGTCGCGCACCCTGCACGCGTCGTCGCCCAGCTTCGACGGCGCCGTCCTGGAGATACTGCTCGCCGTCGGTGCGGGCGCCTGCATGGTGGTCGCACCACCGACCGTCTACGGCGACGACCAGCTCGCGGACCTGCTGGTCGCCGAGCGGGTCAGTCACGTGTTCACGACACCGACGGTGCTGGCGACGGTCGACCCGCGTGCCCTGCACGACCTCCGGGCTGTCGTGGTGGGAGGCGAACCGTGCCCGCCGGAACTCGTGACAGTCTGGGCGGCACAGAAGCAACTCTCGCTGTTCAACGGCTACGGCCCCACCGAGACGACGGTGATGACGACCATCAGCGATCCGTCGGCGGCCGGCGGCCCGGTCACCATCGGACGTCCGGTTCGCGGCGCCGCGGTCCTCCTGCTGGATTCGCGCCTGCACCCGGTGCCGACGGGAGTGGCCGGCGAACTATACATCTGCGGGCCGGGCGTCGCCCGCGGCTACCATCGCAGGCCTACGCTGACCGCCGCACGCTTCGTCGCCTGCCCGTTCGACTCCTCCGGGGAGCGGATGTACCGGACGGGTGATGTGGGGCGGTGGCACCGCGACGGGTCGATCGAGTACCTGTACCGCAACGACACGCAAATCGAACTGCGCGGTGTCCGAATCGAACTCGGCGAGATCGACGCGACCCTTCGCACCCATCCGAGCGTCCGGTTCGCGGCCACGGATGTACGTGAACTGCGGGACGGCGTCGACGCGCTCGTGTCGTACGTGCTCCCGGCACCCAGCGAGACAGTCGATCCCGAGCAGCTGATCCGCTACCTGGCAGCGCGGCTCCCCGCCGCACTGGTGCCCGCGACCGTGGTCGTGGTGGATACCGTGCCGCTCACCGGGAGCGGGAAACTGGATCGTGCGGCGCTGCCCGACCCCACACCGCCGGCCACGGCCTTCGAGGCACCGCACACGCCCGCCGAACGGGTGGTGGCGACGGTGTTCGCCGAGGTACTCGGACTCGACCTCGTCGGACGCGACGAGAACTTCTTCGCCCTCGGTGGTACGTCCCTGTCCGCCACGCGTGCCGCATCCCGGATCGGCGCCGCACTGCAGACGACGGTGCCCGTGCGCGTGGTGTTCGACACCCCCACCGTCTCCGCGCTCGCGGCGGCCGTCACCGAACCGACCGACGGCGCGGCGCACCCCGCCCTGACCGTGCGCCCACGTCCGCCGCGGATACCGCTGTCGCCGGCGCAGCAACGACTGTGGTTCCTCTCCCGGCTGGCCCCGGGCTCCCCCGAGTACAACATCCCGATGGCGTTGCGGCTCACCGGGTCGCTGGACGTCGCCGCCCTCGGTGCCGCAGTGGCCGACGTGGTGGGTCGTCACGAACCGCTGCACACGCTCTACCCCGACAGTGACGGCGTCGCCTACCAGCAGGTGGTCCCGGTGTCGCGGGCCGCCCCCTCCCTCACCCCGGTGATCGTCCCTCGCGGCGACGTGGCCGCACGGGTCGCGGCGTTCGTGTCGCGGGGTTTCACGCTGGGCGCCGAACCGCCGATCCGCGCCCGGCTGTTCTCGCCGGCCCCCGACGAGTGGGTCCTCGCCGTCATGGTCCATCACATCAGCGCGGACGGTTACTCGGTGCCGTTGCTCGTCCGCGATCTGATGACCGCCTACGAGGCACGAATCTCCGGTGCGGCACCGCCGTGGGCCGAACTGCCCGTCCAGTACACGGACTACACCCTGTGGCAGCACGAGGTACTGGGCGACCGCGACGATCCCCGGTCCGTCGCTGCGCGGGAACTGTCGTACTGGTCGGACACGCTGTCGGGGGCGCCGGAACAACTGCCTCTTCCGACGGACCGGCCACATCCCGCGGTGGCGTCGCACCGCGGCGGCACAGTCGAATTCGCGCTCGACGACGAGCTGTATCGCGACATCGTGCACACCGCTTCGACCCATGCCGTCACCCCGTTCATGGTGGTGCACGCGGTGTTCGCGGTGCTGCTCGGGAAACTCGGCGGATCCACCGACATCGTGATCGGCACTCCCGTCGCCGGGCGCGGGGACCAGGCCCTCGACGAACTGGTCGGGATGTTCGTCAACAACCTCGTTCTCCGCACCGAGGTGATACCCGCGGAAAGCTTCGCGGAACTCCTCGGCCGGGTCCGGGAGGACGACCTGGACGCGTTCGCGCACTCCACCGTTCCGTTCGAAACCGTGGTCGAGGTGCTCGATCCCGCCCGGTCGCGTGCACGCAATCCGCTGTTCCAGGTGGCCCTGGCGTTTCAGAACCTCGACCACACCCCGCTCACCCTGCCCGGACTGCGGGTGTCGGAGATGTCTCCCCCGACCCGGTCGGCGCGATTCGACCTGCAACTCACGGTGGCCGCCGATCCGGATCCGTCGACGGAACGCACCCGGCGGACGGCCGTGTTCACCTACGCCACCGATCTGTTCGACCATCACACCGTCGTGGAGATCGGCGAACGCTTCGTCCGGACGTTGAGCGAATCTGTCGCACAACCGGATCTGGCCGTCGGCGACCTCGCCCTCCTCGATCCGCACCCGGATGTTCCCGCCGCGGTGCCCTCCTCCGGTGAGACGCTCGTCGATCTCTTCGACCGGCAGGTCGCGGCCACGCCCGACGCGACCGCCGTCGTCTCCGGGGAACATGAACTCACCTACCGCGAACTCGACGAGGCGGTCAACAGGCTGGCGCGCCACCTGATCGCCTCCGATGTCGGCCCGGAGTCCATGGTGGGAATGGCGATTCGCCGCTCCGTCGAACTCCTCGTCGGGATGTATGCCGTCGCGAAGACGGGCGCGGCGTACGTCCCGATCGACCCCGATCACCCTGCCCAGCGCAATGCCGAGGTCATTCGGTCCTCGGGCGCGCGTGTCGTCCTCACCACCGAGCGGGATCGATTCGACATCTCGGACGTCCTGCCGTCGGAGACGCGGCTCTTCGTCGTCGACCGACTGGACCTCGCCGAAGAAGATGCCTCGCCGATCTCCCACCGTGACCGGATCGCGCCACTGCGGGACCGGAACCCGGCGTACGTGATCCACACGTCGGGATCGACCGGGACCCCCAAGGGGGTGGTCGTGACCCATGCGGCCGTCGTGAGCTTCCTGCGCTGGCGGCAGGACGCCGACCCGCTCGGCTCCGACGACACGGTGATGCTCAAGTTGCAGTACACGTTCGACGCCTCGGTTCGCGAGTTCTGGTGGCCCTTGATCGCGGGTGCTCGCCTGGTGATCGCTCGACCGGACGGCCACCGCGACCCCCGGCATCTCGCCGATCTGATCGGTCGGCACCGGGTGACCGCGGGATACTTCCTTCCGCTGATGCTGGCCGAGATCCTGGCGATTCCCGATGCGGATCTCACGTCACTGCGGCAGGTGTCGTGTGGCGGGGAGACCCTACCGCCGGGCACCGCGCACAATTTCCACGCTCGATGCCCGGAGGCGGTGCTGTACAACGAATACGGCCCCACCGAGACAGCGGTGGCCGTGACGCGCGCCGTGGTCGGCACCGTCGACGCGACCGTCCCGATCGGTGTGCCGCAGAACGGGATCGGTGTGCTGGTGCTGGATTCGCGGTTGCATCCGGTGCCCGTCGGCGTGCCGGGCGAGCTCTATCTCGCCGGGGCCCAGCTCGCCCGCGGCTATCTCGGGCAACCGGGGGTGACGGCCCACCGGTTCCCCGCCGCACCGTGGGGACCGCCCGGCACTCGGATGTACCGGACGGGCGACGTGGTGCGCCGGCGCAGGGACGGCACGATCGAGTACCTCGGCCGACGCGATCTACAGGTGAAGATTCGGGGTCAACGCGTCGAACTGCAGGAGATCGAGGCTGCGCTGCGACGCCACCACGCCGTCGCGCAATCCGCGGCGGCCGTGTACGAATCCCCGAACACCGGCGTCCGGCTCGTCGGCTACGTCGTGCCCCGCCCGGGCACGGTCGTGGACACCCGCGCAGTGTCGGCGGAACTGGCGCAGCGCCTTCCCCGGTACATGGTGCCCAACCAGATCGTGGTGCTGGAGTCGTTGCCGTCGACACTCCACGGCAAGCTGGACCGACGGGCGCTCCCCGATCCCGGTGTGCCCCGGGCGCAGCGGTTCCGTCCACCGACCACCCGCACCGAGAAGCTGGTCACCGCGGTGTTCGCGGACGTTCTCGGCGCCGGTCTGGTGGGGCTGGACGACAACTTCTTCGAGCTGGGCGGCAACTCCCTGTCCGCGACCCGGGCGGCGTCACGGCTGCATGCCACGACGAACGTCGAGGTGCGGCTCGAATGGTTCTTCACCGACGCGACCGCGGAGGGCATCGCCGGTCGGGTCTCGTCGAGTTTCGCCGCCGCCACCGATGCCTCGACCGCGCTCGGGGTGCTGCTTCCGCTGCACCCGGACGGCAGCAGGGAGCCGCTGTTCTGCATCCATCCGGCCATCGGACTGTCCTGGTGCTATTCGGGATTGAGTGCGCACCTCGGCGCCGACCGGCCCGTCTACGGTGTCCAGTCCCCCGCCGTGACCGTGCCCGGCGAACGGTTCACCACCATCTCGCAGCGCGCCCACCGATACGTCGAGGAGATCCGGCGAGTGCAGCCGCGGGGGCCGTACCACCTCCTCGGGTACTCGGTGGGTGGCGTGATCGCGCACGCGATGGCCGTCGAGTTGCGGTCGCTCGGCGAGGAGGTCGGGCTGCTCACGATGATCGACAGCTATGCGTCGGCCGAGCGGGACACCCCGGCACCGACACTTCCGGAGCTACTGCGGGAATTCGGCGGTGACGTGGAGGAGCAGCTCGGACCGGAGCACCTGACCCGGTTGTACGAGGACTACGTCGACGTCATCGACTCCGCCGCCGATTTCGTGCCGGAACGCTTCGACGGCAACCTGCTGTTCTTCGGCGCATCGGAGGACGCATCCCAGCCGGTCGCCGCGAGTGCGACGTGGCGGCCGTGGATCGCCGGCGACGTGATCGCCCACACCGTCGACCACCCGCACGCGCAGATGACCGATCCGGCGGCGCTCGCCGTCATCGGACCGATCCTGGCCGAGCACCTCGGCGGCGCCTCAGCCCCCGACGGGGCGGAGAATCCACCAGCCACCCAGCGCGAGGCAGCTCACCGTCACGAGTAGGAACAGACCCACCCAGACGATGCCGGGAATGCGGGTGAGCCGTGCCAGCTGATCGGCGTCCGACTCCGGGGCCGCGCCGCGGGCGCGGTGACGCTGTAGTTCGAGGACCGGTCGCGGGGCGGCGACGAGCATGAACAGCGTGATCAGATAGGCCGCGCCCACCTGCTGGTCCTGCGTCCCGAACCAGACGAGTCCGAACAGCAGCGCCCCGACCACGGTGAGGGAGAACAACCCGTACAGGTTCCGGACGAGGATCAGCATGGCGGCGAGAGCCACGACACCGATCCACAGCACCGCGACCGCGTGCTGGGTGCCCAGCACCCAGGCCGCGCCGAGCCCGAGCACGGCGGGGCCGACGTAGCCGGCGAACGTCATGAGGACCACACCGAGCCCCGTCGGTTTACCGGACGAGATCGCCACACCGGACGTGTCCGAGTGCAGCCGCACCCCCTTCAGGGTTCGACCGAACAGCAGGGCGACCACCAGATGCGCGCCCTCGTGCACGATGGTGACCACATTGCGGGTGAGTCGCCACGCGTGCGGTTCGAGGACGAGTATCACCGCCACCACCGCCGTGAGCTGAACGATCCAGGGTGCCGGCGCGGGGCTGACCGCGCTCATGCGCTCCCACAGCGAGTGAATTCCATTCATCGGCGCCGAGTGTACGGCGACCGGCTGATCACTCCCTGCGTGCCAGCTGGGGAATCAATCCGCCCGCGAGCACGTCGTCGACCTGACGTGGGGACAGCCGATGACGCACCGGGATCTCCACGTCACGGGTCGAGTCGAACAGGGTCAGACGAGGGCCGGAACGAACGGCCTCCCGCACTCCGTCGAGGACCAGCACGTCGCCCTGCCGGATCGTGTCGTAATCGTCCGGGTTCTCGAATTCGAGCGCGAGCACACCGAAGTTGGCGAGGTTCTGCCAGTGGATACGAGCGAACGAGGTGGCGATCACCGCGTGCAACCCGAGGTAGCGCGGGGTGATCGCGGCATGCTCGCGCGAGGACCCCTGCCCGTAGTTGTCGCCGCCTACGATGAAATGCCCGGTGCTCTTCGCCGTCTCCTCCGCGCGCGCCGGATAGGTCTCGTCGACCTGTGTGAACGTGAACCGGGACAGCTTGGGAATGTTGGAGCGGAACGGCAGGGCCCGCGCCCCGGCCGGAGAGATCTCGTCGGTGGAGATGTTGTCACCGACCTTCAGGAGTACAGGAGCCTCGATGCGCTCGGGCAGGGGCGGAAACTCGGGCAGAGACGAGATGTTGGGTCCCTTCACGAGTTCGACGTGCCGCGCCTCGTCCTCGGGCAGCGGAGCCACCAGCATGGCCGTGTTGACCGTGGCCTCGTCCGGAAGCGTGATCTCCGGGTACGGCATCCCCTCTTTCTCCGCCCAGTCCCGCGGGTCGGTGATCACCCCGGTAAGAGCCGACGCGGCCGCTGTCTCGGGTGAACACAGCCACACGGAATCCTCGCGGGTGCCCGAACGCCCTGGGAAATTGCGGGGCATCGTCCGGAGAGAATTCCGGCCGGTCGCCGGCGCCTGGCCCATGCCGATACAGCCCATGCACCCGGATTGGTGAATTCGCGCGCCTGCCACGACGAGTTCGAGCGTGGCGCCCATCTTGGTCAGGTCGGCCAGGATCTCCCGCGAACTCGGATTGACGTCGAAGCTCACGCTCGGGTCTGTCTGCCTCCCCGACACCATGGCCGCAGCGATCGCGAAGTCGCGCAGTCCGGGATTGGCGGACGACCCGATCACCACCTGGCTGACGTCCTCACCGGCGACCTCCCGGACGGGCACCACGTTTCCCGGCGAAGACGGTTTCGCGATCAGCGGCACGATCGTCGACAGGTCGAGGTGTTCGTGTACGTCGTACTCCGCGCCTGCATCGGCGAGCAGTTCCACGAAGTCGTCTTCCCTGCCCTCGGAACGCAGGAAGTCGCGGACCGCCTCGTCGGCGGGAAAGATGGACGTCGTGGCGCCCAGTTCGGCGCCCATGTTCGCGATGACGTGACGATCCATCGCCGTCAACGTCGCGAGCCCCTCACCGTGGTATTCGATGATCCTGTTGAGCCCACCCTTGACCCCGTGGCGGCGGAGCATCTCGAGGATGACGTCTTTCGCCGAACTCCAGTCGGGGAGCCTGCCGGTCACCTCCACACCCCAGATCTGAGGCATGCGCAGGTGCAAGGGCTGGCCCGCGATCGCCATGGCGACCTCGAGCCCACCGACGCCGATCGCGAGCATGCCCAGCGATCCGGCCGCCGGGGTGTGCGAGTCGGAACCGACCATGGTCTTGCCGGGAACACCGAACCGCTGCATGTGGGTGGGATGCGAGACCCCGTTGCCCGGCTTCGAGAACCACAGCCCGTACCGCAGGGCGGCGGTGCGGAGGAACTCGTGGTCCTCGGCGTTCTTCTCGTCGGCCTGCAGCAGATTGTGGTCGACGTACTGCGCGCTCAACTCGGTCTTGATGCGATCGAGGTGGAGCGCCTCGAGTTCCTGCATCACCAGCGTTCCGGTGGCGTCCTGGGTGAGGGTCTGGTCGATCCGGATCGAGATCTCCTCTCCCGGTTCCATCCGGCCGTCGAGGAGGTGTGCACCGATGACCTTGCGGGCGACAGTGTCCGACATCGCTGATCCCTTCGTCGTCACTCCAGGATGCGCCGGAGCCACGGCGAGTGCCAGCGCCCGAGACACATATCCGGGACTCGACAGGACAATCTTCGACTCTCTAGTGAAATCCGTAGAGAGAGCTAGATTCTGCTAGTCGTTCTGCGCACGCAGATATCGACCGAAGTGCGGCACGGTGAAACCGATCGATCCACGCTCGGCCGAATAGATCAGGCCCTTCTTGATCAACCCGTCCCGGGCGGGAGACAGCGACGCGGGTTTGCGCCCCAACTCCGAGGCGATCGCCGCCGTCGCGACCGGACCGTCGTCCCCGGAGAGGTCGGCCATCGCCCGCATGTACTCCCGCTCGGCCGGCGTCGCCCGCTCGTACCGCGACCCGAAGAACCCGACCGCCAGTTCCTCCTCCGCGGTCGGCGCGGCCACTCGCACGTCCTCCTCGGTGATGGGGCTCGCCGCCGCCACGTCCCACGTCGTCTTGCCGTAGGCCTGGACGAAATAGGGATAGCCGTCGGCCGCGGCATACAACGCGTCGAGTGCCTCGTCGGTGAACTTCACGTCTTCCCGCTCGGCAGGCGCGATCAACGCCCGATCCGCGGACGCCCGGTCGAGACGGTCGATGCGGTGATAGCTGAACAGCCGCTCCGAATAACTCTTGGACGCCGACAGCACCGCGGGCAGGTGCGGCAGTCCGGCTCCGACCACGATCAGTGGCGCCGCGTCCTGGCTGAGCTCGTGACAGGCCCCGCACACCGCCGAGACGTCCGCGGCGCCCAGGTCCTGCATCTCGTCGATGAACAGCGCGATCCCCACCCCGACGTCGCGGGCCAGGGAGGACGCGTCGAGCAGCAATTCCACCAGGTCGATCTCGATGTCCCCGGAATCCGCGCGACCCTTCACCGCGGGGGCGTCGATACCCGGCTGCCACCGCTCCCGCATGCCCTTGTCGGCGGTCGCACGCAGGGCGAACGACTTCAGGACGCCGAGGAACTCCTCCACCCGGTCCGGGTCGCGATGCGAGCCCGCGATCTCACGAACCGCCATGTGCAACGCCGACGACAGCGGCCTCCGCAGATCCTGGTCCGGGCGGGCCTCGATCTTTCCCGTTCCCCACCGTCGAGAGATGGCGGCCGACCGCAGGTGGTTCAGCAGCACCGTCTTTCCGACCCCGCGCAGACCCGTCAGCATCACACTGCGTTCGGGGCGACCGCGCGCGATCCGCTCGAGCACCACATCGAACGCGTCGAGCTGCCTGGTTCGTCCCGCGAGCTCGGGCGGGCGTTGCCCCGCACCGGGCGCATAGGGGTTACGGACAGGGTCCATGGCCACGAAGGTAACAATCTCTGTTGCCGAATCTGCGCTCATCTAGCGCGTGTCCTAGATCCCGCTATGAAGTCCTGGCCAGGGGTGGGTGGTTAGGCACCCTTCGGTGCCTATCGACGATCGCGCGTTCCCCCGAGGCTTGATACAGCCGCAGGAACAGGGAGAACACCATGATCGAATTGGACGTCAGAGCCGAATTGGAACGACTCGCGCCGTACGCAACGACGGGCGACGAAGACGCCGTCGAAGAGGTTCTCCGGATCGCGCACCCGCTCGTGCACCGCTACTGCACCACCCGGCTCGAGTCGGTGGATCACCCGCACGCCACTGCAGACGACGTCACCCAGGACGTGTGCCTCGCCTTGATGACCGCCCTCCGGACGTACGAGAATCGGGGAAAGTCGCTGCTGTCGTTCATCTTCGGCATCGCGGCGCACAAGGTCTCCGACGCCCGGCGCCGCGCCACTCGCTTGTCCACGCCGACCGCACGCTCCGCCGCCGCACATCACGTCGTCGACGTCGAGGACGGCCCCGAACACCATGTCCTGCGCCGCGAACTCCGCGGCGAGATGGGCGAGCTCGTGGACACCCTTCCGGTCCGGCACCAGCAGATCCTCTTCATGCGGATCATCGTCGGTATGACGGCCGAGCAGACCGCACGGGTCCTGGACACCACTCCGGGCGCCGTCCGGGTCGCCCAGCACCGGGCGCTGAGCCATCTGCGGTCGCGGATCGGGCACGGTCCGGCCCGCTGACGGTTCCCGTTCCACCGTTGCCATTCACCGGGCCGAGTGGTCCGATGGATTCATGAGCGCAGCCGACGCCGTCCTGCTCGCGATCGGAACGAAGAAGGGCCTGTGGCTGGCCACCAGCCGCGACCGCGCGGCCTGGTCGCTGTCGGGCCCGCACTTCCTGATGAACGAGATTCCGAGTATCGGGATCGACACCCGCGGTGGCCGCACCCGCATTCTGGTCGGGGTCCGGTCCGAACACTGGGGTCCGACCGTCGCCCATTCCGACGATCTGGGGGCAACCTGGACCGAACCGGACCACGGCGCCATCCGCTTCGGCGACGGTGACGGCGCCGCACTCGAGCGGGTGTGGCAGCTCCGACCCGACACGGACGACCGTCCCGGCGTCGTGTGGGCCGGTTGCGAACCCATCTCGGTGTGGCGGTCCGTCGACGGCGGGGAGCACTTCGACCTCGAGCGCGGGCTGTGGGACCATCCGCACCGGCCGGAGTGGGGAGCCGGATACGGCGGCGCCGCAGCACATTCCGTGGTACCCCACCCGCGGGACGCGAACACGGTGCACGTCGCCATGAGCACCGGGGGCGTCTACCGGACCACCGACGGCGGTGCGTCGTGGGAGCCGCGCAACACCGGGATCGCGGCCCACTTCCTGCCGGATCCGAATCCGGAATTCGGCCAGTGCGTCCACAAGATCGCCCGCGACGCCGTCGTCCCGAACCGGCTGTACGCCCAGAACCATCACGGCGTGTACCGCTCCGACGACAGCGGCGACACGTGGAAGTCGATCGCCGACGGGTTGCCGTCCGACTTCGGGTTCGTGATGCTCACCCATCCCCGCCGCGAGGGAACGGTGTGGGTGGTCCCGATCGAGGCGGACCGTGAACGGATCCCACCGGACGGCCGGCTCGCCGTCTACCGCAGCGAGGACGCCGGAAACAGTTGGACCCGCCTCGACAGCGGGCTGCCGGAACACGACTACAACGTGGTGCTCCGCGACGCCGCCGCCGTCGACACCGCCGACCCGGTCGGCGTGTATTTCGGCACGCGCGGCGGCGAGGTCTACGGGAGCGCCGACGAGGGCGCGTCGTTCACCACGGTCGCGGCGCACCTGCCCGACGTCCTGTGCGTGCGGGCGGCGGTGAGCGCGTCGTGAGCGGGGGCGTGACGGTGCACGTTCCGCGGGCACTGGCGTCGATCGTCGGCGGGGAGCGTTCCGTCCACGTGCCCCTCGGCGCCACCTCGACGGTGTCTCATGTGCTCGACGTCCTCGCCGGTGAGTTCCCGATTCTCGGTCGCCGGATTCGCGACGAGACCGGAGCCCTGCGGCGGTACGTCAACGTGTACGTGGACGGTGAGGACGTCCGGTTGCTCGGCGGCGTCGGCACAGAGGTGACCCCCGGCCAGGAACTGCAGATCCTGCAGTCCGTGGCCGGCGGCTGAACGGGTCACCCGGCCAGTTCCATCGCCACGGCCCGGGTGGGCGCCCCGTCGCCGCCCTCCAGCGTGATCGGGAGGAGGCTGACGAGCGGGTCGGGGAAGTCGATCCGGTCGAGCCGGCACAGATTTTCGCCGATCACTCCGCCGGCGTCGGCGATCAGATGGTGGACCGGGTAACCGGCCCCGGCGTGGTCGCCGTCCGGTGTCTCGTCGATGCTCGGGGCGTCGAGGCAGAACGTCCGCACTCCCCGGTCGAGCAGCACCGTGCAGGCCGCGGGGTCGAGAAAGGGATGCGAGTAGTAGGCATCCGTTCCGTAGTACCGAGACCAGCCGGTATGGAACACGGCGATGTCGCCCGGCCCGACGTCGCCTGCTCGCGACATGATCAGTTCGCGGGTAATCGCCTGCCGCGCAACGAGCTCACGGAGATCGAACACGACGGCGCGGCCGACGAACAGTTCCGGTGCCAGCCGGTCGATGGTCGCGGCCCCCGCCTTCAGATGCGCCGGGGCGTCGACGTGTGTCCCGGACTGCGAGCCGATCCTGACATCCAGCACGTTGTAGCCGTCGCGCTCGAGAGTGCAGTGCCGGATCAGCGTCGGCACCGGATCGCCGGGATACACCTGCATCCCCGGCCTGATCGTGTGGGACAGATCCACGATTCTTCGAACATGTGCCATCGCTCGATTGTGACCGGCCTCGGCGTCACCGGTACCGCGATATGCTCGATGACGAGCGAAGAGGTGGTGGAATGACCGATTTTGACCCGCTCGCCACCCAGCGTGAGTCGGTGTCGAAAACCCTCACAACCGAGCTGTCCGCGGTCGGTCTCGAGGATGCCAGGGAGATCGGGCACGGTGGGTTCGGGGTGGTCTATCGGTGTGCGCAACCTGAACTCGATCGAACCGTGGCGGTCAAGGTCCTTACCGCGGCGCTCGATGCTGAGAACCTCGAACGGTTCCTGCGAGAGCAACGCGCCATGGGCCGGCTGAGCGGCCACCCGCACATCGTCAACATCATGCAGGTCGGGACCACCGACACCGGCCGGCCGTACATCGTGATGCAATACCACCCCCACGATTCGCTGGACATACAGATCCGCCGGCGCGGCCCCCTCCCCTGGAGCGACGCCGTGCGAATCGGGGTGAAACTCGCCGGTGCACTCGAAACCGCGCACCGGGTGGGCATCCTCCACCGGGACGTCAAACCGGGAAACATCCTGCTGACGGAATACGGCGAACCCCAGCTCACCGATTTCGGCATCGCCCGGATGTCGGGGGCGTTCGAGACGACGGCGGGCACAGTCACCGGGTCTCCCGCGTTCACAGCCCCCGAGGTGCTGTCGGGGCGGACGCCGACCGCCGCCTCCGACGTGTACAGCCTCGGCGCGACTCTGTTCAGCGCGATCACCGGGCACGCGGCCTTCGAACGGCACAACGGCGAGGAGGTGATCGCGCAGTTCCTGCGGATCACCACCCAGCCCGTCCCGGACCTGCGGACCGAGGGTTTCCCCGACGACCTCAGCGCCGTGATCCAGCGGGCCATGGCCGGGACGCCGGAGGATCGCCCCGCGTCCGCCGCCGCGTTCGGGGACGAACTGCGGGAGGTCGAACGCCACCACGGATTGGCCGTCGACGAGATGGCGATGCCCGTCGACGCCGGCGTCCACCACATGGAGGATTCCTCGCCCGGCACGGTCTCGACCGTCTCCGGTCCGTTCCGGACCTCCACCACGGGACGCCCCCGCTACGCGTCGACCCCGCCGCCCGCGCCGGCCACCCGGTTCCGGCCACCCGCCGCCACCCGGCAGCTCGTGGAGCGGAACCGGCTGATCGACCTGCTGCGCGCCGGACGCCGACGGCTGCTGACCGTGATCCACGGCCCCACCGGATTCGGCAAGAGCACCCTGGCCGCCCAGTGGCGGAACGTCCTCGCCGACGAGGGCGTCGCAGTCGCGTGGCTCACGGTCGACAGCGACGACGACAACGTGGTCTGGTTCGTCGCGCACCTCATCGAGGCGATCCGCCGCGTGCGACCCAACCTGGCCAAGGAACTCGGCCAGGTCCTCGAAGAACACGACGACGAGGCCGAACGCTACGTGCTCACCTCGCTCGTCAACCAGATCCACGAGAGCGGCGAACGGATCGCCCTGATCATCGACGACTGGCAGCGCGTGTCCGAACCCGCGACGATCGCCGCCCTCGAGTTCCTCCTCGACAACGGGTGCCACCACCTGCAGGTCGTGGTGACGAGTCGAACCAGGGCCGGTTTGCCGATGAGCCGGATGCGCGTCAAGGACGAACTCGTCGAAATCGACTACTCGGAACTGCGTTTCGACGATTCCGAAGCCCGGTCGTTCCTCGTCGACCTCGGTGGTCTGCCCCTCGACAGCGAGGACGTCACCGAGCTCCGCGACTCGACCGACGGCTGGGTGGCGGCACTGCAACTGGCGTCCCTGTCGCTGCGCGGACGATCGGATCCGTCGGAACTGATCGCCGGATTGTCCGGACGCCACCACGCGATCGGCGAATTTCTCGCCGAGAACGTCCTCGACACCCTCGAACCGGAGATGCTCGACTTCCTCCTGGCCACCTCGATCACCGAACGCACCTGCGGCAGTCTCGCCGGCACCCTCGCCCACACTGCCCGTGGGCAGGCGATGCTCGAGGCGGCCGAGGACCGGGACCTGTTCCTGCGCCACATCGACGACGAGCGGACATGGTTCCGCTACCACTCCCTCTTCGCGGAGTTCCTGCGCCGCCGGCTCGAACGCGACCAACCCGACCGCGTCCAGGAACTGCACCGTGCCGCGTCCCGCTGGTTCTGCGACCACAGTCTGCTTCGCGAGGCCGTCGACCACGCCCTCGCCGGCGGGGAGGAGCAGCGCGCCGTCCAGCTCGTCGAGGCCGATGGATTGCTCCTGCTCGAGCAGTCGCAATCGGCGACGTTGACGTCGGTGATGGACACACTCCCGCCCGGCCTCGTCGCGGCGAGCGCGCGCCTGCAGATCACCACCGCGTGGGCGCACGCGATGGCGCACCGGATGTCGACGGCCGAACGGGCACTCGAACGGGCCGAGTGGGCGCTCGAGCACACCGAAACCGCCGACGCCGCCGCCCTGCGCGCCGAGGTCGGCGCGGTCCGCGCCGTGATCGAACTCCGGGCAGACCGGATCGAGCGCATCGACGACCTCGTCGCCGACGTCCTCGCGCAGCCGGAGTCACTGCACCCGTGGGTGGTGTGCGCCGCATTCAACGTCTCGACGTTCGCCGCGGTGTACCGCTTCGACTTCGCGGAGGTGCGCCGGATCCAGGAAGTCGCGCGACCCTTCTACGAACGGAACAAGGGTCCGCACAACGTCGTTCACGGCCAGAGCTATCTGGGCGTCGCGTCCTACGAGCAGCTCGACATCGACGACGCCGTCGACCGGTTCCGGCGGGCCCGCCGGGCAGGCCGGAAGCTGGGCGGGCCGAGGGCGCCGTCCGCGAGGCTCGCCGGATCGCTGCTCGGTGAGGTGCTCTACGAACGCGGGGACGTCGAAGAAGCCGAGCGGCTCCTCGACGACGGATACACCCTTGCCGTCGAGACCGGCGGGGTCGATTTCAAGGTCGCCCGCTACGTCACCGGCGCCCACGTGAAGGCGCTGCGGGGCGACCGCGAGGAGGCGACGGTACGCCTGCACGCAGGACTGGAGGTGGCCGAGACCTATTCCCTCGCCCGGCTTCGGGCCCGCATCGAGAACGAACGTCGCCGGCTCGGCATCGCCCCACACCCCACCCTGCACGTCCCCGAACCGGTTCGATACGAGGACCGGCGACGCCCCGTGTCGGGAATCGGCGAGATCGTCGCGCAGGTGGAGGAGGCCACCGCCATCCGGCAACTGCTCGCCACCGGATCCCCCGCGAACATCGAACTCGCGTGCACCTGGGCGCAGGAATGGACGGACCGGCTGGCAGGCACCGGCCGCAACCGCGCCGACCTGCTGGCCGAACGCCTCCGGGTGGCGTGCCTCGCCGCCGCGGGCCGCGAAGACGAGGCGAAGACGGTCCTCGCCTCCATCGCCTCGATCTGCGCGGCGCGGGGACTCCTCCGGGTCCTTCCCGACGGCGGGCCGTTCGTCGTCGCCCTCGTCGCCGATCTCCGGGCCGATCAGCTGGCCGGCAACTGGCGACCCGACTGGCCGGCGGTACCCTCCGACTTTCTCGAGGAACTGCACAACTCGACGGCCCCGTACACGATGTGACCCACCGTCAGGTCGGAGTGGGCGCCTCGTCCAGGATCAGGTCCGCGGCCCTCAGATCGTCCCAGAATTCGGCGGGAATCGGGGTTTCGAGCCAGGCCGCGTTCTGCCGCAACTGGTCGCAGTTCCGGGCTCCCAGCAGCAGCTCCCGCACCGCAGGATGCGCCGCCGCGAACTGAATCGAGGCGGCCGCCAGCGGAACCCGGTGACGCTCGCAGAACTTCTCGATGGCGCGAACACGGCTGCGCACCTCGTCCGGTGCCGGCTGGTAGTTGAACTTGGCCCTGGGCACCGCGCCGGTGGCGAGAATGCCCGAGTTGAACACACCGCCGAGGACGACGGCGACGGCGCGCTCCACCGCGAGCGGCAAAAGGTCCTTCACCGGATCCTGTTCGAGCAGTGTGTATCTCCCCGCGAGGAGTACACAGTCGAGATCGACGCGTTCGAGGGCGTCGACGCAGACGTCGGCCTCGTTGACCCCGATACCGATCGCCCGGACCACACCCTCCTCCCGCAACCGGATGAGCGCGGGGAACGCACCCTCGAGCGCTTCCGCGAACCGTGCGGGCTGGGCGTCGCCGTGCGGGCTGGGCGTCGCCGTGCGTGTACCGGTCGACGTCGTGCACGTAGAGGATGTCGAAACTGTCCTGGCACATGCGCTGCAGGCTGTCCTCCACCTGCCGCAGGACCGCGTCGTACGAGTAGTCGAAGTCGGCCCGGAACGGCGGGGTGTCCACCCAGATTCCGGTGTCGAACGACCCGCGGCGAGCCGGCGTCAACGTGCGCCCCACCTTCGTGGACAGCACGTAGTCGTCACGGTTCTTCGTCAGCAGCGCATGGCCGACCCGGTGCTCGGACAGTCCGTGCCCGTACATGGGTGCGGTGTCGAACGACCGCACCCCCATGTTCCAGGCCTCGGCGATCTGCGCCTGCGCCTCCTCTTCGGGGATCGGCCGGAAGATGTTGCCGATGGGCGCACCGCCGTATCCGAACAGCGTCACGTCGAAGCCGGCCCGCCCGAACGTCCGAATGTCGTTCGCCTTCACGAGTTCTCGCCTCCGGTGCCGAGGAACAGGGTGCCCGGGTCGCGCATCACGGCGTCCATCTCGCGGTGGCACACGAGCTTGATCGCGGCGACGACGAGCTCGGAATAGAACTGGTCGTGGAACCACGTGTCGCCGCTGTACGCGACGACCAGCCCGCCCTCGCCCACCGCGCTGCCACCCCATTTGGTCCAGCCGTCCTGGTAGAGGTACGGATGCAGCTGCTGCACGGCGTGCGAGGGCAGCCCGGTGTTCCAGCTGATCCGCGCTTTCGACTCGGCAATCGCGTCGTACGGCCCGGCCCAGTCCTTCTTCTCACCCCAGCTGCAGCGGAAGACGACGGGCAACTCCGCGTCGGGCGACGGCGCGACACCCGGCCGGAGCACGACAAGATGCCCTGCAGAGCCGTGGGAGAGGTTCTCGATCGACGGCCGAGCGAGTTCGACGGCCTCCCGAGCGACGTTCTCGGTCAGTCCGGAAAAATTTGTCATCCGGTCATCTTTCCCCACGGATCAGATCGACCGCCTTCTCGGCGATCATCACCGTGGGAGCCTGGGTGTTGGAACTGACGATCCGCGGCATGACGGACGAGTCGATCACCCGCAGGCCCTCGACGCCCATCACCTTCAATTCCGGTGAGACCACGGCGTCGTCGCCGACCCCCATCGCGCACGTGCCGACCGGGTGGTACGACGTGCGGCCGTACGCGCGAACGAATTTCACGTAGTCGTCCTTCGTATTCACCGACAGACCACCCGCCAGGTGCTCCGCCTTGATGTGCCGCGCCATCGACGACTGCGCCATGATCTCCCGGCTCTGCCGAAGCCCCTCGATGCTCGACTCCAGGTCGAAGTCCGTGGCGAGGAAGTTCGGGTCGATCAGCGGCTGGGCGGTGGGATCATTCGACCTGATCTTCACCGAGCCCCGGCTCTCCGGCCGCAGTGAGTACGAGTTGAGGGTGCAGCCGTATCCCGGGCGGACCGCCGCGACACCGGCTTCGACACCGGCGGCGGGCAGGAAGTGGAACTGCAGGTCCGGAATGGACTCCCCCGCATGCCCGAAGCTGAACCCACCGGCTTCGACGACGGTCGACGCCAATGGGCCCCGCCGGAACGCCGCGTACTCGAGTCCCGCCTTCGCCGTCGCGGGACGCATCAGGTTCAGCCGGTCGAGACTCTGGTATTCACGCAGTTCGTAGATGACGTCGAGGTCGCAATGATCGTGCAGGTTCCGTCCGACTCCGGGAAGGGCATGGGCCACCTCGACATTCGCGTCGCGGAGGTCGTCGGGGTGGCCGATCCCCGACAGTTGTAGGATCTTGGGTGATCCGAATGCGCCTGCGGCGACGAGCACCTCCCGCGTGGCGCGGAACGTCTCCACGCCGTGCGGGGTGAGCACCTCGATCCCGGTGGCGCGACCGCCGTCGAGCAGAACCCGCGACACGGCGATGTTCTCCCGGACCGTCAGGTTGGGTCGCTTCCTGGCGGGTGCGAGGTACGCGACCGCGGCGCTGCACCGCCGGGCGTTCTTCGTGGTCGTCTGGTAGAGGCCGACACCGTACTGGTGGTCGCCGTTGAAGTCACCGTTGAACGGCAGTCCGAATTCCTGACCCGCCTGGACGAACGACTTCGACAGTGGATGCGGATTGACGGGATCGGAGACGCCGAGCGGCCCGTCGGTGCCGTGGTACGGCGCCGACAGCCGTTCGTTGTCCTCGGACCGCAGGAAGTACTTCTGAATCTCCTCGAACGACCATCCCGCGCAACCGTATTTCAGCGCCCACTCGTCGTAGTCCTCGTGCGCGCCGCGGGTGAACACCTGGGCGTTGATCGAGCCGCCACCGCCGATGACCTTGCCCTGCGCGAGCGGAATGACCCGGTCGTTGCAGTGTTTCTGCGGAACGCTCGAGAATCCCCAGTCGTATCTGCTCGCGGTGAGTTTCGCGAAGCCTGCGGGCACGTGGATGAACGGATGCCGGTCGTTGCCGCCGGCCTCCAGCAGGAGAACCCGGACCGCCGGATCTTCCGTCAGCCGTCCGGCCAGCACACAGCCGGCGGTGCCGCCGCCCGCGATGACGTAGTCGTAGGTGTCGGCACTCATCGGTTGCCTCCGGTCCAATGGGGGAACACGCGTTTGCGAGCTCCGGTGCGGATCTGAATGGTCTTGACGTCGGTGAACTCGTCGAATCCGGCCTGCCCCATCTCCCGGCCGAACCCGCTCTGCTTCATGCCGCCCGCAGGGAGCTGCGGGGCGCCGTCGATGGTGGTGTTCACCCACACGCGGCCGCTGCGAATCTCCTTCGCCACCCGCAGCGCCTTGTCGATGTTCTTGGTCCAGATCGATCCGGCGAGTCCGTATTCGGTGGCGTTGGCGAGCCGGATGGCGTGGTCGACGTCGCTGAACCGGGTGACGGTGAGCACGGGACCAAAGATCTCCTCCTGGAAGGCGGCGGACTCCTCGGCCACGCCGTCGAGGATCGTGGGGGCGACGAAATGCCCGCTCCCCCAGTTCTCTCCGCCCAGCCGATCACCGCCGGTCAGGACGGTCGCGCCGTCCCGCCGCGCCGCGTCGATGTGCCCGAGCACCTTCTCGAGGTGGCCGGCGTCGATCATCGGGCCCAGTTCGCTCGCCTCGTCCAGCGGTCCGCCGACGGTGATCCGGCCGGCGGCCTCGACGAGGCGGTCGAGGAAGGCGTCCGCGATCGAGTCCTGGACCAGGAGCCGGGCACCGGACACGCAGCACTCACCCTGGTTGAAGAACACACCGAACAGGACCCCGTCGAGTGCGTCGTCGAGGTCGGCGTCGTCGAACACGACGCTGGCGGCCTTGCCGCCCAGTTCCATCGACAACCGCTTGACGCTGCCCGCGGACGCCTCGACGATGCGCTTGCCGGTGGCGGTGCTCCCGGTGAACGACAGGATGTCGACCAGGCTGCTCTCCGCGAGCGGCGCACCGACCTCGGCGCCGGCGCCCGTCACCACGTTCACCACACCGCCCGGCACCCCGGCCTCGGTGAGCAGCCGGGCCAGCTCGACAGCGGTCCCGGACGTGAACTCGGACGGCTTCACCACCGCCGTGCAGCCCGCGCCGAGCGCGAACGGCAGCTTCTGCGACAGCAGGAGCAGCGGAAAGTTCCACGGGATGATCATGCCGACCACACCGGCGGGTTCGCGGACCACCATCGCGGTGCAGTCGTCGCCGAGCGCGGTGTGCGCCTCGCCGTGCATCGTCATGGCCAGCGCCGCGGCGTACTCGAACAGTTCGATACTCGCCGCGACGTCCCCGCGGGCGAGGGTGATCGGCTTGCCGCACTCCTCGGCGTCGATCCGGGCGAGACGTTCCTCGTGCTCACGCATCAGGCCCGCACAGCGCAGGAGCGCGCGGCCGCGGTCCATCGCGGTCCAGTGCGGCCACTCGCCCTCGTCGAAGGCCTCCCGCGCGACCGTGACGGCCAGGGCCGCGTCGGCTCGGGTGCCCCCGGTGAACGTGGCGACGACGCGGCCGTCGGCCGGGCTGACCCGTTCGATGATGGTCTCCGCCGGGGGCACGCTGCGCCCGCCGATGAAGTGTCCGTAGCTACGGATCTGTGTTGCTTCGACTGTCGACATGCTCAAACCGTTCCTCGTCAGTGTTCGTGAATCAGGACGCCGCGCAGGTTGAGACCCGCGTGCATGTCCACGTATGCGTCGTTCACCTGGTCCAGGGTGTAGCGCCGGGTGATCAGTTCGTCGAGCTTCAGCCGCCCCGACTTGTAGTAGTCCAGCAGCGCGGGGATGTCCCGCGTGGGATTGCAGTTACCGAACAGGACCCCGCGCAGGTGCTTCGCGTAGACCACCAGTTCGAGCGGACTGATCGGGATCCCCGGCTCGTTCTGGCCGATCGACACGACCGCGACCGTGCCTTCCTTGCGGACGGCGCCGAACGCGTCGGCGATCAACTGTCCGTCGACCACTCCGACGGTGACGACGGCGTTGTCGGCGCCCTGACCGTTGGTGACGGAACGGACGAACGGCATGGCCTCGTCGATCGACGCGTAGGCGTGCGTGGCGCCCAGTTCGAGGGCGCGTTCGCGTTTGAAGGCCACCGGGTCGACGGCGACGACGTGTGCGGCGCCGGCGTGGTGCGCACCCTGGACCGCGTTGATGCCGACTCCGCCCACCCCGACGATCATGGCGGTGTCCCGTGGACGGACCCCCGCGCCGTTCACCGCGGAACCCCAGCCGGTGGCGACACCGCAGGAGACGAGGCACGCGACGTCGAACGGGATGCCGTCGTCGATCCTGACGGCCTGGGCCTGAGACGTGACGAGGTAGTTCGCGAACGTGCCCAGGCGTTGCATGGCGCCGATCGGCTGCCCGGACCGCGTGGCGAACCGTGCCGTTCCGTCGAGCATGAAACCAGCCTCCATACCGGCCCCCGTGTCGCAGATATATTGCATCCCCTGCGCGCACCAGGCGCAAGTTCCGCAGGCCGGGAGGTAGGCGGTGGCGACGTGGTCGCCGACGGCGAGCCGGGTGACCCCGGGACCGACCGCGTCGATCACACCGGCACCCTCGTGGCCCCCGACCAGCGGCAGCGTGTTGGGGATGTCACCGGTGACGAGGTGATCGTCGGAGTGGCAGAGTCCGGACGCCATCACCTTGATTCGCACTTCTCCGGGACCGGGCTCCGCGAGGACGAGGTCGTCGACCTCCCATTTGCCACCGACCTGGTGGATCACCGCACCGCGTGCCGTCGTACTCATCGTTCTCCTTCGAATCTCACACTGACACAGAGTTTTACTTGATGATCGAGAGCCGGCTGCGGTCGAGGGTCGCGGCGACCGCCACGATGACCACCGCGCCGTACACGATCTGCTGGAAGCTGGGGTCGATGCCGGCCACCGAGCCGCCGACGCGGAGGACGGTGACCACCAGGGCGCCGACGAGCACCCGCCATGCTCCGCCGATTCCACCGGTGATGGCGCAGCCGCCGACCAGCACGGCCGCGATGGCAGGCAGGAGCAGCGAATCCGCGAGTTGCGGTGCGGCGCTCTGCTGCTGGGCCGACAGGACGATCCCGGCCGCGCCGGCGAAGAATCCGGACAGCGCGAACGCACCGATCCGGACGCCACGGGTCCGGACGCCGCTCATCATCGCCGCCTTCTCCCCCAGTCCGACGAGGTGAAAGACGTTGCCGCGAGGCGAGAACCGCATGGCGCAGAACACCGCGGCCACCACGGCCACGCCCGCCCACACCGCCAGGGGAAGTCCCAGCACCGTCCACGAACTGAGCCAGAAGATCGCGTCGTAGCCCCCGCTGATGTAGATGGTGGTCGAACCCGACGCCACCAGCGCGACCGCGCCCCAGAACCCCAGCGCCCCGAGCGACACGACGAACGACGGCACCTGCCCGAACACGATCAGCAGACCGGTGAGCGCCCCGACCAGGGTGAGCGCCACGAGGGTCACGACGATCGCGAGCGGACCGAGGGGCCCGATCACCGTCGCCAGGATCACGGTGGCGAGGGAGGCGAGCGCCGCCACCGACAGGTCGATGCCTCCGGTGAGGATGACGAACATCTGCCCCAGTCCGAGAAGCAGGATCGGGACCGCCTGCGCCGAGACCACGGCCAGCGCGTTCATCGACAGGAAATTCGGTTCGGCGAGAGCGACGAGGAGAACGAGTGCGACCAGCACGACCGACGGTCCGGCCAGCCGCAACCGGTCCCGCGTCGTCCGCGCCACGCTCGGCGCCGCACCCTCGGGAGCGCGCATCTTGGTGGAAGTTATTGTTGCCACGGCGATCACATCATCTTCTCGAGGAGTTGGAGTTTGCTGGGCGGGTTCCCGGGCGGTGAGTCGAAGGCGCCGGTGATCTCGCCGTCCCGCATCACGATCACGCGGTGTCCGAGACCGATCGCCTCGTCGAGGGTGTCGGCGAGCACCAGGATCGCGACTCCCCGGTCGGAGAGGTCGCGGAACACGGCGTAGAGGTCTTCCTTCGCGCCGATGTCGAGGCCGCGGGTGGGATGGTCGAGGACGAGCACCTTCAGTCCGTCGCCCAGAATCCACTTGGCCACCACGGCCTTCTGCTGATTGCCACCCGACAGTCGCGCGATGTCGGCGTCGGGGTCGGCGGGCCGGATACCGAGTTTCTCGATCCAGGTGCGCGCCGTCTCGTCCAGCCGGGCGCCGGAGGAGATCCGCCCGCCACCCGCCTTCACCGGGTGCACGGTCGCGATGTTCTGCGCGACGGTCGCTCCGGCGATCATGCCCTCGACGCGTCGCTCGGCGGGAACGTAGGCGACACCGGACCGCACGGCGTCCGCGGGCGATCCGGGGGCCGAACGCTGTCCGTCGATCTCGACCGTCCCGGAGTCGATGGGGACGGCGCCGAAGACGGCCCGGGCCATCTCCTCGCGGCCCGAGTCGACCACGCCCACCACCGACACGATTTCGCCGGCGTGGATGTCGAGCGACACGTCCGTCGCCTTGCCGCCGCAGGTGAGGTTGCGGACCGACAGCGTCGGGGTGCCCGTCCGGGAGACTGCCTGCTTGCGCTTCGACGAGTAGATCTCCTCGGCCGCACCCTTACCGATCATCAGCTGGTAGAGCTCGGCTTCCGTTGCCGCCGACGCGATCCGCTCACCGACGACCTTGCCGTCGCGCAGTACGTACACGCGGTCGGAGAAGCGGAGCACCTCGTCGAGACGGTGGGAGACGAAGATGACGGAACCGCGTTCCTTCAGGGCGGTGACCCGCCGGTGCAGCACCTCGACGTCCTCCGGTTCGAGCACCGACGTCGGTTCGTCGAGGATGAGGAGCGGCGAGTGGTCGACCTGCCTGCCGGCAACCGCGCGTGCCACCTCCACCATCTGGCGTTGGGCGAAACCGAGGCTTTCGGTGAGTGCGCCCGGGTCGACCGTCGACTCCACCACCGACAGCATCTCCTGGGCGCGGGCACGAATCCGGCGCCGGCGCAGGAATCCGGCGCGAGCGGTGTCTCCTTCGTGCCCGAGGATCAGGTTCTGGCCGACGGTGAGGTTCGGCAGCAGCGACTGTTCCTGGTGCACGACCCCGACTCCGTGGTCGGCGGCGTCGGCCGGGCTCCCGAAGCTCACCTCGCGCCCGCCGAGCAGCATCGAGCCGCCGTCCTGGCGGTGCACGCCGGCGAGGATCTTGAGCAGCGTGGACTTTCCGGCGCCGTTCTCGCCGATCAGCCCCACGACCTCGTTCGGTGCGATCGACAGGCTGACGTCGTCGAGGACGGTGTTGGGTCCGAATTTCTTCGTGACGTTGCGGAGTTCCAGGAGAGATGTCATTTCACGACCCTCAGTCGACTGCGGGCGGGCCACCCGGTGGCGATCACGGCCACCACGATGATGAGTCCCTGCGCGCCCTGTTGGATGTACGGGCTGGCGCCCGAGAGCAGAAGTCCGTTGCCGAGGACCACCAGGAGCAGCACACCCACCAGGGAGTGCAGCGGACCGCCGCGACCGCCGCTGAGGAGCGTGCCGCCGACGACCACGGCAGACAGGGTGAGGAAGAGGCTTCCCGAACCGACGCTCACGTCGCCGACGCCGAGCCGGATCGTGGCGAGCACTCCCCCGAGCCCGGACAGCAACCCGGCGACGGCGAACAGGACGATCTTGGTGCGCCCGACCGGGACTCCGGCCAGGCGGCTGGTCGCCTCGTCACCGCCGATCGCGTAGGTGTGCATGCCGAGTCGGGTTCCCTTGCACAGCAGCACCGTCAGGGCCACGGCGGCGAGCGCGAACACCACGACGACCGGAAGTCCGAACCAGTGACCGCCTGCCCAGGCCGTGAGGGCCGGGTCGGCGAGCTGCGGGGTGCTCGTGCCGAACAGGACGGTGGCCACACCGAGCCCGACGAACCAGGTTCCCAGCGTGACGAGGAACGACGGCACCCGGGCGACGACGTGCAGCACGCCGTTGACCACTCCGAAGAGCAGGCCGACGCCCAGCGCCAGCAGGACGGCGAGGAGCCCCAGGTCGTTGCCGTTCACGCTGTTCGCCGCGAGGAGGACGAACGTCAGCCCGCTGGCCGCCATCACGCCCTCGATCGACAGGTCGACGCCGCCCACCAGGACCACCAGCGTGGCGCCCATCGCGAGAACCACGGGAATCGCGGCCTGCTCGACGATCGCCGCCGCGTTGCTCGCTGTCGCGAAGCCGGGAGCCAGCACCGCGAAGACGGCGCACAGTCCCAGCAGCGCGGTGAGCGGGCCGGCGGTGGCGAGCAGCCGGCGCACGCGTGGTCGCGTGGTGCGCACGGGTGTGGCGGGTTCGGCGGGGGTCGTCACCTCCCCGGTCATTTCGGTCGTCGACATGGTCACTCCTTCGGAGGTTCGGTGGTGTTCGGGGAGCTATTCGGGGGGGTTATCGGGCGACGGGCCCGGTGATGCGGGAGTACGGATCCTGCACGGACCGCACGATCTCCTCGTCGGTCGGCACGGCGAGGAACTGGTCGACGTTGCTCGCGGTGATCAGCGACTGGTCGACGTAGAACTCGCGGTTCTCGCGGGGCAGCGACTCGACGTCGATTCCCCCGGTCATCGCCTGATAGCAGATCGCCAGTCCCATCGCGCCGTTGAAGTAGGGGTCGGTCGTGTAGGTGGAGAGCAGTTCCCCGTTCGCGATGGCGCCCAATCCTTCCGGGGTGGCGTCCGCGGCGCTGGCGATCTTGATCTCCCCCGCGCGGCCCGCCTCACGCACCGCCTGCAGCGCGCCGAGTGCCATGGAATCCGTTGCGGCCCAGATACCGTTCACCTGGTCGCCGTACTTGTTGAGCAGGGTCTGCGTGGTGGTGTAGGCCTTGTTGCGGTCGAAGTCGGCGGGCTGGTCGTCGAGCAGGGTGACGCCGAACTGTCCGTCCATCGCCTGCTGGAAGCCCTGGAACCGGGTCTGGCTGATCTCGTTGGCGAGCAGACCCTGCAGCGCGATCACGCCGCCGGTGCCGCCGAGCGAATCGACGAGGGCCTTCCCCGTGTCGGCGCCCTGCTGGACGCCGTCGTAGGCGACGTAGGACGCCCACCCGTTGCCGACGTCCCAGGGATGCAGATCGGCCGGTTTGCTCCACTGGGTGACCGCGCACCCGCCGCTGTTCTGCACGGCGCGCACGATCGCGGGGGTGTCGGCGCTCGTGTTCGGGTTGATGTTGAGCAGCACGGTCTTGCCTGCGGCCAGCACCGACTGCAACTGCGACAGCGCGTTCTGCGAGTCGCCGCCGTAGACGATCACCTTCAGCTCGATGCCCAGCGACTCGGCGTACGCGCGGCTGCCCTGCACCCACGCGGCCTCGTACGGGTTGGTGAGCGACCGGACCTCGGAGACCATCACCATGTCACCGCGGTCGACGGCTGCTCCGTCCCGCTCGATCCGTTCCGATCCCGTCGAGCAGGCGATGGCGGAACTCGCCATGACGGAGACTGCCGCGGCTACGCCGACGGCCCGGGCTACCGCCCTGATTGATCGTTGCGTCCGTGTCATCGTTCGTCCACTTCCCTGAAAAAGAATGTAAACGCTTTCTTACCGTGATCGGCGTCACAAGTCAAGCGCTGCATGGTGTGGTCATAGGTTGTCCGGGCGAGCCGGACAGGTGAGAAATCGGTTACACAGTTCCGGTGAGCCGGGCGGCCGCGACCGCCCCCGCAACGCGGCACCACGTCGTGGGTGCGGCGAGTGCCCCGTCCGCGCTCCCCGCCAGGTCGGACAGTGAGATCCCGATGCCGGGTGGCGACGCCGCGAGGCGGCCCGCGACGACCACCGATCGGGTCGCGGTCTCCGCGCACCGCTCCAGCACGGAGCCGACGAGTTTGCCGGACAGCGACGTCGCGTCGAATTGACCCTCACCGGTGACCACGACGTCGGCGTGGCCGAACTCGGCGCTCAGCCCGGTGAGCTCGGCGATGCGGGCGGCGCCCGGCACCAGCCGGCCGCCCCAGGCCGACAGCCCGAATCCGGTGCCGCCCGCCGCTCCCACTCCGGGTTCGTCGGGACTGCACGGCAGTCGTGCGCCGAGACATCCGGCAAGATTCGCGAGCGCGCGATCCAGGCGGTCGCACTCCGCGGGGTCGGCGCCCTTCTGCGGCCCGAAGATCTGCGCGGCGCCGTGCAGGCCGCAGAGCACGGCCGTCGTGTCCGTCAGCAGTTCGACGCCACCGGGTGGCGGCTCGATCAGCAAGTTCACGTCGATCGTGGCGAGATCGGTCAGGGCCGCACCCCCGTCGGGGACCTCCCGGCCGTCGCGGTCCAGAAGCTTCGCGCCCAGCGCCCGCAGCGCGCCCGCGCCGCCGTCGGTGGACGCGGAACCGCCGAGTCCGATATGTAGCGCCTTCGCGCCGTCCGCCAGTGCTGCGACGATCACCTGCCCCAGTCCGGTCGTCGAGGCGCCACCCGGATCCGGCGACCCCATCAGCGGCAACCCGCTCATCTGCGCGAGCTCGACCACCGCCGTCCCGTCCTCGAGGAGTAGCCAGCGTCCGGTTATCGAACGCCCGTCGGGGCCCTGCACGCCCGGCACCTCACGCCACACACCGGTGTCGTGACAGGACGCGACGGCGTCCACGGTGCCTTCGCCGCCATCCGCCTGCGGGAGCAGGACCAGCTCGTCGTCCGGTCGGACCGTCGACCATCCCGCCGCCAGGGCCGCCGCCACCTCCGTGGCGGTCAGTGAGCCCTTGAACGAGTCCGGGGCCAGCACCACCCGCATCGAGCCGGCGTCAGTCGACGTCATCGGGGTGTGGTCCCGTGCGCTGGTCCCGGTTCAGAGCCGAGATCGCGTCCATCTCGGCGGCGGACAGCCGGAACCCGAACACCTCGGCGTTCTGCCGCATCCTGTGCGCCGCCGAAGATTTGGGAAGCGGAATGGTCCCGATCTGCAGGTGCCAGCGCAGAACGACCTGCGCGACCGACACACCGTGCCGGGCGGCGAGCGCTGCCAACAGTGTGTGGTCGTTCAGGTGCCCCCTCGCCAGCGGCGCCCACGCCTGGGTGCGGATGCCCAGCGACCGGTGCAGATCCGTCAGTGCCGTCTGCGTGAGCAGCGGGTGCAGTTCGATCTGGTTCACGGCCGGGGTGATCGTGGCGATCTCCGCGAGCCGCTCGAGCTGGTCGGGCTGGAAGTTCGACACGCCGATCGCCCGCACCCGCCCGTCGTAGTACAGCTTCTCGAGTGCCCGCCACGTCTCCAGATACTGTCCGCGGCTCGGCGCCGGCCAGTGGATGAGGCACAGGTCGATGCGGCCGAGTTTCGCCGCACTCGCCTCGAACGCGGCCAGTGTCGGCTGGTAGCCCTGGTCCTCGTTGGAGATCTTGGTGGTCACGAAGATCTCGTCCCGATCGACGTCGGCCCGGGTCAGCGCGCGCCCGAGGGCCGCCTCGTTGCCGTACATCGGGGCCGTGTCGAATGCGCGATAGCCGGCGGACAGGGCATGCGACACTGTGGAGTCCATGTCCTCGTCGGGGATCGTGAACAGGCCGAACCCGAGCGCGGGCATCGTGACGTCGTTGTTCAACGTGACCGAGGGAACGGTCGCCAGGTTCGTCATGTGATCGAGTACCCGCCGTCGACGGGCAGGACCACCCCGGTGACGTACCGCGCGGCATCGGAGACGAGGAACAGCACCACGTCGGCGACGTCGTCGCCGTCCGCGAACCGTTGCAACGGGATCCGGCTCAGTTTCTGGGCCCGGAAGTCTTCCTGCCCCAGCACATCCGCCGTCATCGGGGTTTCGATGTAGCCCGGCGAGACGGTGTTGACGCGCACGCCGTGGGGGCCGAGTTCCACGGCCAGACCCTTGCCGAGTTGCGTCAGCGCGGCCTTCGTCGCACCGTAGGGAACGATGCCCGCGACGGCGCGATCCGCGGACAGCGACGCAATGTTCACGATGGCGCCGCGGGTGGCGACGAGCGACTTGGCCGCCTGCCGCGTCAACCGGTAGGCCGCCGACAGGTTGACGTCGAGGAGGCGTTCCCATCCGTCCTCGTCCACGTCGATCGCCGTGGTCCGCAACTGGATCCCGGCCGCGTTGATCAGGATGTCCAGGCGCCCCGACAGCTGCTGGGCGAGGTCGACGGCGCGCGCGCCGAACTCGGGGTCGGTGAGGTCTCCGCAGAGACCGTGGCCGCCGAACTCCGCTGCGACGTCGCCGACCTTCGGGTCGGCATCCGTCGCCACCACGAGTGCCCCGCTCCGCGCGAGGGCCCGGGCGATTGCCGAACCGATCCCGCCGGCCGCACCGGTCACGATGGCGGTCTTCCCGGAGAGGTCGACCGAGTGGGTTTGTCGTGCAACGCCGCTCATGCCGCGGCTCCCTTCAAGACTGCGCGGCTGATGATGAGCCGCTGCATTTCGCTGGTGCCTTCGTAGATCTTCGTGATGCGGGCGTCGCGGTAGAGGCGCTCGACCTCGTATCCGCGGATGAAACCGTTGCCGCCGAACACCTGCACGGCGGCGTCGGCGTGGCGCACGCATCCCTCGGACGCGTAGAGCTTGGCCATCGAGCAGAGCGTCTCGGCGTCCGATGCGCCGCTGTCGAGCGCCCGCGCCGCCTCGACCGACAGCGCGGTGCCGGCCCGCAGTTCGGTGGCGACGGTGGCGAGGGAGAAGGAGATGCCTTGATTCGCGGAGATCGGCTTGCCGAACTGGCTGCGGTCGAGGGACTGCCGGGTCGCCGCGTCCAGGGCGGCGCGGCTGATGCCGAGGCTCAGGCCCGAGATGCCGAGACGGCCCTTGGCCAGCACCTTCATCATGTAGCCGAACGCCTTGCCTTCCTCGCCGAGGAGGGCGTCGGCCGACAACTGGACGGAGTCGAACACCAGCCCGCCGACCTGGGACGCCCGCTGACCCATCTTGTGTTCGTGGTACGCGCGGCTGACGCCGGGCTGGTCGACGTCCACCAGGAAGACGGAGATGCCCCCGCGCTTCCCGAGTTCGGGGTCGGTGACGGCGAGGACCACCGCGAAGTCGGCGACGGGCGCGTTGTGGATGTAGATCTTCTCGCCGCTGAGCACCCAGCCGTCGCCGCTGCGCACCGCTCGCGTGGAGATGGATCCGAGGTCGGATCCGGATCCCGGTTCGGTGAGCGCGTAGGCGCAGCGCTTCTCGGCCGACAGCATCGGGCGCAGGTACTGCTCCTGCTGTTCGGGTGTGCCGTAGGCGCTGAGCAGGCTGCCGAGGATCTCGACGAGCCCGCACTGGTCGGCCACCGACGCGTACCCGTAGGACAGCGACTCCATGACGAACAGGTAGTCGAGCGCGGTGCCGCCGAATCCGCCGAACTTCTCGGGCACGGTGATGCCGAAGAGCCCGATCTTGCCCATCTCCCGGTAGATCTCCTCGGGGAATCGTTCGGTCTCGTCCAGTTCGGTGGCGACGGGCCGGATCCGTTCGTCGACGAATTCGGCGACGAGCGTGCGTTCGTCGGCGCCGAGCACCGACGACGGAATGACGCTGTGTCCGGTTGACATGTAGTTCTCCTCAGATGTGTACGGCGACGGGGGCGAACAGCCCCGCGTCCATCAGGCGGGGGTTCTTGATGATCGGACGGAAGCCCATGTGCGGCAGAATGTCCCGGTCGACATCGATGCCGGGTGCGATCTCGGCGAGTTCGAGGCCGTCCCGGGTGAGCACGAAGACCGCCCGTTCGGTGACATAGACGGCCTCGCGTCCCTCCCGGACGGCGAGAGCGCCGGAGTAGGTGACCTGATCGACGCGGTCGACGAACTTCGGCACGGAACCTTCGCGCCGGATCACGAGTTCGCCCCCGACGATCTCGACGTCCAGTCCGCGGGCGGTGAACGTCCCGCAGAACACGGCGCGCGGCGAGTTCTGGGAGATGTCGATGAAGCCGCCCGGCCCGACGATGCCGCCGCCGATCTTGCTGACGTTGACGGCGCCGGTCGCGTCGACCTCGGCCATGCCCAGGCAGCTGACGTCGAGCATTCCGCCCGAGAACAGGTCGAACTGGGTGATCGACGAGTGCACGACCTTCGGTCCGCGTGCGGCTCCGAACAGGTCGCCGGAGACGGGGATGCCGTCGATCAGCCCCTGCTCGATGGCAAGGGTGATGTCGTCGAGGCGATCCTGTTCGGCGAGGGCGTCGACGACCAGAGCGGACACCCCGAAACCGACGTTCAGGACGTCGCCGTCCCGGACCTCGGCGGCGGCCCGCCGGGCGATCAGCATGCGGATCGGGTCGTGGTCCGCGGCGCCGAACCCCGAGTTCGCCGCGTCGCCGGAGAGTTCGGGGTCGAATTCGCCCGCGTACGTCTGCCATTGGTTCGGCGCATGGACGACGTCGTCGATCAGGACCGCCGGAATGTGCACGAGCCGCGGATCGATGGGCCGGTCCAGCAGGTTCTTCACCTGGACGATGACCCGGCCGCCGCTCGCCTTCGCCGCCTGGGCCACGGCCAGCGCGTCGAGTTGGGCCGCCTCACCCGAGCAGGTGACGTTCCCGGACGGGTCGATGGAATCGCCGCGGACGATGGCCACGTCGACGGGAAACGGCTTGTAACGCAGGTACTCGCGACCGTCCAGCGTGAGGAGTTCGACGAGGTCCTCGGTGGCGGACGGCGTGAACTTGCCCCCGCCGTGCCGCGGATCGACGAACGTGTCGAGTCCGGTGGCCGTGATCAGACCCGGCCGGCGCGCGCCGATCTCCCGCAGCAGCTGACTGATCGCGCCGCCGGGCCAGGCGTACGCCTCGATCTCGTCGTTCCGGACGAGGTCGATCATCGTCGGCGACCACGTCCAGTGGCCGCCGATGACCCGCTTGACCATGCCCTTGTGGGCGAGGTGGTTGGTTCCGCGGCGCACCCGGTCGCCGATGCCGAGGGCGTGCACGATCGTGAGGTCCCTCGGCGACCCGGTCGCGAGGAAGCACTCCTCGAGCGCCTGCAGGACGGTGTCCGCTTCGAGGATTCCGCCCCCGGAACCGGTGAGGGCAATCGTCGATCCTGGCGCGATGTCGCTCACGGCTCGTGTCGCGGTGGTCGGTGTCCAGCGCCTCGCCGCGGCACCCGTTCCGGGCTGTGTCATATCCGCTCCTGTAAATGCTTACATTCTGCCAATCGGCCCTTTAACGCTATGGACCTCGGTGATTGACACAGTATATTGTGAGCTGCACAACATCAAGAAAACGATTACAGGAGATTTCATGGCCTCGATCCTGCTGCCCGATCGCGACGGCTCGACCAGCACTCTCACGGTGAACGCACCGGCTCGGCTGGGCACCCGGTCCACACCGCCCACCAGCAGGGCGGTGTACGCGGCCTCCCACGTGGTCGCCGACCCGCTGCGGGCCTCCGCCGAGAATGCCGCGGATCAGATCGACTGGGACGCCACCCTGCAACTGCGCCGCGACCTGTGGTCGCTGGGGCTCGGGGTGGCCGAGTCGATGGACACCGCCCAGCGCGGCATGGGGCTCGACTGGGCCGGCGCCCGCGAACTCGCCGTCCGCACCCTCACCGAGGCGAGGGCAGTCGGCGGCAAGGTCGTCGTCGGAGTCGCCACCGATCAACTGAAGTCCGACACCCCGTCACTCGACGAGATCCGCGACGCCTACCTCGAGCAGGTCGAGGCGATCGAATCGGCGGGCGGCGAGGTGGTGCTGATGGCGAGTCGGCACCTCGCCCGCGCCGCCACCGGACCCGACGACTATCTTTCGGTGTACGACGCCGTGCTGTCGGCGGCCACCCGGCCCGTCGTACTCCATTGGCTGGGTTCGGTGTTCGATCTCGCACTCGACGGCTACTGGGGATTCGCTGATCCGGACGCCGCGATGGATACCGTCCTGCAGATCATCGACGCGCACCGGGACACGGTGCGGGGCATCAAGGTGTCCCTGCTCGATCCGGCGCTCGAGATCGCCCTGCGCCGGCGTATGCCGGGTGGCGTGCGGGTGTTCACCGGCGACGACTACAACTACGTCGATCTGATCGCCGGCGACGGCACCCACACCAGCGACGCCCTCCTCGGTGCGTTCGCCGCGCTCGGCCCGTTCGCCTCCGCCGCCTTCGCCCGCCTCGATGCGGGTGACGAGCAGGGCTTCCGGAACATCCTCGGCCCCACCGAAACCCTGAGCCGGCTGCTGTTCGCCGCCCCGACGCAGTACTACAAGGTCGGGGTCGCGTGGCTGGCCTACCTGAACGGCAAGCAGGATCATTTCCGGATGATCGGCGGTTTCGAGACCGGCCGCAGCCTCACCCATCTCGCCGAACTCGTACGCGCGGCGGATGCGATCGGCCTGTTCACCGATCCCGACTTCACCGCCGCCCGCACCTCGGCGTACTTCGCCGTGCACGGAATCCGCTGACATGGAACTCGCGCAGTGCAGTCTCAACTCCGTCACCGTCAAGGGTGCCGGCTTCACCGACGTCGCCGCCCTCGCCGAGCAGTGGGGGTTCGGCGGCGTCGGCCTGTGGCGGGACGTTCTCGACGGCGTGGACCTGACCGACGCGTCGTCCCGGCTCCGGCAGTCGGGACTGCGCGTCACCAGCATCTGCCGGGGCGGAATGTTTCCGCAGCCGACGCCCGGTCGGTGGCGAGAAACCATGGCCGACAACCGTGTTGCGGTCGATCAGGCCCACACCCTCGGCGCCGAGTGCCTCGTGCTGGTCTGCGGCGCCGCTCACCGCGACCTCGCCGGCGCACGGCAGCAGGTCCGCGACGGCATCGCCGAACTCGAACCGTACGCACGAGCCGCCGGTGTGCGGCTCGCGGTCGAGCCGATGCACCCGATGATGGCGTCGAACCGGTCGGTCATCACCTCACTCGGCGAGGCCAACGACCTCGTCGAGGCGATCGACTCCGACCTCGTCGGGATCGCCCTCGACTCGTATCACGTGTGGTGGGACGCGGCGCTGCCGGAACAGATTGCCCGGGCCGGCGAACGCCTGTTCTCGGTGCAACTCGCCGATTGGATCACCCCGATCCACGGAGAACTCAGCAGCCGCGGCATGCCCGGCGAAGGCTGCATCGACATGTCGGGATTCGTCGCCGACTGCGCGAACGCCGGGTATCGGGGACTCGTGGAGGTCGAGATCCTCAGCGACCGTTGGTGGTCGGAGGAGTCGGCGGCCGCCGTGCGCGCGGCGGCCACCGGTCTCTCCGCCGTCTGACCGTACTCAGCTCGAGACGGGCCCCGTCGACTCGCGAATGACGACGTCGGCGGGGATCAGCGGCGGCGACGTGGTGGTCTCGTTGTTCAGCGCCGCGCGCATCAGCGACCACGCCTGGTCGCCCAGTTCGATCTTCGGGCTCACCACTGTGGTCAGGCGCGGCGCGAGGTGGCGTGCCATGTCGATGTCGTCGAAGCCGGTGACCGAAATGTCATCGGGGACGCGGAGTCCGCGCTCGCGCAGTTTCGAGATGGCGCCCAGCGCGGTCAGGTCGTTGAAGCAGACGAGTGCGGTCGGCTCGTGCGTGAGCGCTTCTTCCACCACGTCGTAGCCGCCCTCGATCGTGCCGTCCGACGGGACCGCGGTCGCCTCGATCCCGAGTACCTTCGCCATTTCGATGGCCCGCCACCGCTCGCGGTTCTGCCACGCCAGATCTGAGCCCTTGATGTAGACGATCCGTCGATGGCCGAGCTTCGCGAGGTGCCCGCACAGCTCCATCATGGGGGTGAAGTTGTCGACCGCGACCATCGGGAGATCGACTTCCAGCTCCACCCGGTTGACGAGCAGCACCGGAGTCGACTGCCTGGCCAGTTCCTTCAGACCACTCGTCGGAATCCTCGAGGAGAGCAGCACCAGGCCGTCGACCTGACCGAGCAGGTCGAGGGCGGTGGCGAGTTCGTCGGCCGCGTCACCGGAGTAGTCGGCGACGAGCATGCGGTAGCCGTCGGCGGTGGCGCCGTGGTGCATCTGCTTGACGACGTCGAAGAAGTACGCGTTGGCCAGGTCGGGCAGGATCACGCCCATGTTCCGCAGCGACCCGAGGACGAGGCCCCTGGCGGCGGTGCTGGGCCGGTAGGACAGCTCGTCGGCGACCTTGTGGACCCGGGCGGCGAGGTCCGGGGTCACCGACGAGCTGCCGCTCATGACACGGGAGACGGTGGCGATCGAGACACCGGCCGCCTTGGCTACGGTATTGATCGTGACGCGACGGCTCGCGGGCACTCGGGTCTGATCAGCCATTGCTGCCTCTGCATCTCTCGTCACCATTACCACCGTCCGCCACCCTGTGGGTGGAAACGCTTACAGCGTATCGCGAAGGTGGCCCCGGATCACGCCGAAGCTCACACCTTGCGCAACAACGCGCGGGTGCCGAGCAGCTTCCGCGACGTCAGCAGCACCTTGACGTGCCGGCTTCCGTTCGTTTCCAGTTCCTCGACCGCGCGGCCGAACTCGTCCAGACCGAACGTCGCGGTGTGCAGCGGCGACGCGTCGACCTGCCCCGATTCCAGCAGTTCGGCCGCCTCGACGAAGTCCTGCCGCACATAATTCCTGCAGGCCACGACGGACAGTTCGCGCGCATAGAGCGCGCTGTAGTCGAGGGTCAGTTCGTGTCCGGGTTTCGCGGATGCGATCGCCACGTAGCGGCCGCCGGGAGCGAGAACCTGCAACGCCAGCCGAGAGGATTCCGCGGTGCAGACCGTGTCGTAGACGAGGTCGATCGACTCCGCCCGCTCGCGCACCCAGCCTTCGAGGGCGTCCCCGGACCGCGTCGTGAAGTCGCTCGTTCCGCACGCCCGCGCGGGCTGCTCACGCTCGGGATACCGGTCGACGCCGAGCACCCGGACGCCTCGGCTCCGGGCCACCAGCGTGGTCGCGAGACCGATCGCGCCGGTCCCGACGACCAGCGCCGTGTCGCCCTCCGACGTGCCACCGCGCCGCACCACGTGCACCCCGACGGCGAGCGGCTCGACGAGGGCCCCGAAACGGTCCAGCACCGCGTCGCTCACGGGCACGCACTGCGCCTCGGGAACGACGAACTCCTCACTGAAACACCCACGCGGATCGGACAACCCGAACACCCGGATGCTCGGACAATTGTTGATCCTGCCGTCGCGGCACGCGCGGCATCGGCCGCAGCCGGTGGTCGGGTAGACCATCACCGGTTGGCCGACCGCGAGACTCGTGCCCGGACCCACCCGCGACACCCGTCCGGCGCATTCGTGGCCCAGCACCGTCGGGTATGCGGCGACCGCGTTCCGGCCACGCAGGTGGGAGAGGTCGCCGCCGCAGATGCCGGCCGAGTCGAGTGCGACGAGCACCTCTCCCTCACCGGGCGCCGCGGCGTCACCGTGGTCGAGGCGATAGTCGTTCGGGCCGTCGACCCGGATACTCAAGACTGACATGCGCTTTCCCTTTCCTGCGAGATGGCGACCGGCGTCGAGCCGGCCGCGGCGGACCTGTAGGCGGCGTCGATCACCGATTGCACGGGCAGCCCGGACCGGGCGTCGCACAGGGGTGCCGCGCCTGCGGCCCAGCTGGTGAAGACGTCCTCGTACAGCGACCGGAACCAGGCCGTCATCGACAGCGGGTCCGGCCCGGACGCGTCGACGGTCCCGTCGACGAGTGAGCGACTGTCCGCGTCGATCCGGACGAGCGAATCACCTTCGAGCCGAAGCTGTCCCGCGTCGCCGTAGAGGTGGATCGTCTCGGCCCCGCCCGGCCAGGCGGCCGTGCTCGCCGTCACCGACGCCGCGAGTGAACCCTGGTCGATCAGGAGGTGAACGGTGTCCTCGGCCTCGAGCCGGCCCCGGCTGGTGGAGGCCGCTGCCACGACGCTGCGGGCGGGTCCGGTCAGCGACAGGTAGAGGTCGAGGGTGTGGATGGCCTGGGTGATCAGCACTCCGCCGCCGTCGCGGTCCCGGGTGCCGCGTCCGGCCTCGGCGTAGTAGGAGTCGGGGCGCCACAGCGGAACGGTGACGGTGGCCGAGCGGAGGGCGCCGATCGCGCCGTCCGAGAGTAGCTGCCGGGCCCGTCGCGCCGCCTCCTTGTAGCGGTGCTGGAGCGTGACCGCGGCCCGTACTCCGCACCGCTCGGCGACGTCCACAATCGCCCGCGCATCGTGCAACGAGGCCGCCAGCGGTTTGTCGATCACCAGGTCCAGGCCGCGCTCGGCCAGTGCCGACGCGACGGCCAGGTGACTCGACGGGGGTGTGACCACGACCGCTGTGTCGGCGTCCAGGCCGGCTGCCGCGTCCACATCGGGAAGGATCCGTGCGTCCGGTGCCAGCCGCCGCGCGGCCGCTGCCCTCGTCTTGTCGCGCGTCACCACGCCGACCACCTCGGCGCCGACCGCCCGGAGGGCCGTGAGATGCGCGGCGCTCGCGAGCCCGGCGCCGACCACCACGACGCGACGCGTCACGATGCGGCCTCGACGGTCTGTCGCGAGCCCACGCTCCGGCCGAGGGTCTCGGGAAGCAGGGCGATGCCGATGAGACCCACCACGCTCAGACCCATGAGATAGCTCGCGACGAGCCAGGGCGTTCCACCCGCGACGGCAACGAGGGCGGTGGCGACCAGCGGGATGGTGCCACCGACCACCGCGGCCGGGATCTCGCGGGAGATCGCGATGCCGCTCCACCGGATCTTGGTGGGGAACAGCTCCGACAGCAGCGCACCGCCCGGGCCGGACGTCGTGCCCTGGACGAGGCAGATCCCCAGGACCAGCGCCAGTCCGACCATCCACGGCGACCGGGTGTCGAGCATCATGAACATCGGGAACGGAAACACGATGCCGAAGATCGCACCGGACAACAGAACCGGCTTGCGCCCTACCCGGTCGGCCAGGCGACCGAACCCGATGATGACGGGAATGGCGCAGAACTCGGCGACGATCAATCCGATCAGCGCCTGGGTGGAATCGACGCCGAGGGTCTTGGTCACGAACGACAGCGCGAAGACCTGCATGACGTAGGCCCACGGAATCACGAAGCTGAACAGGGCCAGTCCGCACAGGATCTGCCGCCAGTGGTTGCGGACCGCCTCGACCAGCGGTGCACGGTCCACCTCACCGTGCTTCGCGGCCTCCGTGAACACGGCCGTCTCGTTCACCTTCAGCCGCAGATAGCCGGCGACGAGGACGATGACGGCGCTGGCCAGGAACGGAATACGCCAGCCCCAGGACAGAAACTGGTCGTCGGGCATCAGCGTGAGCAGCGCGAAGATCATGGTGGCACCGCCGGTCCCGACGTAGATCGCGGCTCCCGGATACGCGCTGGAGAGAGCGCGGCGGGAGCTGTCGGTGGATTCGGTGACCATCGTGATCGCCCCGGCGAACTCGGCGCCCGCGCCGGCGCCCTGGAACAGGCGGAGCACGATGAGGAGGATCGGCGCCCAGATCCCGATCGCGTCCGCGGTGGGCAGCGCACCGATCAGCGTCGTCGACGCACCCATGACGAGCAGGGTCATGAGGAGCATCGGCTTGCGGCCGAGCCGGTCGCCGAAGTGCGCGAACACCAGCCCACCGATCGGGCGGGCACCGAGCCCGACGGCGAACGTCCCGAAGGCGGCCATCGTGCCGGCCAGGGATCCTGCCCCGGGGAAGTAGAGCGGCCCGAAGACGAGGGCAGCGGCGAGGCCGTAGAGCGTGAAGTCGTACCACTCGATCACGGTTCCCGCCGCGCTCGCCTTGATCACCCGGCGGCGCTGCTGCCCTGCCGACCCGTGCGGCACCGCGGTGGCCCGCTCGGTGCCGAGTTCGGTCATGCCCATCGAGAACTCCTGACTGTGAAAGGAAACTGCCGGAACCCGACTACTATGACCCACGTCACCGAGTTTGTAAACGCTTTCTCGACTACGCGGCGGAATTTCCGTTTCCTCAGTTCACAGCACTGTGCTCGACATCTATCGACTGGACCGGGTCAGATATCGCTTTCATCGGCAGCAGATGCGACCGGCCGTCGACCGTCAGGCAGACCCCATGTCGGCGGATCGCCAGTGGTCGGGCCGGAGATAGATGGCGACCTGTTCGCCGAGTTCGGCCCTGGCGAAGTCGAGGTAGCCGTCAACCTTCTCAGGTGGGAGGTAGCGCCGGGTGATTTCCCGCAGCATGTCGTCGGTTCCCGGGGCGGTTCGCGTCACCGCGCCCTCGACGGAGACGTAGCGGACGGTGGGGTCGACCCGCTCGACCATCATGGTGAACCGCCCCGCCGCCTCGATGAGACGCGCCTTCTCCGAATCGGCGCCGGTCAGTACCCAGAGTTCACCTCCCGCGGCGTACTGATACCAGATCGGGACGGTCAAAGGTCCGCGGCTCTCACCAGCGGAGACCGACAGCGCCGCAATGTGCGGCTCGGACAGAAACTGTTCGCGCTCGGACACAGACAATGGCATGACCTCGACGATAGGAGCCCCCACCGACAGATTCCGGGCGCTCCGGGGCGGCGCGGCGGACCGATGGAATGGAACCTGACGGTTCGAAACGGTTAGATGGGACCTGAGGTTCCGGACAGTGCAGCGTCGTACGTCGAAGTGAACGGAGGCAATCGATGCCAGGCCCAGTTGCGAGGTTGGCACCCCAAGCAGTCCTCACTCCGCCCAGCCCTGCCTCCCTGTTCCTGGTGCTCGTCGCCGGAGAGTCCGAGGAAGACCGCGCAACGGTGTGCGACGTGATCGCCGGCATCGACGGGCCGCTCAAGGCGGTGGGATTCCGCGAACTCGCCGGCTCCCTGTCGTGCGTGGTCGGTGTCGGTTCGGAATTCTGGGACCGGGTGAATCCGTCGTCGAAGCCGGCGCGCCTGCATCCCTTCGTCCCGCTGTCCGGGCCGGTGCACAGCGCGCCGTCCACTCCGGGCGACGTCCTGTTCCACATCAAGGCCGCCCGCAAGGACCTGTGCTTCGAACTGGGCCGCCAGATCGTCTCCGCACTGGGATCCGCCGCCACCGTCGTCGACGAGGTGCACGGCTTCCGCTACTTCGACTCCCGCGACCTCCTCGGATTCGTGGACGGCACCGAGAATCCCACCGAGGACGACGCCGCGGACGCCGCACTGATCGGCGACGAGGATCCCGACTTCCGGGGCGGCAGTTACGTGATCGTGCAGAAGTACCTGCACGAGATGAGCGAGTGGAACACGCTGAGCACCGAGGAACAGGAACGGGTCATCGGGCGTACCAAGCTCGAGAACGTCGAACTCGACGACGACGTCCAGCCCAGCAATTCGCACGTCACCCTCAACAGCATCGTCGACGACGACGGCGTCGAACACGAGATCCTCCGCGACAACATGGCATTCGGCAGCCTCGGCGCCGCCGAGTACGGCACGTACTTCATCGGGTACGCCAAGGACCCCGCCGTCACCGAGCTGATGTTGCGGAGAATGTTTCTCGGTGAGCCGCCCGGCAATTACGACCGCATCCTCGACTTCTCCACAGCGGCCACCGGCACGTTGTTCTTCGTGCCGAGCCGCGAGGTGCTCGAGTCGCTCGGCAGCGAAGCGGCCGCCGCGGAGTCCACACCCGAAGAACAAGAACCGGTCGAGCCCGCTGCGGCCGATCCGTATGAATTGTCCCTGAAAATCGGTGGCCTCAAAGGAGTATCGCAATGAGTGATTCGAGCAATCTGCACCGCAATCTGGCGCCCGTCACGGAAGCCGCCTGGCAGCAGATCGGTGAAGAGGCCACCCGCACGTTCAAGCGCCACGTCGCGGGTCGACGTGTCGTCGACGTCGCGGGACCGTTCGGATACTCCTATTCGGCCCACAACCTCGGGCGGGTCACCCCGATCAAGACTTCGGACAGCAGGATCCGGGCTCAGCAGCGGCAGGTCGATCCTCTCGTCGAACTCCGATTCCCGTTCACCCTCAGCCGCGCCGAGGTCGACGACGTCGCCCGCGGTTCCCTCGACTCCGACTGGCAGCCCGTCAAGGATGCCGCGAAAGCCGTCGCATTCGCCGAGGACCAGTCGATCTTCCAAGGATTCGACGAGGCCGGCATCCGCGGGCTCGGACCGTCCAGCGACAACCCGGTTCTCAGCCTGCCGGAGGATCCGCTGCTGATCCCCGACGCCGTAGCCTCCGCGCTGTCGGCGCTGCGCCTCGCCGGTGTCGAGGGACCGTATTCGGTGGTGCTCGACGCCGACGCGTACACCGCGGTCAGCGAGACCCGTGACGAGGGACATCCCGTGTTCCATCACCTGCGCGACCTGGTCACCGGCGACATCATCTGGGCGCCCGCCATCAGCGGCGGGTACGTGCTGTCCACTCGTGGCGGCGACAACCAGCTGACCCTCGGCACGGATCTGTCGATCGGCTACGACAGCCACACCGCCACCGAAGTCACGCTCTATCTCGAGGAGACGTTCACGTTCGCCTCGCTCACCGCGGAGGCGGCAGTCGTCCTCGCACGCTGACACACGGCGAGCCGTCAGCCACCGAACAGCAGGTACAGCCCACCGAAGGTGTAGGTGACCATGGTGAGCAGCAGTGCCAGCTGTCCGGTCAGCTGATGGCCCCGGGGCAGGACCCGCACGGATTTGTCGTGCGCCGCAATCACTCCGAGTACGTGTCCGGCGAGAACGCACAGCACCTTGATCGACGCCGTCGCGGCCGGGTGCTCGGAGAGGACATAGGAGACGTCGGCATCCCCGAGGCCCAGGAGGTTCCATCCCTGGCCCATCGGGTCCGCCAGCAGGATCACCGTTGCCTGCCCCTTCTCCACCAGATAGGTGAGGTAGTGGGCGAAGACGTAGCCGATGATGATCGGGATCAGCGAATGCGACAGCTGCCCGGGCAGGGCGGCGCGCTGCTCGGGGCGCAGTCCGCCCGCAGCCCGGGAAGCCGACCAGAACGACACCCCGACGAAGCCGATGAAGACGAGCAGGCCGGCGGTGCGTACGAGGGTGGCACCGATCGGGGAACCGATGCCGTCCACCATCCGCGACCACCAGGGAAACGCCGAGAAACTGTCGAAGGCCGTGGAGCCCAGCAGCGTTGCCATCAGCGCCACCGAACCGGCGCGGACGGGCATCGAACCCAGGTGGTCCAGTGGGTTGCGCAGCACGATCCGGCCGTCGTTCCGGTCGCGGCTCAGCGGCGACAGCCGTGACGCCAGCGTGCTGTACACCTCGAACGGATCGCCGCGTTCACACCAGCGCTCGCCGCACGCGAACGCTCCGGCCGCGGTGATCACGACATAGGCGAGCAGCCAGGTACGCACGGCTGCCACGGAACCCGGATCGCCGGAGGCGAGTTCGAGCCAGACGAAGGCGAACAGGCCGACGACCGCGGGCCGGTACCCCCACGAGCCGCGGTAGCGCGCATCACCTTCCGTCGGCGATCGGCCGATCACGGCGCAGAATGCCCGGTGGACGGTGCGCACCGGCGAGAGCACTCGCCAGACCGGGCCGAATGCCAGCGACGCCGCGACGAGCCCCACCCAGAGCAGCACGTAGAACACGCCCGGCAGGGCGTTCTCCGAGGATTCCGACGGGCCGAAGAAGGCCGCGAGCGCCACCCACACCGCGAACACCAGGGCGAGCACCGCGAGCGCGTTTCGCGTGATCGGCGAGTCGGCGAACCGTGTCATCCATGCGGGCAGCCTGTGCCCCGGGTTGTCCGGGTCCAGTTTCGGTGTGCGCCAGGCGAAGGCCAGCACCACGAAGGAGACGGTGAGCGCCCAACTGGCCCCGACCAGGGCGTACGTGAACGGAATCGGAAGATCAGTGGAGCCGCCGAGACCGTGCGCGAGAACAGCGATCATGGACGCACGAGCAGGGTGGCCACCGTCTTGCCCGCGTCGTGCAGTTCCATCGCCACCTGGCCCGGAACATCCACGGAGAACTGGGTTTCCTGCGTTCCCGGGTGAATCTCGAACGAATGCTCCGGCACGGCGTGCACGTGCAGTTCGTCGTCGGCGTCACTGTCGATCCGCACCGTGACGGTCTCCCCCACTGCGGCGTCGATGCGCTCGTCGCCGGGTGTGACCGTGCCGCCCTTGATCACGACGTCGATGACGACGCCGTCGTTCGTCGCCGGTGCATCGTCTTCGCTTCCGCAGCCCGCCACCAGGGCGAGCGCGACAGCGGGAATGACGACAAGTCCGGCCAACCGCCTGATCACCTAGTTTTCCTCGTCTTTCTCGCTCACGCCGTTCTTCGCCTTGTCTGCGTTCTCCGCGGCCTCCGCCTTGCGGTCCCGGACCGCAAGGTAGATCACCAGTCCGGCCACCAGGAACGCGGGGACGAACGCGGGGATCGCCAGCAGGACCGAATGATCGGCGAGGTACACGACATCCGGGTCGTTCACCGGGTTCACGTCACCTTCACGTCCTCGCGGGTGTCGGTGCTCGGCTGCCCCTGCGTGTACTTGCTGATCCGGCCCGCTCCCCACGCCAGTGCGGTGACCAGTGCAAGCGTGCACACGAGTACCACCAGCGACGCGGCGGCGAACAACCAGGAGGGGTGATCGAAATTCCGCTCCCGCTGCAGGATGGTGATCTCCGGGACGAAGTCGCGGGTCGAGGACGCCACGGCCGGGAGTTCCTCGGCGCCGATGCCCGGGTCGCTGGGCAGGTAGATCGGGACGGCTGTCATCGTGCCCCCGTCCTGCACCCGCAGCAACGTCTTCCACGTTCCGTGGGCCGGCACGGGTTCGTGGGTCCGGTAGGTGCCGGGCCCGGTGCGTTCGAGTCGGTCGACGGTGAACCCATTGCCCAGTCCGGGGCCGCCCTGCCAGGACAGGATGGACACCCATTCGGGATTCTCGCCGGCGAGGTCGGGCGGATCGATGCGGACCTCGGCGTCGACCATCCGGCCGCCGTCCGGGGCAGCCTCCGTGAGAGCGATTGTCGCGGTGGCCTTGTCCGGGACGGTGGCGATGAGGCCGTTGGCCGTGGCCGCAGCGATTACCAGGACCGTGGCAACCACGATGGTGCGGCTGATCGCCGGGCGAGGAAGACCCTCGGATCGCAGGACCCGGCCGAGCAGGGCACCGCAGGCACCGGCGGCGATACCCACGGGCACGGCCATCGCCAGCGCCTCGGGCCACATACTGGTGGGCCAGGGGTAGATGTACACCGCGTCGATCCACAGCGATTCGAGCCAGAGCCCGACCGTCGCGACCAGCAGTCCGCCGACGGCCCCGAAGGCCACCCGGTTCTTGATCAGTGGTGTGAGAGCGAGCAGTTCGATGAGCACGGCGGCGCCGAGACACAACTCGAAGACGTTGGTGGGGGCGCCGAGAACCGGTCCGACGATCAGGGCCGTGAGCAGGCGGACCGCCCCGGCGACCGCCACGGCCACGATCGCCGCGAAGGGTCCGAGGACGATGCGGGCCGTAACCAGGGTGAACGCGGCCGCCCCGGCGATCATCATCGGTTGCAGGACCAGACGGAACTGCTCGACACCGAAGTCGTATTCGATCTGGAACACGGACAGGCCGATGAGCAGGCCACCGAACATGCCGCACCGCAGGAACCAGATGAGCCTGCTGTCCTGTTTCGGCTCACCGGGCGTCGCCATCCGGCCCTCGTAGTCCAGCAGCAGCACGCCGATCAGCGACAGTCCTGCCCCGCCGATCAGCATGAGGTGCGTCGGGCCCCACAGCGTGACGTCCTGACCGAAGATGCGATGCCAGACGTCGTCGAGCGGGAACCCGATGAGCGCGTACAGCCCCGCCCCGGCAACGAGGACGCCGCCGACGGGGACGTACCACGTACGGGTGATCTTGATCGCCGCCGGACCGGGTTTCTCGTCGCGCGGCAGGATCATCGCCAGCATTCCCGTGATGAACAGCAGGAAGAGCCCGACGAGGATGAAGTAGTGCGCGGGGTTGGCGAGCGGCCCGTCGTCGCGGCCCCGCCCGATGTGCAGGCTGACGTCCCAGATGAAGCCGAAGAACGCCGTGAGGATCGTCCCGACGAACGTCACGAGCGGCAGCGCCACCCACGGGGGCCGGTCGAGCGCGCGTCCCGCCGCGTCGGCGATCGTCTGCAGCCACGTGATCTTGCGTGTGCGGTGCAGGTACGCGATCCACAGCAGACCCACGGTGATGATCGCCGTCGCCACCGAGATTCCGATGATCTGGTCGAATGCCGCACCGCCACCCTCCCCTCCCGATTGGGCAAGAATGGGTGAACTCGGAGTAACAGTAACTTGGCTCACGTGGTGATTATGTGCGCCTCGGGTGGAAAATGCCAGACCCTCGTGCGCCCGCCCGGCGATCCGTATACGAATCTATTCACATCTGCGATCAAACGTAGATATGGCTAGATTCCTCTAGCGAGGACTCGACCAGCGACAACTGCCATCGACCGCACGAGCAGCCGAGGTACGTGACCACTCCCGTGCTCGTCCGGTGCCGAGATACTTCCTGCCAGTCGTGTTCGTGATGTTCGCTCATGCACCCAGCGTGATGTAATGGCATTGTGCATCTCAACCCTTACGGCGAATACGCGGTCACGCTCGCCGCCGACCTCACGAACCGCCCGCCCGAATCGACCGGCGAACTCGTAGCCCGGTGCGTCGACGCCGGCATCGTCGTCGACTTCCCCGTCAGCGACCACGACCTCGCGGATGTGGTCGAGATGCTCGACCGGTGGTCGTCGATCGCAGACACCACCAGCGACGAAGCCCGCGCCGAACAGGTGAACCTCATGCTCACGAAGGCGTCCGCCTACCCGCGACTGACCAACCACGCCGGCGACGGCTGGCACCTCCACTACCGCGACGACCAGCATTCCCTCGCCGGTGTGCTCGAGGCGCTGTTCTCCGTCGGTACCGCCCTGCACCTCGTCGGCCGCGGCATGCACCGGCTCGGCCGCTGCGCACTCGAGGAATGCACCGCCATCTACGCCGACACCTCCCGCAACGGCCGCCAGCGGTACTGCTCACCGAAGTGCGCAAACCGGGACGCCGTCCGACGCCACCGCGCGCGCTGACCCGTATCGCTCAGTGTGGGAAGGATTCTCCGGTGTACTCCCGCTTCTCCACCAGCACCAACCAGTTGCCGGAGTTGTCCCGCATCACCGCCTCGATGCCGTAGGGCCGCTCGGCCGGCGGCTGGGTGAACTCGACGCCCTTGGCGACCAGATCGCGGTATGTCTCGTGACAGTCGGTGGTGGTCAGCCCGAATCCGCCCATCGTGCCGGCGGCAAGGGACCGACGGATCGCCTCCGCCATGTCGGCGTCGACCGGCGGCCCGGGTTTCATCAGCGTGACCTCGAGCTCCGGATGGTCGGGATGCAGGATCGTCACCCACCGGAACCCGTCGCCCATCGTGACGTCGGTGCCCTCGACGAACCCCAGTGTGTCGATGTAGAACTTCTTGGCGTCGTCCTGGTCGGTGACCCACAGGGTGACGAGTGAAACGTTGGTGATCATGCGACCAACCTATGTCCGGCACGACGGACGCCGCTTCTCGGAAATTGCGGTGTTCAGCGCCGATCGCTCAGCCCGTGCATGAACACGTAGCAGCCGGGGATGCGCGGAGCGCCGTGCTCGGCGAACTTCGCCTGGTACAGCGACGGTGACGTGCCGACCAGCTGACGGAACTTGGCGCTGAACGACCCGAGGCTGGTGTACCCGACGAGGTGGCAGATCTCGGTGACCGTCAGGTTCGTCGCCCGCAACAGGTCCTGGGCCCGCTCGACGCGACGCTCCGCGAGATAGACCCCGGGGGTCCGGCCGTAGACCGCCGCGAAGCAACGGAGGAAGTGGTACTTCGACACCCCCGCCGTCGCCGCGAGTTCTCCGAGGTCGAGTGGTTGGGCGTAGTCACGGTCGGCGAGGTCGCGGGCACGGCGCAGGTGCGGGAGCAGTTCCGCGGACACTCGGGCAGTCGACGCCATGCCCCCAGTCTGGCAGTGGCTACCGCCCCGAGGACAGGAAGGCCGTCGACCCCGACAGGTCGCCGGGACGGTGGGTGCGCGACTGCACCAGTCCGCGGCGTTCGAGGATCGGCCGGACACCCTCACCGAAGTTGTAGGCCCCTTCGAGGTGTGGGTATCCGGACAGGACGAAGTGGTCGAGTCCGAGTGCCGCGTATTCGGCGATGCGGTCGGCGACCTCCTCGTGGGAGCCGACGAGGGCGGTTCCGGCACCGCCGCGGACGAGTCCCACCCCGGACCACAGGTTGGGCGCCACCTCGAGCGCGCGGGCTCCGGCGTCCTTCGTGTACGCGCTGCCGCCGCCGTGCAATTCACGCATTCGCCGCTGGCCCTCCGACCCCGACCGCGCCAGGCTCTGCTGCGCCTGCTCGACCGTCGCCGGGTCGAGGGCGGACAGCAGGCGGTCGGCCTCGGCCCATGCCTCCTCGGACGTGTCGCGGCTGATCACGTGCAGCCGGATGCCGTAGTCGAGTGTGCGTCCCTGGACGTCGGCGAGGTCGCGGATCCAGGCGATCTTCGCGGCGACGGCGCTGGGTGGCTCACCCCAGGTGAGGTAGGTGTCGGCGAACTGGGACGCGACGGTGCCCGCGGCCGGCGACGAACCGCCGAAGAAGATCGGCGGCACCGGGTCGGGGATGCGTTGCAGCTGAGCATTTTCGACCCGGATGTAGTCGCCCGTGTAGTCGACCGGGCCGGTTCCCGCCCACAGCTTCCGGATGACGTCGAGGAATTCGCCGCAGCGGGCGTAGCGCTGGTTCTTGTCGAGGTAGTCGCCGTACGTGCGCTGCTCGTGATCCTCGCCGCCGGTGACGACGTTGAGCAGCAGTCGGCCCTGCGACTGCCACTGGAACGTCGACGCCATCTGCGCGGCCAGCGTGGGGCTGAGCAGTCCCGGCCGCAGCGCCACCAGGAACTTCAGCGTCTCGGTGGTCTCGAGCATCATGGCGGTGGTCAGCCAGGCGTCCTCGCACCACGCACCGGTGGGCGTCAGGACCGACTCGAACCCGCTCGACTCCGCCGCCGCGCCGATCTGGTTGAGGTAGCGAAGGGTCGCGGGGCGGTCTCCTGCCATGGAACTCCCGTGACCGCCGGCCATCAGGTTGCGGGAATCACCGTAGGTGGGAAGGAACCAGTGGAAATGCAGAGACACGCGCGATCCTCTTGTCGACGACAGCTGGGCAGCACCATCCAGTTCATCACCGGGCGGGCCGCGGCGCGAGGGTTTCGATCACGGTGATTCGGACCGGTGCGCCGCCGGAGTGAAAGGTCATAGCGTCGCGGCGCTATGACTACGCTGTCCGATCCCCCTTACACATCCGCGACGGAATCCGACCTCGAGCGGCGCAAGCGGCTCCGGACCGTCGTCGCCGCCAGCCTTCTGGGTACGACAGTCGAGTGGTACGACTTCTTCCTCTATGCCACGGCCGCGAGCCTGGTGTTCAACCAGTTGTTCTTCCCCGACCAGAGTTCGTTCGTCGGCACCATGCTGGCGTTCGCCACGTTCGCGGTCGGGTTCGTGGTCCGACCGATCGGCGGAGTCGTCTTCGGCCACATCGGCGACCGCATCGGCCGCAAGAAGACGCTCGCGCTCACCATGTTCATCATGGGCGTCGCCACCGCCCTGATGGGCGTGCTGCCCACCGCCGCGCAGGTCGGGGTGATCGCGCCGATCCTCCTGCTCCTGCTGCGCGTCCTGCAGGGATTCGCTCTGGGCGGTGAATGGGCGGGCGCCGTGCTCCTCGCCGTCGAACACAGCCCCGCGAAGAAACGCGGCATCTTCGGCAGCATCCCCCAGATCGGTCTGGCGCTGGGACTTGCCCTGGGCACCGGCGTGTTCGCCGCCTTGCAAGTGCTCTTCGACGACGCCCAGTTCCTGACCTACGGGTGGCGAATCGCGTTCCTGCTGAGCCTGATTCTCGTCTTCGTCGGTTTCGTGGTCCGGCTGAAGGTCGAGGAGACGCCGGCGTTCCAGGAAGTCCACGACCTCGAGAAGCGCTCCTCCGCCCCACTGAAGGACGTGTTTCGCGGACGGGTGCGCCGGGGCAGCATCCTCGGACTGCTCTCCCGCTGGGGCGAGGGCGCCGCGTTCAACACCTGGGGCGTCTTCGCGATCACATACGCCACCAAGAACCTTGAGTTCGCGAAGATTCCCGTCCTCCTGGTCGTCACCGTCGCCGCGACGGTCATGGCCGTGCTCCTGCCGTTCTCCGGCCTGCTGGTCGACCGGTACGGCGCCAAGCGGATCTACCTCATCGGGATCGGGGCCTACGGACTCGCGGTGTTCCCCGCGTTCGCGCTGTTCGGAACGGAGAACCTCGTCCTGTTCGGGGTCGCGATGGTGCTCGTGTTCGGTGTCGTCCATGCGCTCTTCTACGGGGCGCAGGGCACTCTGTACGCGAGCCTGTATCCCACCGAGATCCGCTACACGGGCCTGTCTGTGGTGTACCAGTTCTCCGGGATCTACGCGTCGGGCATCACGCCGATGATCCTCACGGCCCTGATCGCGGCCGGCGGCGGAACCCCGTGGCTGGCCTGCGGCTACCTGGTCGCCACCTCGGTGGTCAGCGTCGTCGCGACTTCCCTGATCCGGAAGCAGGACCTCTACCTCTGAGACCGCAGGGACCTCTGGCCTTGCCGAACGGGCTCCGATAGCCGAGTTCGATACGCTCGTGTATCCGATACGCTAGTGTATCGAACACTGCTGTCGACCCGATCGGAGGAGCAACCATGCCGACGTCACCGGCGCGCTCCTCCGCGCCTGCCACCGCCACACCCCCGCGGGTGACGAAACGGCGAGGCCAGACCCGTCGGCGTCTGCTCGACGCCGCGGTCGAGGTGTTCGCCGAGAACGGCTTCGGACGGTCGACGGTCGAGCAGATCTGCGAGCGCGGCGGCTACACCCGCGGCGCCTTCTACTCCAACTTCGCGTCGCTGGACGAGATGTTCTTCGCCATGTGGGAACAGCGCTCCAGCGCGATGCTCGCGCAGATCCGGCTCGCCGCCGACTCGTCGAGCATCGACCTCTCCGGGCTCACCCCCGACCAAAAACTCCGTACCGGCACGGAACTGGTGCTCGGCGTCGTCCCCGTCGACGACCAGTGGTACCGGATCAACGCCGAATTCACCGCCCACGCCCTGCGCAACCCTTCCTTGAAGAAGGCCCTCGCGGCCCGTGAGGACACGATCCTGGACACCATCGTGCCGATCCTCGAGAAGGCACTGCACCGGCTCGGGCGCCGCGTCGTCGGCGATCCCCGGATCCTCGGCCGCGCGCTCGTGGCCCTGCACGACGGCACGAGCGTCCAGTGCCTGATCGAGAACGACGACCGTTCCGCCCGCGAACTGCGTCTCGAACTGTTCACCCACGTCGTGGCCGCGTACACCGAACCCGACACCACCCACACCCACACACACCGGAAAGAGGTGTCCTCGTGACCGAACAGGCTGATGTGATCGTCGTCGGCGCAGGATTGGCCGGACTCGTCGCCACCCACGAGATGGTCAAGACGGGCCGGAAGGTCCTCGTGGTCGATCAGGAGAGTTCGGCGAACCTCGGCGGGCAGGCCTTCTGGTCGCTCGGCGGCCTGTTCCTCGTCGACAGCCCCGAACAGCGACGCCTCGGCATCAAGGACTCGTACGAGCTGGCCATCCAGGACTGGATGGGCACCGCGGCCTTCGATCGCGAGCGCGAAGACCAGTGGCCGCGGCTGTGGGCGCAGGCGTACGTCGAATTCGCAGCCGGCGAGAAGCGGCAGTACCTCCACGACCTCGGCCTGCGGTTGATGCCGAACGTCGGGTGGGCGGAACGCGGACGCGGATCCGCTCTCGGACAGGGCAATTCCGTCCCGCGATTCCACATCACCTGGGGCACCGGCCCGGGGGTCGTCGAGGTCTTCCTCACCCGCGTCCTCGCCGCATCGAAGCGGGGACTCGTCACGTTCAAGCACCGTCACCAGGTCGACGAGATCGTCGTCACCGACGGCGCGGCCACCGGCGTGCGCGGCACCGTCCTCGAATCGTCCACCGAAGCGCGCGGCGTGAAGAGTTCACGCACCGCGGTCGGGGAATTCGAGTTCTCGGCGCAGGCGGTGGTCGTCACGTCCGGCGGCATCGGCGGCAATCCTGAACTGGTCAAGAAGAATTGGCCCGCCCGGCTCGGCAAGGCACCGGAGAACATGCTCGCCGGCGTTCCCGCCCACGTCGACGGCCGCATGCTCGAGATCACCGAGAACGCCGGCGGCAACATCGTGAACCGCGACCGCATGTGGCACTACACCGAGGGCATCCAGAACTGGGACCCGATCTGGCCCAACCACGGCATCCGCATCATCCCCGGCCCGTCGTCGATGTGGTTCGACGGTAACGGAAAACGCCTCCCCAGCCCCAACTTCCCCGGTTTCGACACCATGGGAACCCTCGACCACATCATGAACAGCGGCCACCACCACACGTGGTTCGTCCTCGACCAGAAGATCATCGAGAAGGAATTCGCGCTGTCGGGTTCCGAGCAGAACCCGGACATCACCGGCCGCGATTTCAAACTGCTCGCCGAACGCCTCAAGAAGGGGGCGCCCGGTCCCGTCGAGGCGTTCAAGCAGCACGGGGTGGACTTCGTGGTCCGCGACAATCTCCGCGACCTCGTCGACGGCATGAACGCCCTGACCCCCGATGCACCGCTGAAGTACGAGGACCTCGAACGCGAGATCGTGGCCCGCGACCGCGAGGTGAAGAACAGCTACAGCAAGGATTTCCAGATCATGGCGATCCACAACGCGCGGAACCTGCTGGCCGACAAGATCACCCGCGTCGTGAGCCCGCACGAGCTGCTCGACCCGAAGAACGGACCCCTGATCGCGGTCCGGCTGCACCTGCTCACCCGCAAAACCCTCGGCGGCCTCGAGACGAACCTCGACTCGCAGGTGATCAGGCCCGACGGCACACCGTTCGAGGGTCTGTACGCCGCCGGTGAGGTCGCCGGATTCGGCGGTGGCGGCGTCCACGGGTACAGCGCACTCGAGGGCACCTTCCTCGGCGGCTGCATCTTCTCCGGCCGGGCCGCAGGTCGGGCGCTGGCCCGCGCGCTGTAGGCGGCTCCGCCGCCCGTGCGTGGTTGACGAGTCCCTGGACTCGCTAACCACTCACGGGCGCGAGCCTGTCGGCGGCCTCCAGTTCGCGGACCAGCGGCAGCACGTTGGCGCCGAAGTACTCGATCTCCTCCTGGAAATGCAGGAAACCGCCCAGGATGAGATCGACTCCGCGGCGGCGGTACTCGACGATGCGTTCGGCGATCTGCTCCGGTGTCCCGATCAGCTGGGAGCGGAACCCGTCGTTGTACTGGACGAGGTCCTCGAACGTCGAGTCCGCCCACATCCCCGACTTGTCGGCGGTGGACGCCCCGGCCTGCTGGACGGCAGACCTGAATCCCTCGACCGCCGGCTTGTTCGCCTTCTCGATGATTTCGCGGAGGGTGTCCCGCGCCTCCTTCTCGGTGTCCCGGGCGATGATGAATCCGTTGAGCCCGAACTTCACTTCCCGGTTGTGTTCGCGCGCCACCCGGCGCACGTCGACGATCTGCTCCGTGATGCCGTCGTAGTCCTTGCCGTTGCTGAAGTACCAGTCGGAGTAGCGGCCCGCGTTCTCCCGCGCGGCCGCGGAGTTGCCGCCCTGGAACAGTTCGGGATTCGGCCGGTCGGGCGTGTTCAGCGGTTTCGGCTTGAGCGTGAAGTCGTGGATGCGGTAGAAGTCGCCGCGGAAATCGACGTCGTCCTCGGTCCAGATCTTGCGGAGAACCTGCAGGAACTCGGCGCTGCGCCGGTACCGCTCGTCGTGCTCGAGCCACGGCTCCCCGAGGTGGGTGAACTCGTCCTTGAACCATCCGCTCACGACGTTCACGGCAAACCGGCCGTTCGACAGGTGGTCGGCGGTGGCGCCCAGCTTCGCCAGGACCGCGGGCTGCCACAGGCCCGGATGGACCGCGGCGATCACCTTCAGCCGTTCGGTGGCCAGCAGCAGTGCGAGGCTGAAGCTGGTCGACTCGTGCTGGAATTCGGCCCCGTAGCTGGCCTCGTACCGGACCTGGCTGAGCGCGTACTCGAACCCGTTGTTCTCGGCGGTCTGGGCGAGTTTCTTGTTGTACTCGTAGTCCCAGCTGGTCCGCTGTTCGATGTCGGACGTGACCAGCCCGCCACTGACGTTGGGCACCCAGTAGGCGAACTTGATCTGCTCAGCGATGTGTTCGGTTGACATACCCAGCATGCAACCCGCCCGCCGTGCCCGCGCCCACCCTTCTAATCAGAGCGCGTCCAACCCTTCACTCGGTTCGCGGGCCCGTGTGAGGTTCGACGGCATGACAGCCGTACAGGAACGAAGAGCTGCACAACCGATCGCGAGCGAAACCGACTATCCCACCCTCGCCGCCAAGTTCCGTCCGATCTTCGCCGACATCGCCGAGGGGGTGGTGGAACGCGAGCGCGACCACGTCCTTCCCTATGAGCAGATCGACGCCCTGAAGCGGGCCGGTTTCGGGGCGGTGCGGGTGCCGACGTCACACGGCGGTTCGGGTGCGAGCATTCCCCAACTGTTCCGACTGCTCGTCGAACTGTCCGCTGCGGATTCCAACATCACGCAGGCACTGCGCGGACACTTCGCGTTCGTCGAGGACCGGCTGGTCGCCGCGGACGGCCCCGACCGCGACACGTGGTTGCGCCGGTTCGCCGACGGTCAGCTCGTCGGCAACGCGTGGACCGAGATCGGCGACGTGGCCCTCGGCGAGGCAAACACCAAGGTCTCCCCCGTCCCCGGCGAGTCCCATTTCGTGGCCAACGGCAAGAAGTACTACAGCACCGGGTCGATCTTCGCCGACTGGATCGACCTGTACTCCCAACGGACCGACACGGGTGCGTTCGTGATCGCCGCGGTCGAGGCGCGTCAGCCGGCCGTCACCCACAGCGACGACTGGAACGGTTTCGGTCAGCAGACCACCGGCTCCGGCACCTCGACGTACGACAACGCTCTCGTATTGCCGGAGAACATCTTCGACTTCTCCACCCGGTTCAAGTACCAGACCGCGTTCTACCAGTTGTTCCACCTGGCGACGCTGGCGGGAATCGCGCGGGCGGCGACGGAGGCGATCTCCCGCCGGGTCGCGGCCCGCACCCGCACGTTCAGTCACGGCAACGCCCCCACCTACGCGCAGGATGCGCAGATCCAGCAGGTCGTGGGCGAGGTATCGGCCGCCGCGCACGCCGCCGAGGCGATCGCACTGCACGCCGCGGAACCCGCACAGTGGGCGTACGAGGCCGCGTTCACCGGCAGCCCGGACGAGGAGAAGTCCGCCAACATCGCGGCCGAGATCGCGTCGGCGCAGGGCCAGATCTCGTCCACCGCACTCGTCGTCCCCGCCACCGCCCAGATCTTCGACGCACTCGGCGCGTCCGGGGTCGGCCGCGACTGGGACCTCGACCGCTTCTGGCGAAACGCACGCACCGTCGCCAGCCACAACCCGACGGTGTTCAAGGCCAAGGTCGTCGGCGACTTCGAAATCAACGGAACCGAACCCGTCTACGTGTGGGCCATCGGCACCGCACCGAGCGCACAGGGAGAAAAAGCATGACCGTCACCACCGAACAGAGGGCCTGGGCGGACGCTCCGGCCACCGCCGAAGGCTGGGTCGCACGTGCACGTGAGGTGAGCGCGATCCTCGCCCGCGACGCCGTCGAACGCGACCGCGCCGGTGCCCCGCCGTTCGAGGAAGTCCAGCTCCTCAAGGACAGCGGACTCGTCACCCTGCTGGGGCCCGCCGAATTCGGTGGCGGCGGGCAGCCGTGGGAGACCGCCTACCAGGTGGTCCGCGAGATCGCGCGCGGCGACGGATCGATCGGGCAGCTCCTCGGCTACCACTACCTGTGGGCGTGGGCGGTGCGTCTCGTGGGCACCGAACCGCAGATCGGGGCCGTCGAGGAGCTGTACACGAGCAACCGCTTCTTCTTCGGCGGGGCGGTCAATCCGCGCGACACCGACCTCACCATCGTCGACCGCGGCGACACCCTCGTCTACAACGGGGTGAAGTCGTTCTCGACGGGCGGCCGCGCCACCGACCTCACCGTGCTCGAGGGCATCATCGAGGGAACCGCCACCCACGTGTTCGCGATCGTGCCGACGGCGCAGGACGGCATCGTGTTCCGGGGCGACTGGGACAATCTCGGGCAGCGCCTCACCGACTCCGGCTCGGTCGAGATCAACGACGTCGAGGTGGATTGGTCGGGCGCAGCCGGATTCGTGGACAAGGAGTTTCAGCCCCTCGTCTACAACACGCTGAACTTTCCGGCACTCGAGATCGTGTTCGCCAACTTCTACGTCGGCATCGCCCGCGGCGCGCTCGACACCGCCGCCGAGTACGCCCGCACCCGGACGCGTCCGTGGCCGTACGGCGGGGACGACAAGGAACTCGCGACCGACGAGTGGTACCTGCGCGAGGGCTACGGCGACCTGCAGTCCAAGTTGTGGGCGGCAGAGGCGTTCGTCGACCAGGTGAACCGGGAAGCGAACGCGGTGCTCCACGACGCGCGGGAGAACCTCACGGAGCAGGCCCGCGGGGAGCTCGCGGTGCGGATCGCCGCGGCCAAGATCCGAGCCGCCGACGTCGCGCTCGAGATCGGCACCAGGGTGTTCGAACTGACGGGTGCGCGTGCCACCTCGAACACGGTGGGCCTCGACATCTTCTGGCGGAACGCGCGGACGCACACGCTGCACGATCCCGTGGCGTACAAGAGGCGCGAGGTCGGAAGTCATCTGCTGGCCGGCGAACTGCCCGAACCCACCTGGTACACCTAGACGTTCCGAATTCCGAGTCCGGCTGCCGTTCGACCGGTAGCCGGATTCGGTGCGTCCGCACCGCCGACCCACGGAGACCCATGACCGCCGTCCAGAACGCCCACCGCATCAGCGACGAGGCCGAAGCCCTCACCGTCGCTGCCGATCTCGCCGCACAGTTCGCGGAGGAGGCAGCCGCTCGCGATGCCGGGCGGCAGCTGCCGTTCGAACAGGTCCGCGCACTGGCCGCCTCCGGGCTTCTCGCGCTCGGCGTTCCCGTCGAGCACGGCGGCATCGACGTGCGAACCGAGACCCTCACCGAGGTGTTCCGCCTTCTTGCCGAGGGCGACCCGAGCATCGCGCAGATCCCGCACAGCCACTACACGTTCCTGGAGGTGCTGCGCCGGCAGGGGACCCCCGCCCAACAGGACTTCTTCTACTCCGAGGTGCTCGCGGGCCGGCAGTTCGCCAACGCCCAGAGCGAGCGCGGAACGAAGACGATCGACGTCGACGACACGACCCTCGTGAAGGAGGGAGACGACTTCGTCGTCGACGGTCGCAAGTACTACAGCACCGGCGCCCTGTTCGCCGACTGGATCGCGGTGCGGGCCACGCTTCCCGGACAGATCACGCCGACGGGCACACCCGCCAAGGCCGTCGCCTACGTGCCGCGCGCGGCCGCGGGACTGTCGATCGTCGACGACTGGGACGGCATGGGGCAGAAGACGACGGCGAGCGGAACCGTCACCCTGGATTCCGTCCGGGTGACCGCGTTCCACGTCGTACCGTTCTCCCCCATCTTCGACACACCCACCACGTACGGCTCGCAGGCCCAGATCCTGCACGCCGCCCTCGACGCCGGGATCGCCGCGGCAGCCCTGAACGAAGGTGCGCGACAGGCACGCCGGGCCCGGCCCTACTTCGAGGCCGGTGTCACCGACGCCGTCGACGACCCCCTGCTGATCCAGCTGGCCGGCGAGGCGGCGGTCAGCGTCCGCTCCGCGACGGCACTCCTCCGCGAGGGTGCGCGCAGCATCGACGCAGCCAGACGCGAGCTGACCGAGCAGACCGCCGCGGCCGCGTCGATCGACGCCGCAGCCGCCAAGGTCGCGGCCGCACGGGCGTCACTCGAGGCGTCGAGCGTGCTGTTCGAACTCGGCGGCACCCGCAGTGCGTCGGACACGTCCAACCTGTCCCGGTACTGGCGCGACGCCCGCACCCACACGCTGCACGACCCCACCCGGTGGAAGATCCAGCACATCGGCCGGTGGACACTCTCGGGCACCGTCCCGCCGCGCCACGGCCTGCTGTAGGCCCTCCGCTAGCCGCCCACGTCCGCCTTCATCAGGAAGACGTTGTAGTCGGACCACGTCGACATGGTGAAGTACAGGTCGTTGCCGCTCGACCACGGGTGGATGAAACCGCCGTACAGTTCCGGGTATTCGGCGGCGCTGACCATCGGCGCGCCGTCGGACCAGACGCCCTGCGGCGAGTCGGACTCACGGAGAACGATGGCCGCCTTGGACGTGTCGAGGTAGACCATCTGCCACTTGCCGGTGGCCTCCTCGTAGCGTACGGACAACTCGGCGGCGGGGGCGTCCACGATCGGCGTCGCCTCCGTGTAGCCGCCGACCGGCGTCCAGTTGCCGTTCTGCCAGTACTGGTACGCCGACGTGTTCAGCACGTCGGCGGCCGGGACGCGGGCCAGGCCGATGGCACCGAGCCGCGTGTTGGGGGTGCCGAACATGTACACGAAGTCGCCGGCGGGGACCATCGACGCGACCTGGAATTTGGTGACCCCGAAGATGTTGTCCCACTTGGCGTACGGGTCCTTGGTCCACGTCGACCCGCCGTCGTCCGAGTAGGCGATGCCGCCGTAGTTCGTCCACCAGGTGGCGGGGATGCTGTTCCACGTGCGGATCGACATGTAGCTCATGTACTGCCGGTTCCCGACGGCGAATCCCGACGTCGGGATGGTGGTGATCTCCACGTTGTCGAGCTTGCGGCTGTCGAGCAGTTCGGCCGCGTGGCAGCGACTGTCCTGGACCATGCTGTCGAGGCTCATGCCGTCGGACAGGTTGCGGTCGGAGCTGAAACCGAGGACGTTGCTGCGCCAGTCGTCGCCCTGGCCGCCGGGGGGCTGGAATCCCTTGCCGACCGTGTCGCCGAACGCGACCGCGATCTGGTCGGGCGCACTCTCCCACATGATGCCGAGGTCGGTGCCGTTGACCTGGTAACGCTTGTCGGTGCGGCTGACGGAACCGGACCCGGTCACCTTGGCTACACGGGTCACGTCGCCGACCTTCGGGGTTGCCGGGGCCGGGCTGCGGGGCGCGTCCTCGGTCACGGGGTGCACGAGGGGCGGCGGCGGGGGCAACTGGATGTCGGCGCCCGGGACGGGGATACCGAAGTGGAAGGGTGTGAACTTCACGCTGACGTCGGGAATGTTCAGCACACTGGACAGGTTCCCGGGGGTCTGGTCGGTCTCCTCGGTGAGGTCGGGGCACGGATCGGTGCACGTGTCGGCGGGCAACGCCTGCGAGACGCGGACGGGGTCCGTGACCGGGGCGGGATACGGCACCGTCGTGATCTTCGGGTACGGGATCGGGATCTCGAGCTTCTCCGGGATGAGCGAGTGCGTCTCGTTGGACACCTCGCTCGCGCACGGACCGCTGCCGGGGATTCCGTTGGACACGGTCTCGGGTTCCGCGACGGCAGCGCCTTGGTTCGAGTAGGCGATCACGCCCGAACCGATCGCCACAGCCGCGAACGACGCGACCCACCTCTTCGACATCCCCGACCCCTCCGTCAACTCCGGCCACTCCCGGCGGGGGGAACATAACATCGCCTCTCGACGCTCGCCGGTTACCACACGCCATACCTGGCGGTAACATTTCCGTCCCGATACGCGCTGCGCGCTCGTGCGTGGTTGACGAGTCCCTGCACTCGTCAACCGCGCACGGGCGGCGGAGCCGCTCAGCCGCCGGTTCCGAACAGCATGCCGAGCAGGTAGGTGGCGGCGGCTGCGCCGTACCCGATCGCCAATTGGCGTAACGCCCGTTTCACCGGCGGCCCGCCGGACAGCAACCCCACCACGAGACCGGTACCGAGCAGCGCGATGCCGACCAGCGCGGCGGCGACCACGAGGGCGGCGGTGCCCTCCATCCCGAAGAGGTACGGCAGCACGGGAATCACGGCACCGGACGCGAAGAAGCAGAAACTCGCGGCGGCCGCACCGAGTCCGGTGCCGATGGCCTCGTGCTCGTCGACGGCCTCCGGACTCGAAACGGGCTCGGGCTGAACGGCTCTCCGCAGCACGTCCGCCGCGCGTTTCTCGGCGTCTTCCGCGGGCATGCCCCGCGCCCGGTACACGAGTGCGAGTTCGTTCGCATCGACGTCGAGGAGGGGCACCGCCTCACGGGCGCCCTGCCCCGGCGCCGAGGCCTCGAGCAGTTCACGCTGCGACCGCACGGAGACGTACTCGCCTGCGCCCATCGACAACGCGCCCGCGAGCAGACCCGCGAGCCCGGTCAGGAGGACGATGTGATTGTCGACGCCGCTGCCACTGATGCCGAGCACCAGGGCGAGATTGCTGACCAGTCCGTCGTTGGCACCGAACACGGCGGCCCGGAACGTGCCGGACAGACGATTTCGTCCCCGCGCGGCCAGCGCCCGCACCACCTCTTCGTGGATGCGCTCGTCCGCGCCCATCGCGCGGGTGGCGTCGACATCGGTCGGGTACGGCGACCGGGTCTCCGCGCGCTGCGCGAGGGCCAGCACGAACACCGATCCGAACCGCCGGGCCAGCACACCGAGGATGCGTGTGCGGACGTCACCGCGCACGGGCTTGCCGACGTGTTCGCCGAGCAGTCCGCGCCAGTGCGCCTCGTGTCGTCCCTCGGCGTCGGCGAGTGCCAGCAGGATCTCGCGTTCCTCACCGGTCCGACGTTTCGCGAGGTCGCGGTAGACGGCGGCCTCGGCGCGTTCGTCGGCGAGGTAACGACGCCATTTCCGGACTTCACGCGGACCGGGATCCGGTCTTGCACCAACCATCGTGAGCCTCCCGATCGTCGACGGGAGAAGCCTACCGACGAGCGCATCCCCACCGCGGCGGTTCGACGTCAGTCCTCGGCGGTGAGTGCCTTCCCGAGCGAGTCCTCGGGTTCGGAGACCACCACGGGATCGCGGCCGGACAGCAGGTCGAGGACGGCCTTCGGCCGGGCCAGCGATTCGCGCACGGTGTTCCTGGCCATCGTGATCGGGCGGCACTCGCATCCGGCGTTGACGCCGGCGATTTCGATCCCCGCACCGCGGCACAGCGCCACCGCCCGGGGGACGTGGAAACCCTGAGTGACGATCAGCGCCTTGGTCACACCGTACGTATGGACGGCCCGCGCACACGTGTCGTAGGTGTCGAGCCCGTACCGGTCGCCGACGATCCGACTGCGGTCGATGCCCTTCTCGATCAGGTAGTCTGTCATCGCCGCGATCTCGTCGCCGGATCGGCCGTTGCCGTCGCCCGAGACGAGCACCGCGCGTGCGCGGCCGTCCTGCACGAGTTGCACGGCGACGTCGAGGCGTCCGGCCAGGTACTCCCGGGGTTTGCCGTCGCGCACCTGCGCACCGAGGACGATGACCACGGGCGCTTCGGGTGCGTCGTCGACGTCGTAGACGTGGCCCGACGCCTCACGCGAAATCCACACCGTCGACGCCGCCACGACGAGGACCGCGAGCGCACCGAGTCCCGCTCCGACGCCGACCAGTCGGCGGACGATCCGTCGTTCCCCCATGGCGCCATCAAACCACAGCGTCAGACGGCGGCGACGAGTTCTTCCCGGGCGCGCCGTTCCCGCATTCCGGATACCAGACACAGTCCGAGCCCGAACAGAATCCAGCACGTCAGCACCAGCAGTGCCGCACCCGCTCCGTGTCCGGCGAAGAACGCTGTCGACCGCACCACGGTGCCCGCCGCTCCGGGCGGAAGGAGCTGACCGAACGCACCCCACCCCGACGGCAGCCACGCACCGGTGGTCGCCAGACCGGACAGCGGGTTGGCGAGGAAGACCATGATCACCGCTCCCAGTGCGAATCCCGCTGTGCCCAGCACCGATTCGAGCCCCAGGATAGTCAGCGAGATGGCGGCGATTCCGAGAACGACCGCACCGGCCGTCGTCCAGTAATTGCCGTCGACGCTTCCGAGGCCGAACTGCAGAATCGCCGTCAACACCAGACCCGCGCTCGCGGCGAACAGCACCGCCCCGGCCACCCGCCGGGTGACACTGTGCGGAAACAGCCGCACGAGCACGAGCGCCGGGATCATGCCGCCGAAGACCAGCGGAAGCGCCAACGCGCCGAGACCCGCCCCGGCGGGGTCGTCGGCCGTGAGCGGAACGACGTCCACGACCGGAACAGGCTGTCCCGTTGCCTTGCTCATCCCCGCCGCGAGACCGTTCATCGTCTGTGCGATGGGCGCCCCGCCGGCACCGGCCGACAGGACCGTCATCCCCTCCGGAGTCGCGAGGATTCCGCCGACGACCTCCCGCTGTTCGATCGCCGTCCGGACCGCGCCGGAATCGGGATAGCGCTCGGTGACGAACGCGCCCGGGTGCCCCGCGGCGAGTGCCGTGTCGATCTGGGCCACTGCCACGTCGGGTCCGGCGACGCCCAGCCGTAGGTCGTGCGGACCGCTGTGGACGGCCGGCAACGCGAACGCCAGCAGCATCACGGTGATCACCACCGTCAGGCCCAGCACGACAGCGATCAGTTTCACCGGATCGGACGGGCCTGTCTCCGGCTGTCCGCGCACCGTCTGCGGGTGGAGTGTCCCGGTATCCGAAGTGCTCATCGGACTCCCCTTCACTAAGTGGAGGAAATTCCTCCAGTACTTGTGGAGAATATTCCTCCGGTTATGCTGGGTTGTCAACGAAAAGAGGTGCACTCGTGCGAGCTGACGCGCTGGAACGGCGCAACACCCTGATCAAGGCGGCCCGGGCGGTGTTCGCCGACCGCGGGCACGACGCGCCGCTCGACGCCATCGCCGTGCAGGCAGGCGTCGGGATCGCCACCCTCTACCGGAATTTTCCGAGCCGGGACGAACTCGCCCACGCCGTTGCCCGGACGACGCTCGCCGAAGTCCGCGCACTCGCCGTCCGGGGACTGGACGAATGCGGAAACGACCCGGAGGGGGCGTGGCTGCGGTTCGTCGACGCCGTGGTCGAACTGCGGATGGGAGCGCTGGTTCCCGCACTGGTCAACAGCCTCGACGAGCTGCCGGCCGACGTCCGCGAGTCGAGGGAGCTCACGAAGTCGACGGTCACCGACTTCATTCGCCGGCTCCAGGATGTCGGGCTGGTCCGTGAGGACGTCGTGCCGCTCGAGATCATCATGGGCATCGCCATGCTGACCCGGCCGCACGTGCTGATGTTCGACGACACGACGGCAAATCTGGTTCCGCGGCTGATCACGGTCTTCCTCGCCGGATTGCGCCCGGACGGGGCTCCGCTGCCGCCGCCGATCCACCCGGAATCCGCTGTACCCTGACGAACATGCAGCCAGGGGGGCCTCTGCCACAACCATGGGATCATCCGCATCCGGATGACGGTCGACGACCGCCACTCAACGGATGGGACGTGGCGGTCTCGGCTGCCGCGCTCGTCCTCGCCGTGGCGGTCGCCAGCATCTCGGCGGTCGCAGGTTTGTTCTGGCTGCTCTTCCTGGACTACTGCCCGCCCGAGACCTGCAGCGCCGAGAACGCGTGGATCTCGGTGTGCGTCGCCCTCGCGGTCGCCGCACTGGTGACCGCCATGGGCGGCGTGGTCACGATCGCCCGCATCTCGCGGCGCACCCTGGCGTGGCCGGTGGCGTGCGGAACGTTGGTCCTCTGCGCGGGCGCCTGCGCGATCGGATTCGCCGGTTACGTCTCCGCGACCGGGATCTGAGCCGTCTCAGACCACGTGATGGTGGTCCGTCCGGCTGATCGCGACAGCCGAGACGATCACACCGACCACCACCCCGACGAGCGTGTCGACGACGCGGCTCACGGCGATGTCCGGTGCGACCGCCGACCCGAGGCCGGTGAGCAGCAGAGCCATGGGTGTGATGGCGACGGACGCGAACGCGTAGTTCTTGATGACGACCAGTTCGGTGAGCGTCTGCAGCACCACGATGACGACGACGGTCTGCCAGTACCCCATCGCTGCGGCGATCAGTCCCGCGGCGAGAACGGCGCCCGCCACGTTGCCGACGAGGCGTTGAATCCCCCGCTGCACGGTCTGGCTGAAGTTGAAACCCTGCATCGCGGCCATCGCACCCATCGACGCCCACAGCGGGTGTTCCAATCCCATTGCCACGCAGATCCATCCGGCCAGCGCGGCAGCCGCCGCGATGCGGGCCGCGTTGACGATCCCCTCCCGTGACCGCAGTCCCCGGAGACCTTCCGCGAAGAATCCTGCCGGCTTCGGCAGCTCCGCAGGATCCGCGCCGAAAGCGGAAAGGTCGCTGCGACGCTTCACCTTACGGAGTTCGGGCTCGTGATCGACGAGGGCACGCAGGGTGTCGTGGTCGCGCTCGTGCGCCCACCGATCGACCACCGCGTCGGCCTCGGCGAGCAGCGCGAACAGCTGGTGGGAGTGCCCGTCCCGGCCCCGCCCGCTGTGCGCGATCACGTCTCGCGCGTTGCCGATCGCCTTGCGTGCGCCCGCGATCGCGGCGTCGTCGTGTGCGCGCCCGAGTTCGGCGACTGCGGCGAGTGCCCGTGCCACCGCCAGCCGGGCCGGACCGAGCGGAACGAACAGGCAGGGCGTCATGGCGGCGAGCCAGCCCACGACGACACCGGTCGCGATGGCCACCACGGCCGGGACGAGGTCGGTGAGCGTGGTCGCGTATCCGACGGCGGCGGTCGCCGCGAAGATCAGGATGACGGGGCCGGGGCCGGCGATGCGGAATGCCGCGAGAAGCCATGCGGCCACGCCCGACGCGACGGCCATGACCGCTATCTGCAGCCAGAGCGACAGTCCCGCCGCGCCGAGGAGCGCTCCCCCGGCGACGAAGACGATGAGCGCGAGACCGACGAGCCCGGTCTTGCGGGCGAGCCGGGGGTACGGCTCGTATCGGCCGAACGCCGCGGTCAGCGCGCCGAGCGCCGCGAATCCCGCGAGGTTGCCGTGCCCGAGCAGGCCCCCGACGATCAGCACCAGAGCCGTCGCCGCACCCACCCGCAGCGCGGGCGCGATGGTCGCATCCGCAGTCCGGACCTCGAACGCACGACGCCACGTGGACGGCGCCACGGAATGGGCCAACGCCCCACGGGAGTGATGGAGCCGGCTGAGGTCGGGTGCGTATCGAAGGGAAGCCTGCATGGCTTCAGCGTACCGTATACTTCACTAGTAAAATAGTTCTGAAATAGTGTGAAGTTGGTCGCTACGATGGTTTTCATGAGCCCTGCCCCACGTCCGGATGAGGACTTCACCGATCGCGTCCGACGCGAATGGGCCGAGACCCATCCCGAAGTGGACACGTCGCCGATCGAGGTGATGGGTCGCATCACCCGGATCGGATCCCAGGCCCTGCAGCAACTCGACCGCGCACTCGACGCGAGCGGGGTCTCGCGGGCCGAATTCGACGTGCTGTGCGTGCTGGCCCGCAGCGATCGGCCCCTGCGGGCCAGCGAGGTCACCGCGGTGACCATGCTCAGCGGCGCGTCCACCACCAAGCACGTCGACCGCCTGGCCCGGCTGGGACTCGTGGAGCGGTTGCCGTTCGAACGCGATGGACGCGTCGTGCTGCTCCACCTCACCGAGACCGGTCGCGCGCTCGTCGACACCGAGTTCCCCCAGCGCGTCGAGCGGGATCGCCAGTTCCTCGACGGACTGGACGAAGACGAATGCGCCGTGCTGGCCGGACTGCTCCGGCGGATCGCCGCCAACGTCGAATCCGGAATTCGCCGGTAGCGACGTTCGCTTCAGGGAATGATCTTCCGGGCCCGGAGATCACGAAAGATGTCGAGGAACATCTGCGCGGTTTCGACGTGACGGTGGAAACCCAGCCGACGCGCCTTCGACCCGTCGGCGATCACGTCGTAGTCCCAGCCGAAGACGAAATCACCGAACGCCCACGACGAGACGTCCGAATACGGCGTGGGTTCCAGCCCATGCTTCGCGACGAGACCGTTCCACACCGGTTCCTTGTCGGCCATGACGACGTCCATCGACATCGGCAGCGGCGGCGCGACGTCCAGTTCGAAGAACTCTGCGATCTTCGGCAGCATCTCGTCCCACCGGAACAGATCACCGTTGTTGATGTTGAACGCCTGGTTGGCGCGCTCCGGGGTGGTCGCGGCCCAGACGGTGGCCTCGGCCAGCAGTCCCGCGTCGGTCATCTCGATCAGACTCGTGTACGCGCCCGGCTTGCCCGGAAACCGCAGTGGCACTCCGAGTTCCTTCGACATCGTCGCGTAGACCGCGATCACCAGCGCGAGATTCATCGGGTTTCCGAGCGCGAATCCACACACGACCGACGGGCGGATCGCGGACCACGTCCAGCGCGTGCCGCGCTGACGGTCCTCGAGGAACTGCTGCTGATCCACGTTGAACTCGGGCGGCATGTGCGGCGGGTCGCTCTCCCGCGCCGGCGTCTTGAACGGTCCGAGGTGGGCGCCGTACACCTTGTAGCCCTGCATCAGGCTGATGTGCTCGAGCCCCGCCGCCACGGGTTCTATCGCGTTCACCGTGTTGACGAGCATCGCGACGTTGGGAGCGACGAGTTCCGCCCACGACGGCCGGTCCTGGTAGGCGGCATAGAAGATGTGGGTCACGTCGCGAAGTTCGCTCAACTTCTCGGCGGCGTCGTGCTCGTCGAGGAGGTCGACCGCGATGTGGCGCACCCGATCGGTGTCGACGCCGCCGCGGCGGGACAATCCGACGATCTCCCACTCCCCGGTCGCCTCGAGATGGTCGATGAGATTTCCGCCGATCACCCCACGCGCACCGACGACCACTGCCACTCTGCGTTTCGCCATCACCGTCTCCTATCGGTATATCGCGAAGTTGCGATATACCGAGTGAAGCACACATATCGGAAAATCGCGATATCGCGGTACGATTGCGGTGTGAGTGAACTTCCGGACCCGACCGACCTGGCCCTGGTCTTCAAGGCGCTGTCGAATCCGACGCGCGTCCGCATCCTGCAGTGGCTGAAGGAGCCGGACAGCTTCCCCCCGCAACTCGAACCGGCCGAAGAAGTGGGCGTGTGTCTGAAGCACATTCAGGCGAGGGCCGAGGTGTCACAGTCGACGGCCTCGCAATACATGGCCGCCCTACAGAACGCGGGGCTGGTGACCAGCCATCGGATCGGCCAGTGGACCCACTACCGCCGCAACGAGGAGCAGATCGCCCACCTGGCCGATCACATCCGTACCGAACTCTGAACGGATCAGGGCATCTCGACGGTCTCGGCGCGCGCGATCTCGTCGAGCGCGCGACGGACGTAGCCGTCGGCGGGAACCTCCGCCGCACTCAGGAGATCGGCGATCACCAGGATCGCGGCCTCCACCGCCCGCTCGGGCCTGCGCGGGTTCTCCTCGACATCGGCCACCCCGAGCGCGCCGGTCAGCACGGTGACCAGCGAGTCGACGTCGACTGCCGGAAACCACAGCGCCGACGCCCGCACGCATCGCGTGAGCACGTCCTGCACGTCCTCACCCGTCAGACCGTCCGGGTGCAATGTCTCGAGCAATTCCCGGACCACCCCCGCCAGCACCGCACCGACCTGCTCCGCGGGCAGGGCCGCCAGATTCTCCGTCGCCTCGGTCAACGCCGCCGCATCCGACGCACGCGCCGCGACGAGGGCGGCATCGAGCGCGTCGGCGATGTCGCGCGCGACAGCAGGCCAGTGAGTGGGCCACATCCGATAGATCCTCTTCTCGTGTCCGTCGAACCGGAGAAACTGTCCCACAGGGCACCGACAGGGCGGCGCACTGTCCCATAGGGCACTAGCAGTCAGCCCAGCCGCTCGATCAACCGCAGCGCATCGAACGGCGCGTATCCCTTCATGTCGTTGTCGAAGTACGCGAAGCAGTCGAGGCCCTCCCCGATGCGGCGCTCGATCTTGCGAGCCCACTCGTCCAGGGCCTCGTCGGTGTAACCGCTGGCATACAACTCCTTGTCGCCGTGCAACCGGAGGTAGACGAAATCGCTCGTGACCGCTTCCACGTGCGGGTACCGGCCGGCGGTGTCGGCGACGACGAACGCGACGTCGTGCGCGCGGAGCAATTCCCTCGCCTCGTCCGTGCCGAAGCTGGGGTGCCGGACTTCGAGTGCGTGACGCACCGGGCGATCGGCGTCGGTCTCCGCCCACACCCGGTCCTCGGCCAGCTTGTCGTCGTGCCGCGATGCGAGCGCCGCGGCCTCGGTGGTCGTCTGCGGCAACTGGTCGAAGAAGGCGGCGAGGCTCGTCGAATCGAACGCGAGTGTCGGGGGCAGTTGCCACAGCAGCGGTCCGAGCTTGGGGCCCAACGCGAGCACCCCGGATGCGAAGAAATTGGCGAGCGCCGTCTCAGCACCGACCAGCCTCTTCATGTGCGTGATGTAGCGACCGCCCTTGACGGCGAACACGAAATCCTCGGGGGTCTCGTCGTGCCACTTCACGTAGCTCGTCGGGCGTTGCAGCGAATAGAACGATCCGTTGATTTCGATCGACGTCAATTTTCCCGCGGCGTAGGCCAACTCCTTGCGATGCGCCAGACCGTCCGGGTAGAAGTCGCCCCTCCACCCCGGATACGTCCAGCCGGAGATGCCCACTCGGGCCTGCGCCATCTCACGACCCTAGCGCCGGAACCTATTGCATGTGGCCCGTCCCGGGAGAACCATGAGAAGACACCACAATCGAGGAGGCACCGATGCCGAGATACCTCTGGCAGGTCACGTACTCACCCGAAGGCGCGAACGGACTGCTCGCCGAAGGCGGCACCGCACGACGCGACGCGATCACACAGATGGTCGAAAGCGTCGGTGGCACAGTCGAATCCTGCTACTTCGCACTGGGTGGCCGGGATCTGTTCGTGATCGGCGACGTGCCGGACGACGTCGCGGCCGCCGCACTCGGTATCCGCACCACCGCCTCCGGTGCGGCGAGGTCCGAATCGGTGGTGCTGCTGACTCCGGAGCAGGTCGACGACGCAGTGCGCCGGGACGCCGAGTACCGGGCCCCGGGCAGCTGATCGACCTCCTGCGGTAGCGAATATCGTTCTGCAGGATGATGTGCGGCCGCGCAGCCGGCCGATACCGTCGAGCAATGTCTTGGCAACGCGACGCCGCCGACCGTGGCGGGTTCGAGCAGGTCGGCGAGCGTTCGCCGCCGCGGAGGCACTGCTGTTCCGGTCCTGGCTGCATCAGATCTGAGACCACGTACTCGAGAACACCGGAATGAATGCCCCCGAGGGAAGGTTGCACGCCACATGACGGAGACCACAGCAGAAACCCCGCAGCTAGGACAGTTCGGCGTCTGGCGTCACGCCGGCGGATTGGCACCCGAAGTGGGTGCGGCGATCGAATCGGCAGGTTACGGCGCGATCTGGATCGGCGGTTCCCCGCCGGCCGACCTCGAGGTGGCCGAGCGGCTGCTCGACGCGACGTCGTCGATCACCGTCGCCACCGGCATCGTGAATATCTGGACGGCGTCCGCCGAGGACATCGCGAAGTCGTTCCACCGGCTCGAGGACCGCCATCCGGGGCGCTTCCTGCTCGGCATCGGCGTCGGCCATCCCGAGCAGCCCGGGCTGAACTACAACAAGCCGTATGCAGCGCTCGTCGAATATCTCGACGTCCTCGATGCTGCCGGCGTACCGGCGGGGCGACGGGTTCTCGCCGCGCTCGGACCGAAGGTTCTCGAGTTGTCCGCGGCCCGCGCCGCCGGCGCCCACCCGTACCTGACCACTCCGCAGCACACCCGTGAAGCGCGTGAGCTGCTCGGGCAGGGTCCGGTGATCGCACCGGAGCAGAAGGTCGTGCTGGACACCGACGCGGAAGGGGCGCGTCCGATCGGACGTGCGGCCGTCGAGAATCCGTACCTGCACCTGCGCAATTACGTCAACAACCTGAAGCGGCTCGGCTACACCGACGAGCAGATCGCGAACGGGGGCAGCGACGACCTGATCGACGCGCTCGTCGCGCACGGCGACACCGGGTACATCGCGGGCCGCCTCCGGGAACATCTGGACGCCGGCGCCGATCACGTCGCCATCCAGGTCCTCCCCGCCGGGGAGGATCCGATCCCTGCCCTGCGGGAACTCGCAGGCGCGCTGGAACTCTGAGTTCCGCTAACGAAATGATGTGATGACGGGTACCGCATACTGAAAGGGGTTCGCCGAAACGGTCGGGGTATGGTCCCCTTCTGAACGGCAGGCAGGACTGAACGCAAGGTAGGAACTGTGCAAGAGCCAACGCCACGTCCGGTCGGCCCGTACGCTGCGGGGCCGCCGCCTGCCGCCCTGACCGTTCACTCCGCGAGACTCGACCATTTCCGCACCGCGGAGCTGTGGCGGGCGCTGGTCATCGGCGTGGTCGTCGTCGCATACACACTGTTCGCGCTGGTCACCTGGCCATTTCGACGTCGCGGCCGCACCCTTGCGGACGCGGCGTCGGAAGGCCTGGTCAACGGTTTCGAGGTGCTGGGCCCGACGTTCGTCAAGGTCGGGCAGCTGATGGCGTCGTCGTCCGGGGTGTTCCCCGCCCCGCTCGCCAACGCATGTCTGCGATGTCTCGACGACGTGCCGCCGGTGCCGGCGCAGGACGCGCGCCGGGTGATCGAGGAAGATCTGGGACATCCGGTCGACGCGCTGTTCGCGTCGTTCGACGACGTCCCCCTCGCCGCCGCATCCGTCGCTCAGGTGCACGGTTGTGTTCTCCCCGACGGCCGCGAAGCCGTCATCAAAGTGCAACGCCCCGACATCTTCCGGCGCATGGTGGTCGACCTGCGGACCGCCTACTGGGGTGCGCGCGTCCTCGAGAAGCTGTTCGAGTTCTTCCGCATCGCCAACGCCACCGCCATCATCCGCGACCTCCACGCAGCGACGATGACCGAACTCAACAGCGCGGTGGAAGCCGACCGGCAGGCGCGGTTCAGGACGAACATCGGCGCGTTCGGCGACAACAAGGGCGTCACCACCCCCGAGGTGTACTGGGACTACTGCGGCCCGCACGTGATCTGCATGGAACGCATGTACGGCCTGCCGCTCGACCGGTTCCCCGACCTCGTCCACATGGACACCCGCATGCTGATCCGCCGCGGCGTCAAGGTGTGGATCGAATCCGTGATCCTCCACGGCCCGTTCCACGGCGACGTGCACGCCGGAAACCTGTGGGTCCTCGACGACGGCCGGATCGCGATGCTCGACTTCGGCATCGTCGGCGAGCTCCCCGAGTCGTGGCGGCAGATCCTCCGCGACATGTTCTACGCGACCCTGATCGACGGCGACTTCTCCCGCATGGCCCGCGGAATCCGCTCCCTCGGCTACGCGACGGACAACGACGCCACCGACGACGAGATCGGACTCCAGGTGGCCGCCGCCCTCGCGCCGCTCCTGGGCCGGGACCTCGGCGAACTGCGGCTCAGCGAACTCATCATGGCGCTGATCGGCATCGGCAAGAAATGGGGCGTCGCCAGCCCCGAAGAACTGGTGCTCTTCGGCAAGCAGCTGGGCTATTTCGAGCGCTACGCCACCGAACTCGCGCCCGGCTGGGTGATCGGGAAGGACCTGTTCCTGTTCCGCAACGTCTTCCCCGACGCCGTGGCAGCGAAGGCCCGCGAACTCGGCGTGGAACTGCCGGACGAGTGACGACCGCCCGCTGACGGGCGACTCAGTGCCCGGTCAGCGAACCCAGCACCGAGGCGCGGTGGAGTGGGTGGTCGGGGAGCCGATCAGGGGTGAGGATCCAGTCGTTGCCCGTCCACGGGTCGGAGACGGTGAGGACTCCCGACGTCGGAACCTGTTGCGCGATGCGTTCGAGCACCGCGACTCCCGGATCCGAGTCCGCTCCGGCGCTGTCGCCGACGATGATCAGCGACGTCCCGACCGCGGGGCCGTGATCGGCGAGGTGCACGATGCGGGCGGCGTCCTCGGTGCCGTATCCGTGCGGGAAATCGCTGAGGATCACCAGGCGCGGCTCCGGCACGGCGTCTCGGATTCCGCTGCGGACCGCCATTTCTGCGAGGTCGACGCTCTCTGACACCGCGGTGAGACGGGCGGTGACGTCAGAGGCCGAGGTCACCACGGGAGACGCCAGCAGCGCGCCGAGGGGTTCGGTGAGCGTGCGCAGTGAGCCGCTGAGGTCGACCACGTCCAACCGCGGTGCGGCTGCCGGCGACGCCACCAGCATGCGTACCGCCAGCGCCGCGACCACCGGAGCCGCCTCCGCCGGACCGCCGACGATCCACAGAGGACGCCCCAGCGGGTAGTGGACGCAGAACGGCACCCGTAGCTCACCGAGATCGGGAGCGGACAACTCGCCGAGCCTCAGTCCGTCGGTCACCGCGCTACTCGTGACCGGGCTCGTCCAGACAGCCGACTCGAAGGTGGCCAGCGACCGCGGGAGCAGAGGGTCGATGGCGCGGAGTTCGTCGGCCAATTGTGTGGTCTCACCGTCGAATTTGCGCTGCGCCTCGGCGACGAGGGCATCACACCGCTGCTGTGCGTCGGCCTGCGACTGCACGACCGCCGGACTGTTGCGCGTGGACGGGTCGGCCACGGACGCGGACAGTTCGTCGTCCAGGCGCACCTGCGCGTACTCGCGCGAAGACCGGAACGACGCCGCAGACCGGGCCGCGTCCTCGAAGATCATCCACGCTCTCTCGAACGAGTGTGCCGGGTCGAGCGGTATCCCCGCAGGCCCGGGTACCGCCGGAACGTCCGCGGCGGGTTCGTCCACCTCGACGCCGTGCCGGGTGATCAGTTCGGCCAGACCGCCGTCGTATCCCTGCCCGACGGCCCGCACCTTCCAGTCGGAGCCGCGGCGGTAGATCTCGAGGCAGATCGCGGCCGCCTCGGAACCGACCAGCGGAACGTCGAAAACGACCAGGGGAAGACCATCGTCGTCGGTGAGCGTGGCCGCGAGTCCCGCTCGGGCCAGCGTCGACGGACCGTCCGGGGCCGCCGGATCGACGCTGACCACGCACAGCACCGCCACCGCGGAGGCGTCCACCTCGTCCAGTCGCAGCCCGACCGTGCCGTCCGCGTCGAGTGCCACACCGGCGGCACGCGGCTGGTTGTAGAACACGAAATGGTCGGACGACAGGGTGCGCAGATCAGCGTCGACGATCAACGCCGACACGTCGATCGGCGTCGCGTTCTCGGCACGGAACCGCAGTATCCGCGACGGGAGCGGGGTGTTCTGCCCCGCAACGAGGTGGACCGTCACCGCCGCCCCTAGACGCCGAGGAAGCGGGCGAGTTGAGGCGCAGCCTCGCCGGCGTGCTTGGCCTGGATGCCCTCACCGATGGCCTGCAGCTTCCACTCACCGCCCACCCGGTACACCTTGGCCATCACCATTCCCGTGAACGGCATCCCGCCCTGCAGCGTGAACCGGGCGAGTTCGGCGTGCGACGTGGTGTCCACCAGACGGCAGAAGGCGTTCTTCACCTGCTCGAACGTGTGTCCGCGGTAGGACGTCACGATGAACACGATGGTCGAGACGTGCGGCGGAATGCGGGTGAGATCCACCAGGATCACCTCGTCGTCGCCCGCGCCCTCACCGGTGAGATTGTCGCCTTGATGCCGGATCGACCCGTCCTTCGACGTCAGCTGTCCGTAGTAGGCGACGTCGACCATGTTGTTGTCCGCGAACAGGACCGCGGACGCGTCGAGGTCGACGTTGGCGGAACGGTTTCCGAACATGCCGCGCTTCTCGATCGGATCCCAGCCGAGTCCCATCTGGATGTACGTCAGTGCGACGCCACCGTCCTTGCGGAGCGTGACCTTCTGCCCCTTGGAGAGGCTGACCGGGCGCGCCTTGGTGAGACTGACCTCGGCGGGAGCGGCGGGCGCGGCTGGTGCAGCGGGCGCGGCGGGAGCTGCAGGCGCAGGTGGTGCAGCGGGCGCGACCGGTGCGGCCGGGGGCGGGTAGGCAGCTGCCGGAGCGGGCGGCTGCTGAACGGGGGCCGCCGCGGGTGCGGGGGCGTCGTCGACGGACACGCCGTGATCGGTGACGAGTGCGGCGAACCCGCCGGCATAACCCTGCCCGACGGCCCGCACCTTCCAGGCGCCCTGCCGCCGGTACAGCTCGAGCGCGATGACGATCGACTCGGAGTTCAGACCCTCGATCTTGTACTCGTACAGCGAGTTTCCGGCGCCGTCGGCGACCCGGGCCGTCGGCGGGGCGGTGCGGCCGAAGTTGCTGTTCGCGTCGTCGAGCGTGATCACCGCACGCACCTGGGCGATGTCGGCCGGGACCGCGCCGAGGGACACCTTCAGCGACGCCGCCTGACCGGGCGCTCCGGGGACCAGTTGCACACCGGGACCGGTCGGCTGGTTGAAGAAGACGAAGTCGGCGTCCGAGCGCACCTTCCCCGACTCGGTCACGAGCAGCGCGGACAGGTCTGCGGCGGCCGTCAGTTCGAGGGAGACGATGACGTCGGCGACGCTCAGTGGGCCGTTCTGACCCTTGGCTAGCGGTGTGGACACTGCGGTGATTCCTTCACTGTGGGAGCGTCGGGTTTGTCCCGTTTGGTCTGTTTGCCTACAACCTACAAAAGAGAGCCGACCGCCGTCGTCCCCGCACCCCGCGCGACGTGGTCCGCGAACCAGCGCAGAATCTCCTCACCAGCGGCGATACCGCTGCTTCCGGTGACCGACAAGGTCGGATGCTGCCAGTCGAGCGTTTCGAGTTCGCCGTGCCGGGGCCGGATGGCGGCGTCGGCGGCGCTGAGCATGTTGGCGTCGAGGGCACCGTCCCCGGCCGCCAGCACGGGGGCCTCCTGTGCGAGGACCCCGTCGTCGACGAGCCGCGAACGGACCTCCGCAACCGCTCGGCTCTTGCACACCGCGTCGGGCATCGTGTAGATCTTGCGACCCTGCCGGGACGCTCCCCACCCGCGTTCGGCGCACCAGTCGTGCCACTCCTCGACGAAGCCCGCCGGCATCGCGTCGAGGTCCACGACGAGGTACGAGAACAACTCGTCGGCCACCCGGGACGCCCGCACCCAGCTGTCGTCGATGCGACGGCTCAGTTCGGCGCCGACCTCCACGAGCGACGCTCCACCGTCGGCCATTGCGATGTCGACACCCGACCGCCAACTCCGGTCGGGGACGCCGTCGACGAGGATGTTCCCGCCGTTGGTCGTGATCGCGTACCGCCACGGCGCACCCGGCAGGTCGATGCGCTGGAACTGCGCGACGGTGCGCGTGGTGGTGGGCACCACGACGGCGGACGCGGTGAGCTGCCGCAGCATCGCCTCTGCCGCCGACGTGACGTAGGACAGCGGTTTGCCGTCGTACACCTCGACACACAGCAGATCCTCTTCGCCTGCCCTCGCCACGTCGCTCTCGGTGACGGCGAGTTCCATGGCGCCGCGCGAGTAGATCATGGTCCGGTCGAGGTCGGTGGCGATCAGTGCGGTCATGTCAGATCCTTGATCAGGCCCATGCACGAATACGCCAGGCCGGGAACCTCTTCGACGGGGACGGAACGCGCGGCGGCGAGCAACCGGATATGCGCGTGCTCGGGGGCGTCGAGGTCGCGGACGAGCACCCGCCACGGCACCCGGCGCAGCAACACCCGGGTGGTCTCGCCGACACCCGGCTTGACGAAGTTCACGCTCCGGATGCCGTACTGCTCCCGGACCGCCTCGACGGACTTCCAGCCGTCCCACGTCGGCGTCCGATCCGACCGCAGCAATTGCTCGACGTCGCCGGGAACGTGTCCGCGCACGTCGCCGAAGGACGCGCTGACGGAGTCGAGGAGATGAGTGGACACGTCCTCGCCCGCGAGATGCGCGTAGAACTTGGCGCCGTGGAAGTCGCCGGGGCCGATCAGCGTGTCGTTGAGGACGGTGCGCGACACCAGACCCGACACGGTGGAGTTCAGGCACGCCGAGGCGATCAGGAAGTCGTCGCGGGTGCCGAACGTGCGGACGCAGTGCCCGGGATCCGCCAGGACCGCGAGGTCGCCGTTGAACTCCGCGCCTCCGGCCGCGCGGTAGTCGGCGAGCGCCTGCGACAACTCGCGTGCGATGGCGCCCTTGCCCGTCCAGCCGTCGACGAAGACGACATTCGCCGGGTCGTGATGGCGCGCAAGGTAATCGAGAGCGACGGCGTCGATTCCCCGGTCCCGGACGATCGAGACGGCATAGTGCGGCAATTCCAACCCGTGGACGTCGCGCGCCCAGCGTCGCATCAGCACACCCACCGGCGTGCCCGCCCGCGCCAGGGACACCAGCGTGACGTCGCGGCCCCGCTCGGTCAGCACAAGATCGGTGACCGTTCCGACCGCGCGGGCCAACCGAATGGAACTGTCCTGCAGCACCTTCTCGAACAGCTCGCGGTACTCGGCGTCCGGCTGGTACTCAATGGGCAAGGTCTCCGCGTAGTGGGCGTCGCCGGACTGGATGCGGCGTTCCCGCTCGGCGACGTCGGCTTCGAGGTCGACGTGCGACAGGTCCTTGAGGAGCCATGCCACCTCGTCGGCGGCGTACGAGCCGAAGCCCGGACCGGTCAGCGGCGCCGTCACGATCCCGCTCCCGCACGGGCGGCCCGCAGCGACCGCGGGTCTGCTCCGGACACGACACCCAGGAGCACGTCCGTTCCCGACGCGGTGAGGACGTCGAGGAGACCGCCGGACGCGGTGAGCCGGTCGGTGTCCGCCGGTGAGTCGATCACCGTGACCACGACGGCGTTCTCGTCCGGCCACTGCGCGTTGTACACGAAACGCGGCTGGTCCTCACCGACCTCCGGCGCCGTGAACCGGAATCCGCGGCGCAGCGGATACCCGGGCATGTCGAGGACGTAGGCGGGTGAGCGCGTCGTCGTCTGGAATCGGACCCGGAAGCCGGACGCGGACAGCACTTCCGCGATGCGCAACGGCAGGTACATCAGTTCTTCGTGTCCGACGACGATCACCGGACGCTGCGGGTCGAGCCGGTCGCCGAGCGCCGCAGCCGCGGACGCGACGGCCGCGTCGAACTGCTCGGTGTCTTCCCGCAGGAACCCGTGGCGCCCGCCGTCCGGAACTGCTGCGGGCCAGCCGAGGTCGACGCGGTCGACGGTCCCGCTCCGCTCACCGACCGGATTGAGCACCGGATCAGGAAGGGCGCCGACGGATTCGATCAGCCCGTCCGGAAGATCGGTGCGCCCCACCGCCAAACTGACGCTGTCGATCTGCACCCCCAGTTCGGCGGCCGCGGCGTCGACGGCGTCCCGGTGATCCTGTGCGCGCATGTCGACGAGCGAGGCGATCACGTAGCGGCCGCGCGGGTTGTGCAGATGCAGCGCGCGGATCGCGTCGACCGCGGTGGCACCGGTGGAGATCTCGTCGTCCACGAGGACGAGAGGACGGTCGCCCGTGAACAAGTCGGCGGACGTCGGCTGCAGTTGGTGACTGGTCGCGTGCGAGTGCCCCTCCTCGAATCCGGCGAACGCGCCGATCTCGGGGACGTCACGGCGGGTGGAGTGCAGGTAGCACCGGGCGCGCAACCGGGCGGCGACACAGTGACCGAGACCCGTTGCGGTCTCGGCGAACCCGAGCACGACCGGGTCCGCGTCCGGTCCGAGAACGTCGGCCACCAGATCACCGAGGCGGTCGCCGGCGGCGATCACGGCGCCCGGATCGGCGGGCAAATGCTTGCCGAGGACCGTGGAGACGAGCAGGTGGGCGCGGCGCGGGTTGCGCCGCAGTCCCGGTTCGACGAGGTCGGGGACCGTCATCCCCGTGTCTGAATCGACATGGGTGAAAGTCAGTCCCAGATGTTCCGTGGCCCAGGGCACGGCGCGAACTACGGTGGGCGAGCTCATCGGACGGCCAGAGCGGTCAGTAGATCCACGAACGTGATTCCCTCGTTTGTCACGCCGAACACCTGTGCCCGGACGAGTGTCTTCTCGGCCCAGCTTCGGTGTGGGCGCATTTCGTTCATCTTGTTGCGGTATCCCGACGCCTGGACGCCACCGGCGCTTTCGGCGCCGAGAATGTCGAGTGCATCGTGGTACTCCTCGTGCGTGACCGCCGACAGCGCGTGCACCGCCGCGACGTGGGTGGGGTGGATGACCGTCTTGCCCTGGATGCCGTTCGCACGGTCGAGGGCGATCTCACGCAGCAGACCGTCCAGATCCCGGCTCACCAACTGCTGACGGAACCGCACCTCGTTGTGCTCCTCGAACGGCGTGGCGCGCAGCGTCGGCCGGAACATCCGCTCGTGATCGGCGAAGTACTCCCACACCGGTCCGGTGATCACATGACCGGTGTCGTCGGCCCGGCCCAGGAAGTTGACGATGCCGGCAATCGCGTCGGCGACCACCCGCACGTCATAGATCGTCAGGTCGCGGTCGCGGCGGATTCCGAAGGTGGCGCACATGTCGGTGGCGCCGATGCGCACCGCGAGGATCCGCTCGCGGTGCTCGACCAGCAGTGCGCCGATCTTCGCGAGTTCGTCGTCGCGGGTCTCGCGGTGCACCAGCATCGGCGATTCGAGCACCGGCATCGCGTACAGGTGCTTCCCGAGCCGCTCGGACGCCGCGGCCAACTCGTCGAGGAAGACGCCGCCCGTCGCACTCCCGAACTTCGGGATCACGAACCCGGACAGCACCTCGACGCCGGTGGTCAGCAGGTCGGCGATCCGCCGGAGGTCCTCCGCCGCCCGCACCCGCACGAACAACTGCATGCGCGCGCCGCCGTGGACCGCGAGCCGGTCGAGCGCGTCGACGGCGTTGAGCAGCGCCGCTTCCACCTGGTCGTCGGCCACCGCGTCCTCGAGGTCCAGGACCATCGAGCAGACACCGTCACCGGACCGGCGGAGGATGGTGTCCGCGAGGTCGGACCTCGTCGCCGGCACATACAGCGTCGCGCCCAGTGCGACGGCCAGCACCGTTCGCTCCTCGTCCGGCCCGAGCGCCCGGGGCGCGTGCAGAAACAGCCGGCCGTGCGTCTCGGGATCGAGGTGATGGAAATGCCGAACGTGCTTTACCGCCGACGTAGTCTCTTCGCTAATGCTCATCGTCCCCCCGTGTCATCGCTGCGCTGTGTGTCCTCTCATCTTCTGAACCACCTCGGCGATGAACGCCGACACGGCATCGAGCTGGGCGACGTACGCCCAGTAGTCGGGATGCCTCCCGGTCAGTGTCCCTGCAACTCGGTCTATCCGCTCGAGCTGAGCGTCGAGAACCGACCCCCATTCCCTCACGAGCCCACGATTGACAGCCAACATCTGGGCGTCGCGGAGGCGAAATCTGATCTCGTTCTCCTTCGCCCGCGGGTTCTCGCGGACCTGCCGCAGCAACAGCAGACGATCGGTGACGCCGTCCACGTTCGCCTCGGCATCGACCAGGTGCGTCCTGGCCGCGGCCGTCAGATCCAGCGCGCCCTCGGGATTGCCCGCAGTCAGAGCCTTCCGGGCCTGCGCGAGATCGGTCTCCGCCTGCTCGATGTGCGTGCGGCTCTCGCGGTCGTTGTGGACGAGATCCGCCGAACTGGCCGCGTTGAACTCGCGGAGCAGGGCCGAATAGGCCGGTGCGAGGCGTTCGGCCCGAGTCTGCACCGCGGCGATCCTCGTCGTCACCGACGACACCGCGTGCGCCGCGTCCCGCTCCTTGGACGGCGCGGATGCCAACGCCTGCTCGAGCGCCGCCGACTCCTCCCGCACGCGCGCTGCCGATTCGCGGACCGAATTGGCCCCGCGGGCACCCTGCAGCGCCACGACCGCGGCGTCGAGTGCCGCTCCCCGCTCGCGCACCGACGGGTACCCGGCGTAGGCGGCGCCCTCGGTCTGCACCCGCTGCTGCGCCGCGGAGGCGACCTGGAGTGCCTGCTGCGCGAGTTGGGGAACAGCCGCCAGCATCGCAGTCGACTCCTCGAGGTGCCCGCGGTGTGTGCGATAGAACTCGTCGAGCGTCTGCGTTGCCGCCACCAGCTGCCGTGTCACCTGCTCGAAGGCTGCGGTGGCCGCAGGCGACGGGTCGTCGCCGAACTGGTCTTCGGCCGCGAGATACGCCGACGCGGCCTGGTAGCAGCCGTCGCGAACCGGTTCCCACGCTCGCCGGACTCCGCGGTCGGGGGTGAGTTGCTGGGACGCGTCCACGGCCGCGGCGGCGATGCTCTGCCGGTTGTCCATATCGAGGAACGCTGCGACCATCGTGTCGTGGGCGCGACGAGCCGAGTCGTCGTGTCGGGCTCTTCCTCGGAAGCGTCCCGCCCATCCGCTCGTCACGTCCTGAATCGTACTGGTCGGGGCGACACCACCGGCGGGACCGGAATCGCCTGTGGACAAACCTGTGGACAGTTCGCGGGATGGGACAAGTCGGACAAATTCATTATCGTGGTGTTGCACGACGAACCCGGAACTTCGACAGCAGTCGAGGGTCCACCCACCTCCTCTCGAAAGGACCCCTGAATGGGCGTCAGCTTGACCAAGGGCGGCAATGTTTCTCTCACGAAGGAGGCGCCGAACCTGACCGCGGTGGCTGTCGGACTCGGATGGGATGCCCGCTCGACCACCGGCACCGACTTCGACCTCGACGCCAGCGCCATCGGTGCGGGTGCCGACAAGAAGGTCGTGTCGGACCAGCACTTCGTGTTCTTCAACAACCTGCGCTCCCCCGACGGCTCGATCGAGCACATCGGCGACAACACCACCGGTGCCGGTGAAGGCGACGACGAGGTGATCAACGTCAACCTGGCGGCGGTCCCAGCGAACATCGAGAGCATCCTCTTCCCCGTCTCCATCTACGATGCAGAGACGCGTTCGCAGTCGTTCGGTCAGGTGCGCAACGCCTACATCCGCGTCGTCGACCAGGCCAACGGCAACGAGCTCGCTCGCTACGACCTGTCCGAGGACGCATCGACCGAGACCGCTATGGTCTTCGGCGAGCTGTACCGCAACGGCGCAGAGTGGAAGTTCCGCGCCATCGGCCAGGGCTACGCGTCCGGTCTGGCCGGCATCGCCCGCGACTACGGCGTCAACGTCTGACAGTCGTTTCGTTCTCCAGCCGGGGGAGGGTTTCACGGCCCTGACGTGAAACCCTCCCCCGGTGTTCGTCCACCTGCAGTAGCCACCCTGCATGCCCACTAGAGAAAGGCCACGCTTCGTGGTTCTGCGAATATTCGGTCTCTCCTTCGCCGTGACGGTGATCTCCCTCATCGTCGCCGCGATCTACGGAGGCCCCCAGGCCGTCCTCCTCGTGGTGATCCTCTCGATCCTCGAGATCTCGCTGTCCTTCGACAACGCCGTCATCAACGCCACCGTCCTGCGACGCATGAGCGAGTTCTGGCAGAAGATCTTCCTCACCGTCGGCATCGTCATCGCGGTGTTCGGCATGCGACTGGTCTTCCCCCTCGTCATCGTGTGCTCGCGTCCGGCCTCGGCCCCGTCGCCGCCCTCGACCTGGCTCTCAACCCGCCTGCCGACGGTGCCGCGTACTTCCCCGACGGCAGCGCCAGCTACGAAACCCTGCTCACCGACGCGCACCCGCAGATCGCGGCGTTCGGCGGCATGTTCCTGCTCATGCTGTTCCTCGGCTTCATCCTGGAAGAGCGCGAGATCACCTGGCTGTCCTGGCTGGAGAAGCCCCTCGCCCGCGCGGGCAAGCTCGACCAGCTCGCCGTCATCATCGCCGGCGCGCTGCTGCTGATCACCGCCGCCTACATCGCCCCCGCGGACACGGTCTCCACGGTGATGATCGCCGGTGTCCTCGGCATGGTCACGTACATCGCCGTCAACGGCCTCGGTGAGCTGTTCAACACTCCCGAGGAAGACGAGAACGGCGAGGTGGCCGAGGGATCGAGCGGCGGCCCGACCACCCTGGCCAAGGCCACCGGCAAGGCCGGGTTCTTCCTGTTCCTCTACCTCGAGGTCCTCGACGCGTCGTTCTCCTTCGACGGCGTGATCGGCGCCTTCGCGATCACGTCCGACCCGATCATCATCGCCCTCGGCCTCGGCTTCGTCGGCGCGATGTTCGTCCGCTCCATCACGGTGTTCCTGGTCCGCAAGGGCACCCTGTCGGACTACGTGTACCTCGAGCACGGCGCCCACTGGGCCATCGGCGCACTGGCCGTCATCCTGCTGGTGTCCATCGGCTACCACGTCAACGAGAACATCACCGGACTCGTCGGTGTCGCCCTCATCGGCGCCGCGTTCATCTCCAGCATCGTCCGCAACCGCAAGGCGGTCGCAGCGGGCGGCAGCCTGGAGGACGACGTGGACGAGCAGACGTCGGTGTCCGTCGGCTAGGTTCTGCCTGTACTCACATCCAGCGGCAGTGCTCGTGACTCGGTCACGGGCACTGCCGCTCGACACTGGAAAGGGCACCCATGGGGCGGCTGCTCGAGAAGTCCACGAAGGTGGTGGAGGCGCAACTCGCCGGAACCACCATCCGGGCGATACAGGGTTCGATGATCGCCTACGAGGGCAACGTCGGTTTCAAGTCGGCGGGTTTCGGCGGCGGTGACGGTGTGCTCGCCGGCATGAAGCGGCGCGCGACCGGGGAGGCGCTGTCGTTGATGGAATGCTCCGGTCACGGTGTCGTGTATCTCGCCGTCGGCGGCCAGTACGTCTCCGTCGTCGACCTGGCGAACGAGACCCTGCAGGTGGAGTCGCAGCAGTTGCTCGCGCTGAGCGGCAACCTGAACACCAACGTCACCTTCACCGGGCTGCGAGGCGGGGTCGGCGGTCAGGGCCTGTTCACCACGACCGTCTCCGGCCAGGGCCAGGTGGCTCTGCTGTCGGCCGGTGGGCCGCTCGTCCACCTGGAGGTGTCGCCGCAGTACCCGCTCGTGGTCGATCCCGACGCGTTCGTCTCCGCGCGGGGGCAGGTGACGCAGTCGTTCGTGACCGACGTGTCGTGGCGCAACGCCGTGGGTCAGGGCAACGGTGAGGCGTTCTCCCTCAGGTGGGACGGTCACGGCGTCGTCTCCATTCAACCGGCAGAGCGGTGAACACCATGGTCTTCTCGAAGGTGAACTCGAAAGTCGTCAAGGTCGACGTCGGCGCCGCCGGCGGTGTGGTGGCCCGCACCGGCGCGATGCTGTTCTACACGGGTCAGGTCCAGTTCACGCCGCACCAGGTGCCGGGTTCGCAGTCGATGGCCGGCATGGGCGGATTCACCCGGATGGCCGGACGCATGATGCAGGGCGAGCACGAACGCACCATGCTGGCGCAGGGTCAGGGTGAGGTGCACTACGGCCACGCCGGACTCGAGGTGCACGTCGTCGACATGTCGCAGGGCGGCTCGCTGTGCGTCGAGGCGTCCCGGCTGCTCGCTCACAATGCGGGACTGCAGAGTTCGGTGATCTCGGTGACGAGTCAGGGTGGCGGCGGCGGTGGGCGCGGCATGCTCGGTGCCCTGCGCGGCGCCGCCGCGGGCGCACTCTCCGGTACCGGGATGTTCACGACGCAACTGTCGGGGTACGGGTCGGCGGTGCTGCTCGCGCACGGCGGTTTCATCGAACTTCCTGTGGGCGGACCGAATCCCGTGTTCGTCGACCCCGACGCGTTCGTCGGCACGTACGGAAGCGTCCAGGTGGAGCTGAAGTCGGCCGTCGGCTGGCGTGAGGCCATGGGCCGCGGTGTCGGGGAAGCAATGCAATTGCAGTGCACGGGTCAGGGCATCGTCTACGTTCAGGCTTCGGAGGAGAAACTGTGACCGCCATCCACAACCCGTCGACTCTCGGCGCCAGCGACAACATTCCCGACAACAGCTACGCATTCTGCATCGACCTCACCGCGCCGTGGTTCATCCGCAAGGGCGCGATGATCGCGTACTACGGCCAGATGCAGTTCCAGGCCCTGACCCACGGATTGCACGGCGCCGCACTGCACATGGTGGCCAACCAGTTCTCGGCGCCGCTGTACATGGGCGACTACGCGGTGGCCGAGGGGTTCGGAAAGCTGATCATCGGCGACCGCGGCTACGACATCAACTCCTACGACCTCGACGACGGCAACCTCACCATCCGGGCGTCGAATCTCCTTGCGTTCGAACCGGGTCTGGCCCTGAACCAGTCCATCGTGCCCGGATTCCTGACGCTCATCGGAACCGGCAAGTTCCTGGCGTCGTCCAACGGTCCGGTGATGTTCGCCGAACCTCCGCTGCGGATCGACCCCGAGGCGCTCGTCGGCTGGGCCGACTGCCCGTCCCCCAGCCACCATTACGACCAGGGGTGGATCAGCAACTTCCTCGCGGCCGGCGCCCACATGATGGGAATCAATTCCGGGGAGGAACGGCAGTTCGACTTCACCGGCGCCGGAACGGTTCTGATCCAGTCGAGCGAGAAGGTCCTCAGCGACACCCATGTCGTGCGCAGCATCGAGGGTCAGATCCACGGCATCACCCCGAGCGGTCTGCAACGGCTCAACGGCGTGATCGCGGCCAAGCTGGCGGAGCAGCCTCGCTGACCTTCAGGAGATTGACAGGCTGAGCGAAGAGTTGTGGCAGGGACCGGGAGCAATCTGATCTGTGTCAGGAAGTCCTGATACCGCATCCGATACGTTCCAGGAGGAACCGCATGAAGTCCGTCGTGACCAAGGCCGTCGCAACCGGTGGTATCGCCCTCGCAGCCCTCGGCATCGGGGCCGGTGTTGCCAGCGCCGACCCGGTGAACCACAACCCCGCCCCCGCTCAGCAGCAGGCCCCGCAGCCGCAGCCCCAGCCCCAGCACGCTCAGCAGCAGCAGGCTCCCGCGCCGAGCCCGCACGGATTCTGGTTCTTCGGCACCTGGGTTCCCCTGCCCTGATCTGCGTTCCCCTCGCAGAGCGAATGTGCCCTTCGACGCTTCCACGGCGCCGAAGGGCACCTTCGTACGTCCGGGAGGGCTAGCGGGCGGGCCGCAGACTCGGATTCGGGCCGAGGGTGATGGTGCGGGTTCTCGGCAGAAGACCGATCTCCTTCCACCCGACGGTCAGCGTGATCGTTCCCGACTCCGGGTAGTCGCTGATCCAGTAGTGCGGTGCGGAGTGGTATTCGGACGCGCCCTCGGCGTCCGGCTTCGACGGCGAATGGGGGTGGCGCGGATCGGCGACACCCTCCACGTCGTCGACGCGAACGTTCACCGCGAGGTACGACCACCGCGCAGACGGATCGTCGGGATCGTCGAGCGGACGTGTCTCGTGGCGCGCCAGATCGGCGGATCTGCCTCTCGCCGTCAGTTCGATGTGCAGCTGCATGCCCGTCGGGTGGGCGACGACCTCCGACAGGCGCAGGCTCACATCGCGGCTCGTCACGAGCTCGACCGGCCCGTGCACCACGACTCCCTCCGTGGCGGGCGGTGGTGCCGCCGGCCACCGCCTCCTGCGCATGTCTCAATCGTCCCACCGGCCACGACCGGCTGCCACAGCTACGTTTCGCCGGCTCAGGGCAGCTGGGCCATGCCGTACACGTTCGTCGCGCGGACCCGGAGCACCTGCCGGCGCTCGGACACCATCGCCCGGCGGAAATCCTCCCAGTCGTCGTGCTCTTTTCCCGCCGCCTGCCGAAACACCTCGACGAGTTCGTCCGCCGCCGCGTCGTGCGGATCCGCCGCGACCGCGCTCAGTTCCGCGTCGCCTTCGATCACCGCGTAGCTCCAGAAGTCGGTGGCGCTGACGTGCAGCGACACCCGGGGGTCGCGCGCGGCGTTCCGGGTCTTGGCACGATCGGCCGTCACCGACACCCGCGCGGTCCGGGTGTCGGGGTCCCAGGCGTAGATCACGTTCGACAGCTGCGGCCGGCCGTCACGTTTGATCGTCGCGAGGACGGCCCGGCTGTGAGAGGCGACGAGGTCGAGAAGTGGACGTCGGTCGTCATTCGCTTCGAGGCTCATGACTGACCAAACCACGGTCACCGAGGCGGTGTTCCCGTTCCTCCACGCGGGATGCTCACGCCTCGTTTGCCTCGGGTAAGGAACCGGAACTCGCGAGGTGAAAGCCATGGACACGACGATGGTGAGAATCGGTGGAGCGCTCGGGGTCCTGTCGGCTCTGGTCATGATCCCGGCGTACGTCGTGGGGACGCCGGATCGTCCGATCGACACGACGGAGGCGGAACGGTACTACTCGTCGTACTCGGGTTTCGTCACCGCCAACGGCGTGGTTCCGATCCTGCACGTGCTGTTCTTCCTGTTCTTCCTCGGCGCGCTCGCCGGGCTGCTGCGGCGGGCGGACGGCGACCGGACCGGCCTCGCGAGCACGGCGCTGGCCGGTGGAATCGTGTTCGTAGCCCTGACCGCGGCCGGGTTCACGGCGGAGGTCGCGTACCCCGCGACCCTCGTGCGTTTCGACGAACTGCCGTTCGACGATCAGATCGCGCCGCTCCTGCTGACGATCGCGTCGTGGTTCTATCACTACTGCCAGGTGGGCACGGCGGTGATGATCTTCGCGACCTCCCTCGTCGTGTGGCGGACGGGAGTTCTGCCGCGCTGGACGCTGGTCGGCGCGATCCTGGGAGTGGTTGCCCTGCTGCACACCTGGTTCCCGTTGACCGCCGCTCTGAGCGGCCTGGTCTGGATCGGCGTGATCGGACTCGTCCTCGCGATCCAGGGCGCTCCTACCGACGGGTAGGACGCCGGGATCGGAAACCATTGGCCGATAACGTGTTCCAGGAAATCTCAGGCTACTGACCGGTACACATTCTCGTGTGGGATCCGCGGTTCTTCTCGGGTACGCTCTCGTGATCCCGAGCCGGAAGGACCACACGTGAACGACTCATATCTCGTCATCGGCGAAACCACCGTGGCCCGACGGGTCTGTGCGTCCCTCCGTGAAAGGGACTTTCAGGTGCGTCATCTCGTGGCCCCCGACGACGACGAGCTTCGTCTGGCCATGGCGGACGAACCCCGCGCGATGGCGGTCCTGGTGCGCGACGACGTGGTCGCGCTGCGGTACGCGCTGGCCGCCGCGCACATCTCGGCGTCGATCCCGTTGATGGTGACGATCTTCGACCGCACGGTCGCCGACCAGCTGTCCCAGCTGCTACCGCAGTGCGAGGTGACGTCGCCGGCAGACCTCGCCGCGCCCACGCTCGCCGGACCGTGCCTGGAGCCGGACCTCGTCGCAGCCCGCCACGCGGGCGAGCACATGCTGACGGTCCGGATGATCGACGGTCACCCGGAAGGCGCGCACGTCGACCTGCCCCGGCGGAACTGGTGGCGGGTGGCGGCGACCGGCGCGACCGGACTGCTGCGGTCGCACGACATCGGCACACGCATCCTGCTCGGCGGGCTCGCAGGGCTCCTCGCCGTCCTGTTCGCCGATTGGCTGTGGCTGATTCTCGGTCAGCACGTGGCACCGCTCGACGCATTCAACGAGGCGGTGCGGGTGGTGACCACCGTGGGTCCGGGAGCCGACACCCACGGCAGCCCCGCCTACGCGGTGTTCGCGTCGGTGGCGATGCTCTTCACCGTCGTGTTCACCGCGATGTTCACGGCCGGCATCATCGAGCGCCTGCTCGGCCCCCGCCTGGTCGGACTGGTGGGCAGCCGCGTCCTGCCCCGCTCCGGGCACGTCATCGTCGTCGGTCTGGGCCAGGTGGGGCTCCGGCTCTGCCGCGAGCTGCAGGCTCTCGGTGTCGCGGTGGTGGGGGTCGAGCGCGACCCGCACGCCAAGAACCTGCGGCTCGTGCGATCGATGAACATCCCGACCGTCGTCGGGCACGGCGGCGACCGCGAACTCCTCGAACGACTGGGTGTGCGCCGCGCGCTGGCGCTGGCGGCCGTCGGCTCCGACGACCTGGACAACATCGCGGTGTCGGTGGCGGCGCAGGCCCTGTCACCCGGACTGCGGCTGGTCCTGCGGGCCGGTGAGCAGGAGGCGATCGCGGAGACGAGGTCGCTGCTGCGGCTCGGCATCATCCGCGACGTCACCAGCCTCAGCGCTACATACGTGGTGGCCAAGCTGATCGGCCTGCAACCGCAGGGCGTCGTGGCGGACGGCAGCCACCTCTACCTGGAGGTGCCGACGTCGGACACGTCCGAGCCCGTCTTCACCGAACTGCCCGTGTCCCCGCGGATGAGCTGCCGGCACCTCGTCACCGCGTAACGGCCTATCCCGTCACGGCCAGCGCGTCGATCTCGACGAGCATGACCTCGTGCGGGAGGTCGACGAACACCGTGGTCCGGCACGGCAACTGCCCGCTCGGCACGTTCTCCGCGATGAATTCTCCGTACACGTCGTTCATCGCGGCGAAGTCGTCGCGCGTGGTGAGGTAGACACGGAACATCAGGACGTCCTCGACGCTCGCGCCGCCGGCTTCGAGGATGGCCTTGACGTTCTCGAGGGTGCGACGGGTCTGCTCGCGGACGTCGCCCTCGGCGATGTACTTGTTGGTGACGGGGTCCATCGGGCCCTGCCCGGACACCTGGAGCATGTTGCCCTTCTTGATGCCCTGGCTGAACGTGTGCGCGGGGGCGGGGGCGCCTTCGGTGCGGACGACGGTGGTCTCGGTCATGTCGATTCTCCTGTGTGTTGTTACTTTTCGATCGGACGGGGGACGGTCAGGGTTGGGCGCGGTATCCGCAGTCGCGGGAGATCCGCGCCCCCACGGCCTGCAGGGGTTCGAGGAGGTCGAGGACGCGTTCGTAGGTGAGCACGACGTCGGGGACCGAGACCGAGACGGCGGCGACGACGCGGCCGGACGCGCCGCGGATCGGCACGCCGATGCAGTTGACGGACGGCTCGTTCTCCTCCTGATCGTGCGCCCAGCCCTGCTCTCGGACCAGGCGGATCTCGTCGAGATAGCGTTCGGGAGTCGTGATGGTGTTGGCGGTGCGCGAGGAGAAGTCCATCGAGTCGACGATGGGCCGCAGCTCCGAGTCCGGCAGGTCGGCGAGAATCACCTTCGCGACCGCGGTGGAATTGAGGTTGGCGCGCAGACCGATTCGCGAATACATCCTGATCTGATCGTGCGATTCGAGTTTGTCGATGTACACCACGTCACCGCCCTCCATCGCCGCGAGGTGCGTGGTGCGCCCGTATTCGCGGTTGAACGCCACGAGGTGCGGTGACGCGATGCGCCGCACCTCCCGCTGATCGGTGGCCTGCGCGGCGAGTTCGAAGATGCGGGATCCGAGGTGGTACTGGTTGCTGTTGTCGCGGAATGTGAACCGCTCGTCGGACAGCGTACGGAGCAGCCGCAGCACGGTCGTCTTGTGGACACCGGTGGATTCGGCCAGCTGGTCGAGATTGGCGGGACCGTTGCCGAGCTGCACCAGCAGGTGCAGGGCACGGGAGACACTCTGACTCATTCGTTCACTCCACTTTCTCCAGGGAGAAGCCGTCGGCAGTGACGACCGTTGCCGCCCAGTCCGATTCGGAACACTCGAGAAGGGCGTCGAGCACGTCGGCGGGCGGCGGCGCCGAGTCCGCTGCCACCGTCAGGGTGGCGGCGGCACCGATGTGCCCCCGGCGCAGGCAGCGCGACTGGTCCTCGCCGCGCACGATCCCGCTGAGGTACCCGGCAGCGAAAGCGTCACCCGCGCCGACGGGTTCGACGACGTCGACGCGGAGCGCGGGGACCGCGACACTGCGCCCGCTCCGATCGACGGCCAGCGCCCGGAGTGCTCCGTCCTTGACGACGACGGTGGCGGGCGCCGGCAGGATGAGCCGCAACTCGTGCGGATCCGCGGTGCCCAGAACGCGCTCGGCCTCGTCCGCGCCTACGAGAACGAGATCGGCGAGATTCGCCAGTTCCACGACCAACCGCGGGTCGCCTTCGGGCCACAGTTGTTCGCGCCAGTTGACGTCGAAGCTGACCACGCCGGAAATTCCCGGCCGGTCGCGGAGCAGCCTGCGCATCAGTGCGAGGCACGAATCGGACAGGGCGGGGGTGATTCCGCTGCAGTGGACGACGGCGGCGCTGCCGAACAGTTCCGCGACCGCCGGAGTGTCGAGGAAAGCGGGGTCCATGGCCGACGCCGCCGAACCCGCTCGGGAGTACAGGCTGTCGGTCCGCGGCTCACCGTGTTCGTCGAGGGCGGTGGACTTCGAGTAGTGCCCGGTGGGCCTGCCGGGGTCGACCTCGATCGCGCGGACGTCGACGCCCCGCGCCTGCAGTTCGGTGCGGATGAGGGCACCGAAGTCGTCGTCGCCGAGTCGGCCGACCCAGGCGGCCGGGACACCCAGCGCGGCGAGTCCGGCGGCGACGTTCGCCTCGGCGCCGGCCAGGTGGAGTGTCGCGTCCGGGGCCACGAGGACCATCGCCTCACCGAGGCACGCGACACCGGACTCGGGGGTGGGGGTCGATTCCTGCACTTGTTACCTCTACGACTGCTCGGACCGGCACGGGGATGGCGTATGGAGGGCGCTCGTCCGGGCGATGCATGCCACACCGGACCGTTGACGAGGACCCAGGCCAATGCTAGACATAGGTGACTCGAAAACGCAATCATCGTTGCATACAGTGCAACGTAGCACTTCAAGTGGCCTTCTTCCGATGAAGGCAATCCCCACAGAACCCGAATGACAGGATCGACGATGACGATCAGCGGAACGGACGCCCTCGATTCCGGCGCCCTGGCCGAGCTCGACGAGATGCGCTTGTCCGACGTGGACAAGGCCCTCCCCTCCGCCGCGCACGGCCGGACCAAGACGGAGTTCCTCGCGACGCAGCCGAGACTGTCCGCCTTCAGCACGCCGGTGATGGTCCTCGACGAGACGGCCATCGCCGCCAATCTCGACACCATGGCCGCGTGGTGTGCGGCGCACGGCGTCGACCTCGCTCCGCACGGCAAGACGACCATGTCGCCGGTGCTGTGGGACCGGCAGATCCGCAGCGGCGCGTGGGGGATCACGCTCGCGAACTTCGGTCAGCTCCGGGTGGCGGTCCGCTTCGGTGCGCGCCGGGTGCAGATCGCCAACTCGCTGGTCGACCCGACCGCGTTGCGGTGGCTGGCCGGGCAGATGGAAACGAACCCCGACCTCGAGGTCCTGATGTGGGCCGACTCCCCGCAGACCGTCGACGCGATGACCGCGGCGCTCGCGGATGTCGCGGTAGTCCGTCCGCTGCCCGTGCTCGTCGAACTCGGCGGCGAGGGCGGACGCACCGGCGCCCGATCCGTGGCCGAGGCCGTGGCCGTCGCCGACCGCATCGCGGAGAGCCCGGCGCTGCGGCTGGCCGGCGTCTCCGGTTACGAAGGGGCGCTCGCACACGACGCCTCCGAGGAATCCCTCGCCCGGGTCAGGGAGTACCTCCGGTCGATGGCCGAAGTGCACCGCCTGTTCGAGACCGAGGGTCGCTACCCGCAGGGCCACGACGTCTACGTGACCGCGGGCGGCAGCGCCTACTTCGATGTGGTCGCCGAAGTGCTCGCCGAACTCGCTGGCGGCAGAACGAAAGTGGTGGTCCGGGCCGGCGCGTACATCATCCACGACGACGGCTTCTACACCGGCATCACACCCTTCGGGCGCGGCGAGAACACCGGCGCGCGGCGACTCGAGTCGGCGATGCACACCTGGGCCCGGGTGGTGTCCCGCCCCGAGCCCGGTCTGGCCCTGCTCGACGCCGGCAAGCGCGACGTCCCGTTCGACGAGGGCCTCCCCACCGCGCAGGTCGTCGCCGACCAACTCGGGTCGACGCCGCGTCCCCTCGTCGGCACCGAAGTGACCGCCGTCAACGACCAGCACGCGTTCCTGCAGCTCGATCCCTCACGGCCGGAACACGATCTGCGCGTCGGAGACGTCGTCCGCCTCGGCCTGTCCCACCCGTGCACCGCGTTCGACAAGTGGCGGTGGATTCCCGTCGTCGGTGACGACTCCGACGATCCGGTCGTCGTCGACCTGATCCGCACCTTCTTCTGATCCCGGCCGAGGAACCCCACACCATGACCACTCTGATCCGCTCCGCCACCGTCGTCGACGGCTCGGAGTCGCCGCGGTACCGCGCCGACGTGCTCGTCGACGGTGACCGGATCGCCGAAATCTGGCCCGAGTCAGCGCACTCCACAACCGAACGTCCCGCCGCGGACCGGGTGATCGACGCCGAAGGCCTCGTACTCGCGCCCGGATTCATCGACATGCACGCCCACTCGGACCTGCAGATCCTGCTGAACCCCGAGCACCCGTCGAGGATCACCCAGGGCGTCACCACCGAGGTGCTCGGTCAGGACGGGTTGTCGTACGCTCCCGTCACCGACGACGTGCTCGCAGTGGTCCGGCGCAAGATCGCGGGCTGGAACACCGACCCCGAGGATTTCGACTTCTCCTGGCGGAGCGTGGGCGAATACCTCGACCGGCTCGATCGCGGAATCGCCACCAACGTCGCGTATCTCGTTCCGCACGGAGTGGTCCGGGCACTCGTGGTCGGTTGGGACGACCGGCCGGCGACGCCGTCGGAGATCGAGGAGATGCAGCGCATCGTCGCGCAGGCCATGGCGGAGGGCGCGGTCGGGTTGTCTGCCGGGCTGACCTACACGCCGGGAATGTACGCGGACAACGAGGAACTGCTGGCCCTGTGCCGGACCGTCGCCGAGTACGGCGGCTACTTCTCCCCGCACCACCGCTCCTACGGCGCCGGCGCGATGGAGGCGTACGCCGAGATGGTCGACCTGACGTCGCGGGCCGGGTGCGCACTGCATCTCGCCCACGCCACGTTGAACTTCGGACCCAACAAGGGCCGCGCACCGGAACTGCTGGCCCTGCTCGACCGAGCCGTGTCCGCCGGGGCGGACATCAGCCTCGACACCTACCCCTACCTTCCCGGCGCCACCACGCTGTCGGCGATCCTGCCCAGCTGGGCGTCGGCAGGCAGCATGGAGCAGACACTCGACCGGCTCCGGGATCCGGTTGCGCTCGAACGCATCCGGGAGCATCTCGAGGTCACCGGCTCCGACGGCTGCCACGGCGTGATCGCCGAGTGGCACACCCTCGAGATCAGCGGCGTGCAGAACGCGGAACTCGACGGCTACGTCGGGAAGACCATCGCCGACATCGCCGCCGACGAGAACCGCGACCCCTTCGACGTGTGCATCGACATCCTGATCCGCGACCAGCTGGGCAGCGGCATCCTGCAGCACGTCGGTCACGAGGAGAACGTGCGCGCAATCATGCAGCACCCCCGGCACACCGGCGGCAGCGACGGACTGCTGGTCGGCGCGAAACCGCACCCACGCGGGTGGGGAACGTTCGCACGCTACCTCGGGCACTACAGCCGCGACCTCGGCCTGATGTCCCTCGAAGAATGCGTGGGCCACCTCAGCGGGCGAGCCGCGACCCGGTTGCGTCTCGTCGACCGCGGATTCGTCCGCCGCGGATTCGCCGCGGACCTCGTCCTGTTCGATCCGGACACGGTCGCCGACACCGCGACCTATGCTCAGCCGCGCCAGGCGGCGTCCGGCATCTCCCACGTTTTCGTCCGCGGCCGCCTCGCCCTCGAGGACGGCCGCCTCACCGGCGCCACCGCCGGAAGATCGTTGCGCCGCGAAGAAGGAGGAGCAGTCCGATGACCGAGATCGACATTCTGCGTGCCGACCGGGTACTGACCGTGGTACGCGCGGAGACCATCCCCGACGCCGCCGACCTGTGCCACGCACTGGCCGAGGGCGGCATCCGGACGGTCGAGTTGACGTTCACCACACCGGACGTGCTGCATCACCTCGGCCGCGCCGCCGACGCCGCAGCCTCGGCCGGCAGCATCCTCGGCGTCGGCACCGTCATGACCGGTGACCAGGCCGCGGCCGCGATCGACGCCGGCGCCCGGTTCCTCGTCACCCCCGGCATCCGCCCCGACGTCGCGAAGGTCGCTACGGGACGGTCCGTTCCCGTCTTCCTCGGCGCCTTCACCCCCACCGAGGTGGCCATGGCCGTGGACCTCGGATCCGCCGCGGTCAAGATCTTCCCCGCGAAGCGGCTGGGCCCCGACTACCTGTCCGATCTGCACGGCCCGTATCCCGGTGTCGAACTCCTGCCGTCCGGTGGGATCAACGGTTCCAACGCCCGCGAGTTCCTCGACGCCGGCGCCCTGGCCGTCTGCGCGGGCACCAGCGTCGTCCCGCCGTCCAGCGTCGCCGCAGGCAACTGGACCGATATCACCGACCGCGCACGATCGTTCGTCGCCGCGCTCACCCACTGACACTCACACTCGCCCGACCCCCACCCACCTCCCCTGGAGACGCAATGACGTCGTTCGTCGACTGGCTGCAGCACGACACAGCCGGACTCCTCACTCTCGCAGCGGTATCCATCGCCGTGCTGTTGATCCTCATCATCAAGCTGAAGCTCGAGCCGTTCATCGCGCTCATCGTTGTCGGTGTCGGCGTCGCTCTCATCGCGGGAGTGTCGGTGGTCGAACTGGTCGGCACCCCGACGTCGGCGGCCGACTCCATTCTGGAGAAGGGCTTCGGCGGGATCCTGGGGCACATCACCCCGATCATCGGCCTGGGCACCGTCCTCGGCGCGATGATGGAACGGTCCGGCGGCGCCGACGTCCTCACCGAACGGCTGCTGAAGTTGTTCGGGCCCAAGGGCGCACCGCTGGCGATGGGTGTCACCGGCCTCGTGCTCGGTATCCCCGTCTTCTTCGACATCGGCATCTTCATCCTCGCCCCGCTCGTGTACGTGGCGGCGAAGCGTGGCGGCAAGTCGCTCGTGATGTACGCGATGCCGATGCTGGCCGGTCTCTCCATGACCCACGCGTTCCTGCCGCCACACCCGGGGCCCGTCGCCGCGGCCGGGCTGCTGCACGTCGACATGGGCTGGATCATCATCATGGGACTCGCGTGCGGCATCCCCGCCTGGTTCGTCAGTGGCGTCGTCTGGGGCACCTGGATCGGCAAGCGCGTGATCATCGAGGTCCCGGACGAGTTCATCCCCGAGGAGAAGGACGCCGACAAGAACCCGCCGCCGCTCTGGCTGATCTCGTTCATCATCCTCGTGCCGATGGTGCTGATCCTCGGTGCGACGGTCGGCAACGTCGTCCTCGACGAAGGCTCGACACTGCTGTCGGTCCTGATCTTCCTCGGCACCCCCACCATCGCGCTGACCATCGCCGTCCTGCTGGCGCTGTACCTGCTCGGCATCCGGCGGGGAATCACGGCGCAGGAGATCGGCTCCATGTCCGCGGCAGCGCTGCGGCCGGTCGGCATGATCCTGCTGGTCGTCGGCGCCGGCGCGTTCTTCGGCGCGGTCCTGCGCGCCACCGGAGTCGGTCAGGCCCTCGCCGACTCGATGGACGCCCTCGGACTCCCGGTCATCCTGTCCGCGTACCTGATCAGTTGCGCGCTCCGCATCGCCCAGGGTTCGGCGACCGTCGCCATCGTCACCACCGCCGGCGTCATCGAACCGTCCGTCGCCGCAGGGAACTACTCCTCCGCGCAGATCGCGCTGATCGTGATCGCCGTGTCGGCAGGATCCATCATCGCCAGCCACGTCAACGACGGCGGATTCTGGATCGTGTCGCGGTATTTCAACATGTCGGTGAAGGACACCCTGAAGACGTGGACGGTGCTCGAAACCATCCTGTCGGTGGTCGGCTTCGCGATGGCGTCGCTGATCTGGGTGCTCGTCTAACCGTCGGAATCGGTGTCCCGCAGCACCCGCGCCGCACCGGCGAACGTCCGCACCTGCCGGTCGTCCCAGACATGGGCCGGCACACCGCCACCCAGCAGCGTGCGGACGAGAGCGGGTTCTTCGCCGATCGGCACGTCACTGCCCGCGATCACGATGTTGCCGTAGCGACGGCCCTTCAACATGGCGGGATCGGCGATCACGGTCGTGTGCGGAAACACGCCGGCGATGGTCGCTGCTTCCCGGCGCGCCATCACGAGGTCCCGGGTGTCGCCGCAATTGACCGCGTAGATCCCGCCCGGCGCCAGCACCCGTCGCACGTGCCCGGTGAACTCCGCCGTCGTCAGCGGTCGCGGCGTGGTGTTGCCGGCGAAGACGTCGCGCACGACCAGGTCGCGGCTCGACTCCGTCAACGTCTCGGTCACCGCCCGCGCCTCACCCACCCGCAATCGCAGCAGTGGCGCCCGCGGCAGGTCGAACCAGTCGCGCACCAACTCCGCGAGCCTGCCGTCGAGTTCGACCACCACCTGCCGGGCGTCCGGATACGTCGCGGCGAGATGGCGGGCCAGCGAGCAGGCACCGCCACCGAGGTGCAGAGCCCGCACCCGCTGGTCCCTCCCCCAGTGCGACGCGACCAGCTCCGCGATCCACCGCATGTACTCGAAAACGAGATGGGTGGGATCGGACAGGTCGATGTGGGAACTCTCCACCCCGTTCACCTTCAGCACCCAGCCGTGCGGGTTGAGATGGTCCTCCGCGAGTTCACACGTCCCCGTGTCGATCGGATACACCCCCGCGACGGGGCCGCTGTCGGATATCCGGACAGCCCGACCGCCGCGCTGCCTGCCCATCGACCGTCTTCCCTACTGCTCGCGCCGTCCACTCGCGTCTCCTGCGAGAATCGTCCTCCCACGATACCGGGACGACATGCGGGTGACCTACCGTGGAGACGCGCACGAGAAGGGAAGACGATGGAACCTCAGGAAGTCGACTTCGCGCACACCGAAGGCGCAGCGAAGCGGCGACGCGAGAAGGCGATGGGACTCGCGCGGTACGTGTGGGATCGCGGAATCAGCGGTCGGGAACTCCTCGACCTCACCGACGGCACGCTGCGCAAACTCGCCCGCGCGGCCGGGCCGAACCCGCCGAGCACCATGGAGACGTGGCTGACCGTGGTCGAACTGCTCGACCAGAAGACGGCGTGGGCGGAGCGTCACCCCGACCATCCCGCCGCCACCCCAACGCACCGTGACGAAAAGATCATGTGGGTGAAGCCGCCGATCGTGCCCTGGACCTCCTGACCTGTGAGTACTTATTAACCGCCCGCGGTTGATAAGTACTCACGGGCGGAGCATGAGGATCCGATCGTCACCGTCCCCGGGATCGCCGCGCCCGTCACGGTTGCTGGTGCTGAACCAGAGGGCACCGTCCGGTGTCGCGACAACGGTGCGCAATCGCCCGTACTCGCCTTCGAACAGCGACTGCGGTTCGCCGAGCGATCCGTCGCCGCCCACGGGGATTCGCCACAGTCGTTCGCCGCGCAGCGCCGCCATCCACAGGGAGCCGTCGTGGAAGGCGAGCCCGGACGGGGACGCGTCGCCGGTGGCCCACTGGATCACCGGATCGACGAAGCCCGCTTCGCCCGCCTGCCCCTCGACCTCCGGCCATCCGTAGTTGGCGCCGGGTTCGATCAGGTTCACCTCGTCCCAGGTGTTCGCCCCGAATTCGGTGGCCCACAGTCGGCCGGCATCGTCCCACGCGAGGCCCTGGACGTTGCGATGTCCGAGCGACCACACCGGTGAACCGGGGGTGGGATTGTCGGCCGGAATCGACCCGTCGGGGTTGATCCGCAGGATCTTGCCGCCGAGCGAGGACGGGTCCTGCGCGCGTGGCCGGTCACCGGCTTCACCGGTGGCGACATAAAGCTTGCCGTCCGGACCGAACGCGATTCGGCCGCCGTCGTGGATCGATCCAGCGGGGATGCCCGTCAGGATCGGGGTCGGCTCGCCGAGGCCGCGACCGTCGAAACGGAGGGCGACCACCCGGTTGTCGTCATCGGTGGTCAGGTACGCGTAGATCGTCTGATCCGACGCGTAGGCGGGCGACACGGCCAGGCCCAGCAGCCCCGATTCGCCGCGCGCCGCCACCCCGGGCACCTCGCCGATCACGGTCGTGACGCCGCCTGCCTGCAAGTGCCGGACGGCGCCGCTGTCCCGTTCGGCGATGAGCGCCGTCCCGTCGGGCAGGAACGCTATCCCCCACGGCACCTCGAGGTCGGCCGCGACCACGGTCGGCTCGCCTGCGGACGGCGCGGCGGCGGTGGACGGTGTCGAAACCTGCGCGGAACTCCCCTCGGACTGGCAGGCCGCGCACGTGACGGCCACCAGCACCGCGGTAGCCGCGAAAAGTCGCTGTCCCATGGATGTCCTCCCGTCGCGCGGCCGCACGCTGTCCATCCTCCCCCAGGTGAGTGGCAAAGTATCCTCGAGCACGCATCGTCACTCACGTGAGGAGGTGACGGCAGTGCTCCTGCCCCGGAAGATCGCGCAGGGGGTGGCGGACGGCACCGTCACCGTTGCGTTCCGCCGCTGGGCAGCGCCGCGGGTGCTCGAGGGTTCGGAGTTCCACACGGTCGCGGGGATGGTCCGGATCAGCTCGATCACGACCGTCGACCCGGACGGCATCACCGAGGACGACGCACGCCGCGCCGGAGCGGTGTCCGTCGCCGAGGCACTGGCCACGCTGCGGGGCAGTCCGGGACAGCCGGTGTTCCGCATCGGCCTCGAGTGGGTCGGCGAGGATCCGCGCATCGCGCTGAGCAGCGACGCCGACCTGTCGGCCGACACGGTCTCGGAGATCGCGCAGCAGCTGGAACGCCTGGATGCGCGGAGCAGTCACGGCCCGTGGACGCGCAGGATCCTGCAACTCGTCGCCGACAATCCGGGCCGCCGGGCGCCGGACCTCGCCGAGAGCCTCGGCCGCGAGACCCAACCGTTCAAGCGGGACGTGCGGAAGTTGAAGAACCTGGGGCTGACGCACAGCCTCGATGTCGGATACCGGATTTCGCCGCGCGGTGCCGCTTTTCTCGCAGCGACCAAAAGAACGGCCGGCGGTGCCTAGACTCGAACCATGGCCACGTCCTCCCGAGCCGGTGAGACCACGGTGATCGATGCCCGACGTTCGGCGGGTAAGGCCGCTCGGGAGTCTCTCTCCCGTAAGGCGCAGGGTGCGTTCGCCCTTCCGGACCGCGACCCGGTGGCGGTGATCGAAGCGCAGAACGCGACGCGGGTGCAGTCCCTCGTGCCGATCCGGGTCGGTCGCATGCTCGATTCACCGTTCGCGCTGTACCGCGGTTCGGCCGCGATGATGGCGCACGACCTCGCCGATTCACCGGTCACCGGATGTCAGGTGATCGCCTCCGGCGACGCCCACCTCGCCAACTTCGGGCTGTTCGCCTCACCGGAACGCCGGATGCTGTTCGACCTCAACGACTTCGACGAGGCGTATCCGGCGCCGTGGGAGTGGGATGTGCGCCGGCTCGCCGCGAGCGTGTGGATCAACGGGCGCGACAACTCGTACACCGAGGAGCAGTGCGCCGATTCCACCAGCGCCGCCGTCCGCTCCTATCGGAACTCTCTCGAGGCACTGTTTCAGCTGACCGCCACGGAGCGGTACTACCACCAGGAGGAGACGGACGTCCTCGAGCGCAACCCGGGCGCGCAGAAGCGGCAGATCCGGGCGGTCACCGAGAAGGCGCGCAAACGGACGTCCGAACAGGTGCTGCGGAAGCTGACCACGACGGAGGCGGACGGCCGCCCGTACATCGTCGATCAGTTCCCCGTCATCCGGCACTCCACGAACTACGACCTGGGCCGCATCACCGAGATCTACCTCCTCTACCTCGCCACCCTGCGCACGGACGTCCGACTGTTGCTGTCGCAGTACGAGGTGGTCGACTACGCGATGCGCATCGTGGGAGTGGGCAGCGTCGGAACCCGCTGCTGGTTGTTGCTGCTGCAGGGGCCGGCCGGCGAGCCGCTCTTCCTACAGGGCAAGGAAGCCCCGCGGTCGGTTCTGGAGACACACGGGAAGGTTGCGACCGCACCGGCATCGATCATTCGTGCGGTCGCGGAGAACGGTCAGGGCGCTCGAGTCGTCGGTGCGCAGCGAATTCTCCAGGCGCAGTCGGACCCGTTCCTGGGGTGGGTGCACAGCGTCGAGGGCCCCGACGGTCGTCTGCGCGACTTCTACCTCCGGCAGTTCCGCGACATGAAGGGGTCCGTCGACCTGCAGGCTCTGGACCCGGACCAGTCGGCCAGGTATGCGGCGGTCTGCGGCTCGATGCTCGCCCGCGCGCACAGCCAGAGCCCCGGATCCGCCTTCATCGCCGGATATCTCGGCACCGGGGATGCCTTCGATCGGGCCGTCACTGCCTGGGCCCGCCTCTACGCGGACCAGTCCGAGAAGGACTACGACGCGCTGCGGAAGGCTGTGAAGTCGGGGCGGCTTCCGGCGGAGACCGGACTTTAGCCCGGTAGCATCGACAACGTGCGCGAATCAGGGGGCTGCTGAGGTGGCCGAGCAGCCGGCGTCGGGGGAACGGTACTTCCTCGAATCCCTGGACCGCGGTCTGACCGTTCTCGAATGTTTCGACGACCAGCACCGTGAGCGCACGCTGAGTGAGGTGGCGCAGGCTGTCGGGATCACCCGCTCCACGGCCCGTCGCATTCTGCTCACCCTGGTGGACAAGGGGTTCCTGCGACTCGACGGCCGCAGCTTCTCGCTCACACCGCGTGTGCTCCGGTTCGGTTTCTCGTATCTCGCCGCGCTGCGGTTGCCGCAGGTCGCGGATCCGCACATCGAGGCTCTCGCGAAGGAACTCGGCGAGACCATCTCGGTGACCATCCTCGATGGTCCCGACGTGGTGTACGTCGCGCGGGTCCGCTCACCCCGGATCATCCGCATCTCCATCACGGTGGGCATGCGGTTCCCCGCGTACGCGACGTCCACGGGTCGTGTTCTGCTGGCCGGGCTTTCGGCCGACGCGCTCGACGACTACCTGAAGTCCACCGAGTTCGAGTCGTTCACACCCCACACGATCTCGGACGCCGACCAGTTGCGCGCCGAGGTTCGGACGGTCGCCGCCGACGGCTGGTCGATGTCGGAGAACGAACTCGAGATCGGCATCCGCGGGGCGGCGGTGCCCATCCGGGATCGGACGGGAGCCGTGGTTGCCGCCCTCAACGCCTCGCTGCAGGGAACCCAGTACACGCGGGACGACGTCGCGGCGACGGTGGTGCCGAAGCTCGTGGCCACCGCGGAGCGGATCGGCTCCGACCTGTCCCTCGGCTAGACGCCGAGGGATCAGCTACGTCTCGATCGACCCTGGCTCAGCCCGCGTTCTCGAGCGTCGCGGATGTTGCGGCGCCCGACACCGCTGCACCCGAATCGGGCTGCAGCCGCCATGCGATCAGGGCGCTGACGATGCAGCCGCCGGCGAGGTACACGGCCACGAGGTGCCAGGACCCACCGCTGACGGTGACCAGGGCAGCCGCGATGAACGGGGTGAAGCCGCCGCCGATCGCGCTGGCCACCTGGTAGCCGACTCCCGCGCCGCTGTAGCGGTACTCCGCGCCGAACATTTCGGTGAACAGTGGCTGCTGCACGCTGACGACCATGTCGTGCGAGATGTTGACGAGGAGCACGGCGACGATGACGGTGCCGACCATCGAGCCGTTCTCGAGGACGACGAAGAACGGGAACGCGCACACCGCGCCGATCACTGCGCCGAGGATGTACACGCGCCGGCGGCCGTGCTTGTCCGACAGCCAGGCGAACAACGGGATCGTGCCGATCCCCACGGCACCGACGAGCAGGCCGACGTTGAGCATGAAGTTGCGCTCCATGCCCAGTTCCTTGGTGGAGTAGCTCAGCGCGAACGTGGTCACGATGTACATGGAGAAGAGTTCGGCGAAACGCAGACCGATGATCTGCAGGAATGCCTTCGGGTGGTTGCGCAGCGCCTCGACCAGGGGAATCCGCTTCTTCTCCTGCGCGGCCTGCTGCTCTTCGATCTTCTCGACCTTCTCGACGAACTCGGGGCTCTCCTGGACGCCGGCGCGGATCCACAGGCCGATACCGACGAGGACGACGCTGGCGACGAACGGAACACGCCAACCCCACTGGCTGAACGCGGTCTCGGTGGTCAGATTGCTCATGAGCATGACAAATCCGGTGGCGAGGATGAGACCGACCGAGTAGCCGACCTGCACGCCGCTGCTGTAGAACGCCTTCTTCTTCGGCGGCGCACTCTCGACGGCCATCAACGCTGCTCCACCCCACTCGCCTCCGACGGCGAAGCCCTGGATGGCGCGCAGGGTGACGAGCAGGACAGGCGCCCACCAGCCGACCGATGCGAACGACGGCAACAGACCGATCAGGGCGGTGCTCGTGCCCATGATCAGCACGGTGAGGATCAGCATCCGCTTGCGTCCGATGCGGTCGCCGTAGTGGCCGAACACGACGCCGCCGAGGGGACGGAACAGGAATCCGACGCCGAACGTCGCGAACGCGGCGAGCGTCCCGATTGCGGGGCTGACGTTGGGGAAGAACTCCTCGTTGAACACCAGGGCCGCAACCAGCCCGTAGAGCAGGAAGTCGTACCAGTCGATGACCGCGCCGACGAAACTGCTCAGCGCTGCTCTTCGCGCCTGCTTCTCGGCCGCCGGGGTGAAGGCGTGATCGCTCATTCCGAATTCCCGTCTAGGTTGGTACCGGACAGTCTGTTCGCATGCCGAACGCATGTCCGCTGGTTGAATAATGTGACGGTAGCCATAGCATTTCCGTGTTGTCAAGAAGGCGCAGATGCGTGGTACTGCCGTTTCGTCTATACCGACGGCACGAATTTCACCGAATCGGAGGTTCCGCCGCCCCCGCGACTCGTACACACTTTCCCGGTTCAGCGACGCACATCACATCCGGAGCAGCGCCGAAGGGATTTTCTCCATGTCAGGAACCACCGATCCGCAACTTCAGCACACGCTGAAGAAGCGACACCTCTCGATGATCGCCATCGCGGGGGTGATCGGAGCAGGCCTATTCGTGGGCTCCGGGGTCGCGATCCGCGAGACCGGCCCCGGCGTTCTGGTGGCCTACGCGCTCGCGGGCATCGTCGTCATCCTGGTGATGCGCATGCTCGGCGAGATGTCGACCGCCAACCCCGAGACGGGATCGTTCTCCGCGTACGCCGACCGCGCGATCGGCCGATGGGCCGGATTCAGCATCGGCTGGCTCTACGCCTGGTTCTGGATCATCGTCCTCGGCATCGAGGCGACGGCCGGAGCGGTCATCATGAACCGCTGGATCCCCGACGTCCCGCAGTGGAGTTGGGCACTGATCCTGATGGTGCTGCTCACGCTGACGAACATCGCGTCCGTCAAGTCGTTCGGCGAGTTCGAGTTCTGGTTCGCGTCGATCAAGGTGGCGGCCATCGTCATCTTCCTCGTGCTCGGCGTCCTCGCGATCTGCGGAGCCCTGCCCGGCGTCGAAGCACCCGGACTCACCAACCTCACCGGTCACGGCGGGTTCTTCCCCAACGGGGCCGGTGCCGTATTCGCGGCAGTGCTCGTCGTCGTGTTCTCGTTCTTCGGCGCCGAGATCGCGACCATCGCCGCCGGCGAATCCGCGAACCCCGTCGCCGCTGTGCGCAACGCCGTGCGCTCCGTCGTGTGGCGCATCCTCATCTTCTACATCGGCTCCATCGCCGTCGTCGTGACACTGCTCCCCTGGGACGACGCCTCCGTCGCGCTGAGCCCGTACGTCGCCGTCATGGACTCGTTCGGCATTCCCGCGGCCGGCAACATCATGGACGTCGTCGTGCTCACGTCGGTGCTGTCCTGCCTGAATTCCGGCCTGTACACGGCGAGCCGCATGATCTTCTCGCTCTCCCGCCGCGGCGACGCCCCGGCCGCGCTGTCGAAGATCGGATCGTCCGGCGTTCCGCGTCAGGCCGTTCTCGTCTCGACGGTGGTGGGATTCCTGACCGTCGGCCTCAATTACCTGTACCCGGACACCGTGTTCCTGTTCCTCGTCAACTCGTCGGGAGCGATCGCGCTGTTCGTGTGGCTGGCGATCTCGGTGTCGCAACTGCGCATGCGGCGTCAACTCGAGGCCGAGGGCGAGGACCTGACGCTGAAGATGTGGCTGTTCCCGTACCTGACGTGGTGCACCATCGCCGCCATCATCGCGCTCTGCGTCGGCATGCTCGTACTGCCGGAGACGAGGAGCCAGATGTACGTCTCGATGGGACTCGCCGCCGTGGTGGTCGGGATCGGGATCTACCGTCAGCGCGCACGCTCGGCCGCCGACGCCGCACCCGAGACCTCCGGTGAGGTGGTCGACGCCCACCCCCACTGAGCCCCGATCTGTTCGCATAGTGAACAGTAGTGCGCTCTCGGAACTCGGCGTACAGTCCGCCGAGGAGAGGCCGGACTCACCGGCCCGAGGAAGGATCGAAGCTCATGAGGTGGGCGATTCTCGGCGCGAGCAACATTGCCGCCACACGCGTGCTCCCCGCATTGCGCGAGTGCGGGCAGACCGCGGCAGTTGTGCTCAGCGGTGACGCTGCGCGCGCGGAGGAATACCGGCGGACCCATGACATCGAGTCCGCCACCGGCGACCTGCGCGAAGCGGTCGGCGGCGACGTCCGGGCCGCGTACATCTCCTCGACCAACGACAAGCACTTCGACCACGCCATGGCCGCGATCGACGCGGGTCTGCACGTGCTGTGCGAGAAACCGCTGTCCTTCGACGTCACGCAGGCGCAGAAGATGGTCGACGCCGCCGCGGCCGCGGGGGTGGTGTTCGCGACGAACCATCACCTCCGCACACACCCCGTCCACCGCGCGGCGCGAAAGATGCTGGCCGAGGGCGCGGTCGGCGACGTCCTCTCCGTCCGCGTCGCCAACACGATCCTGCTGCGCCAGGCCCTGCGTGGATGGCGTCTCGACGGCGTCGGCGGCGGGGTTGCCCTCGACCTCGCGGTCCACGACATCGACACCCTCCGCTTCGTGACCGGGATGGAACCGACCACGGTGACGGCGGTCGGAGTCTGCCAGGGGCTCAGTGAGGGACCGGCGGATGCCGTGATGACGAGCGGCATCCTCGGCACCGACACCCTGTTCTCGCTGCACGACGCGTACACGGCTCCCGACGGAGTCACCGGATTCGAGATCCACGGAACGGCAGGCACTCTCGTGGCGAGCAACTGCATGCGCCCCGATCCCACCGGGACGCTCCGGATGGTCACGAACGGCCGCGACACGGCCGTCCCGCTCGAGCCTGTCGACAACCTGTACGCACCCGGGATCCGGGCGTTCGTCGACGCCGTCCGCGGGGACGGTGAGCCGGTGGCGACGGGACACGACGGACTGCGTTCGGTGACCGCCGCGCTGGCCATTCTGCAGTCGATCGACGAGGGCCGCGCGGTACGCCTCTGAGGCGAGGCGGCTACATGATCAGCCCGCTGGGACGACGCCGCAGCGGCGACTGTTCCTGCACCGGCATCGAATTCGGCGGGACGGGGTAGGGCGCGCCGGCATTGAGCGTCCCCGCGGCCACGTTCGGCCCGCACTGCGCGATCGCCGCCTGCAGGCGTGGCCCCGGGTCGGTCATCGCGGGAACGCCGGCGTTCGGTGCCGACGAGAAGTCGAACGCCGACGTCATGTCACCGACGGCGCCGCGACGCCAGTCGGTGAGATTGGGGACGGGGACGGCGAAGCGCTTCTCGAGGAGCCGCAGCTGCGAGGTGTGGTCGAACGTGTCGGACGCGACGAGGCCGCCGCGACTGTACGGCGAGATGATCAGTGACGGCACCCGGAACCCGAGGCCGATCGGTCCCGGATTGTTCTCGCTCTCCGACACCGTGTTCAACGGAACGGTCAGGTACTCGCCCGGGGTGCCCGGCGGCGGCGTCGGCGGGGTGACGTGGTCGAAGAATCCGCCGTTCTCGTCGTAGCTGATGATCAGCGCCGTCTTCTCCCAGATCGCCGGGTTGGACGTGAGAATGTCGAGTACCTCGACGATCCCGACCGCCCCTGCGGCCGGGGGAAGCGCTGGATGCTCACAGGTGAAGATGTTCGGCACGATCCAGGACACCGCGGGCAGGGTGCCGTTCGCGACGTCGGCCCGGAAGTCGTTCGGGTACGTCGGATCGAGGCCGCGGCGGGCGAGTTCCGAATTCGGGTCGCTGTACTGCGTGAAGCAGCCGAGCATCCCGTCGAGGGCAACACTCGACACAGGCCCGAGATCCTTGTTGGCGTACACCTTCCAGCTGACGCCCGCCTCCTGCAGGTTCTCCGGGTAGGTACGCCACGAGTACGCGAATCTGGGGATCACCGTCGGCGTCTCGACGAGCGGCCCACCGGCCAGCCCGTCGGGGTCGATCGTTCCCGTCATCCAGTACAGCCGGTTCGGGTCCGTCGGTCCGAGCACCGAGCAGAAGTAGTGGTCGCAGATCGTGAAGGCGTCGGCGAGGTCGTAGTGCACCGGGATGTCGGCCCGCGTGTAGTAACCCATCGTCGCGGGACCGTTGAGCGGCCCCTCGTGTGCGATGTGCACCGGCATCCACCGGTCCATGCCGCCGCCGTTCCACGCGTCGTGCTGCGGACCCCACGAATGGGTCGGGTCGTTGATGCATTCGCCGTCGAGGTGCGTGCCCTGGGTGGTGTCGAGACGGAACGGGTTCAGATACCCGGTGGGGGTCGGCCCCACACCCGGTGTCCACCCGTACTGCTGCCACGTCGGCGAGGGGTCGTCGAAGCCGCGCACCCCCGACAGCGTGCCGTAGTAATGATCGAACGAGCGGTTCTCCTGCATGAGGTAGACGAAGTGCTCGATGTCTCCCAGCGACCCCGAACCACCCGGATCCTGCGCGTACGCCCGGTCGATGACCGGGCCCGCCCACGAACTGAGGAAGGCGGCGCCACCGGCCGCTGCGGCGGAGGCGAGAAACTTGCGACGTGAGATGTCCGATGCCGGGGTCACGGATCGTGACGCTAGTCGCTGCGGACGCCGCCCGCCCGGTGAATGCGCGGGTTGCTCTACTGCGGACCGACCGGCACGTCACCCTGCAACGTGATGCGGTGCATGACGCGGTGCTGCGTTCCGTAGTCGCGGTTGGCGTAGTGCGCGGTGCTGCGGTTGTCCCACAGCACGAGGTCGCCGAGGCGCCAGCGGTGACGCACGATGTGCTCCGGTTTGGTGAGGTGCGCGTAGAGGAAGTCGAGAATGCCCCGGCTCTCCGCCTCGGACACACCGGCGATGTGCGACGTGAACCCCGGGTTCACGAAGATGCCCTTGCGTCCGGTCTCCGGGTGAACCCGCACGACGGGATGCTCGACCGGCACGAGTGCCGTGACTTCCTCACCGTCCCAGACGTTTCCCTTGCCGCCACGTTTCTGCGCGAGGTAGTACCCGAACTCGCGGTTGCCGTCGTGCACCGCCGTCAGCTGATCGATCATCTGCCGGACCGGCAGCGACAGCGACTCGTACGCGAGCTGACTGTCGGCCCAGTTGGTGTCGCCGCCGTGCGGCGGGAGGACGACGGGGCGGAGGATCGACCCCAGCGGCGGTCGCTTCATGAACGTCACGTCGGTGTGCCACACGTCGGCGAAACCGTTGTCCTGGCTGTCGAGCGCGTACACCTCCTGCGCGACGTCGCCGCTGTCGTGGACGGGATGCCCCGCCGTCAGCTGGCCGAGGCGGCGACCGAACTCGATGTGGCTCGCGACGTCGAGTGACTGACCCCGCAGAACCAGAACCTTGTGCTCGGTCAACGCCGAACGAATGGCTGCCACCTCGGCGTCGGTGGCGGTGGCGACGTCCAGCCCGAGGATCTCGGTGCCGAACGACGGGCCGAGTTTGTCGAGCGTCAGCGACGCCGTCCTGGTTTCGAATGCAGTGCTCATGATTACTTTCGCGGAGATGTCGAGGGTCGGCCCGGACCTGCGAACGCGGAGAATGCGCGAGGAATTACCGGATGCCGGAGGGTTACCGAGGCGTGGGCAGCACGCGGTACGCGCGCCGGACCGTCAGCAACAACAGATGTTGGCGCACGTACGGCACAGGTCGACGGTGAGGCGTCGCACCAGGTGAGTCGTATGCACGACCCAATTCCTACCGGATAGGAGGGAAATGAGCAAGCGCGGGGCAACCGGTACGGGTCAACTCCAGCGTGCCTGCCCGCCGTCGAGTGGAATGGTGGCACCGGACAGGTAGCCGGCGTCGGTGCCGACGAGGAAGACGACGGCGCGCCCGATGTCCTGCTCACAGTCACCGATCCGGCCGAGCGGGATCGACTTCACGAACTCGGCGGCCTCCTCGGGATTGTTCTCCGTCCACCACTTCAGGCCCGGGGACAGGGCATGCGGCGCAATCGCATTGACGCGGATGCCGTCGGGGCCCCATTCGCTGGCCGCGGTGCGGGTGAGCGAACGCATCGCTTCCTTGGTGGCCGCGTACAGCCCGTAGCCGCTGGTGTCCCACCGCACCGCCGAGGAGCTGACCAGATTGATGATCGAACCGCCGCCCCGCGCCTTGAGGTGGGGGTAGCACAGCTGCATGAGGAACAGGGTTGCCACCGGACCGACCGCCATCGCGCGGTCCAGCAGCTTCGGGGTGACGTCGAGGAGTGGTCCGAGCGCGCTGGCGTTGGCGTTGTTGATCAGGATGTCGAGGCCGCCGAACACGTCCACCACGCGGTCGACCATCGGCGCCAGCTGATCACGTTTGCTGACGTCGCAGACGATCGGTTCGGCGACACCCCCGAAGTCGGCGATGGCGGCACACGTGTCGACGAGTTTCGCCTCCGTCCGCCCGACCACCCCGATCCGGGCGCCCTCCTTGGCCAGCGCGAACGCCATGCCGGCGCCCACACCCTGACCGGCGCCGGTGATCAGCGCGACCTTGCCGTCCAGCGTGCCCATCAGGTGTCCGCCCATCTGTTGGCCGTGAGATGGAAACTCGGGATGTCGGCCAGCGACATCATCGCTTCGTAGGTGCGCTCGTATCCCGTGTGCGCGATCCGCCACCGCCCGTCGCCGCCGCGCACGTAGCGGTCGGAGTAGAACGCCGCCCCGCGCAGCAGCATGCCGTGTTCCGGGATCAGAACGGTGTCGGACAGGTACCACCGCCCCGTGGCCGTGTCGCCGTCGACGTCGATCTCCGGGTGACCGCAGTGGTGCTCGGTGATGGTGTTCGCTCCGAGGTTCGACTTCATGTATTCGACGAGCGCGTCGCGGGAGTCGAAGGTGAGACGCTCACCGTAGTTCGCGGTGGCGTCCGGCAGCAGGGTGTCCGCGAACTCGTCCCAGCTCTTCGTGTCGAGCGCGCGCAGGTACGCGTACTTGAGCCGGGAGATCGCGGCGACGGCCTCGAGATCGGAAACTGACACCTGTTCTACATACCACGGGCGACGTACCGCGCGGAGCAGCTCGGGAATTATCGGCTGGAGCTGCCCGCGTCGACCGGCAGGGCGACGGACGTGATGTACCGCGCCTCGTCCGACGCCAGGAACAGCGCGGCGTTGGCAACGTCGACCGGTTCGATCCACGGAATCGGCAGCATGTTCATCGTCACGGCGGCCGCGGCGAACTCCTCCCGGGTGGGGTGCTCGAGGTCGGGCCGGAACGCCCGCCGCACCATGTCGTTCTGGATCATGTCCGTGTCCACGTTCGTGGGATGCACGCTGTTGACTCGCACCCCGTGCGGCGCGAGCTCCTTCGCCAGCGACCGCATCAGCCCCACCACCCCGTGCTTGGCCGCGGTGTAGTGGGCGACGCCGACGAGCCCGCGCAGTCCGGCGATGGAGCTGGTCAGGATCATCGCCCCGCCGCCCCGCTCGATCAGGTGCGGGGCCGCCGCCTTGCACGTCTGCCACACCCCCGTCAGATTGACGTCGAGCATCGTCTGCCACGTCTCGGCATCGAGTTCCAGTGCGGCGCCGGACGACGTGATGCCCGCTGTGGCGCACACGAAGTCCAGCCCGCCCAGCTCTGCGGCCGCCGCCGTGACCGTCTCGGCCAGAGCCGCTCCGTCGCGCACGTCCACCTGCGCGGTCACGATCCGGCGACCGGTGTCGCGGACCAGTTTCGCGGTCTCCTCGAGATCCTCCGGACTGGCCGGCGGCGTCACCACCGTGCCGACCGGGCCGCACAGATCGACGGCCACGACGTCGGCGCCCTCCTGCGCGAACCGCAGCGCCTGCGCCCGGCCGATGCCGCGGGCGGCACCGGTGACCAGGACGACTCTTCCGTTCACTCGACCTGTCATCTCTACACTTTCTGCGTCAGTCCGGCATCGACCACGAGTTGTGTGCCGGTGATGTATCGCGATTCGTCCGAGGCGAGGAACAGCAGCGCATTGCTGACGTCCCGCGAGTCCAGCCACGGAACGGGCAGGACGTGATTGGCGGTGAGGACGGGAACGACGTCCTCGGGGGTCGGGTTGTCGAGGTCCGGCCGCAGCCGTGCCATCGTCGCCGGGTTCAGCGTCATGCGGGTGCCGACGGCGCCGGGGTGCAATACGTTCACCCGGATGAACTGCGGACCGAGTTCGTTGGCGAGGGTCCGGGCCAACCCGACCACGGCGGTTTTCGACGCCGAGTAGTGGGCCGCCCCGGCCACCGCCTTGATGCCGGCGGTCGAACTGACGATCACGACGGAGCCGCCGCCGTCGCGCATCGCCGGGACCGCGGCCGTCGCCGTGTTCCAGACCCCGGTGAGGTTGACGTCGAGCGACCGGTTCCAGTTCTCGTCGTCGATGGTCCAGGCGGGGCCCGGGTTGTCGACGACACCGGCGTTCGCGACGACGACGTCGAGAGCGCCCAGTTCCTCCACCCCGGCGGCGACGGCCGCCCGCAACGCGGACGGATCCCGCACGTCGGCGTGGGCGACGACGGCCCGCCGGCCGAGTTCGGCGACCAGCCTGCCGGTCTCGGCGAGTCCGGCCTCGGCCGACGGCAGATCGACGAGAATCACGTCGGCGCCCTCCTCGGCGAGCCGGACCGCGTGACTGCGTCCCATGCCGTTTCCGGCACCGGTGATGAAGGCGACCTTGCCTGCCATCCGTGACATCGGTTGTCCTCTCTAGTCCAGGCGGCCGGGAGTCGGGTAGCTGCGCAGGGACAGCCCCACCCGCCCGTCCTCCACCGCGTCGTCGATCGATCCGCGCAATGCACCGCAGGTGGGAACGAACATCGAGTGCTCCCCCGCCTCGGCGCGCGACGCGAACTCCGGGCACCTCTGCTCGGCGTCGTCCAGCCACTGCACGCTGGTGTGCGCCTCGCTGTACTTCTCCACGAGCACCGCGTTGCCGCAGCGCCGGCATTCGACGGGAAGCACTCAGCTCACCGCCCCTGCTGCATGACGGGCGCCGATCCAGCCGAACACCATCGCGGGACCGATCGTCGCGCCCGCACCGGCGTAGTCGTTGCCCATCACGGATGCCGACGTGTTTCCGGTGGCGTAGAGACCGGGTATGGGTTCGCCGCTGCCGCTCAGCACCTGGCTGTGCTCGTTGCACACAAGGCCGCCCTTGGTGCCGAGGTCGCCGGCTTCCATCCGCACCGCGTAATACGGTGCCTTGTCCACCTCGTCCATCGTCGGGTTGGGCAGCCGAGGGTCGCCGTAGTAGCGGTCGTACGCGCTGTCTCCGCGACCGAAGTCGGCGTCGACTCCCGCCCGGGCGAACCCGTTGAACCGGGCGATCTCCGCCGACAGCGAGTCCGCGGGAACGCTCATCTGCTGCGCCAGTTCGCCGATCGTCGCGGCGCGCAGCATCAGCCCCGTCTCGAACCATTCGGCCGGGAACTTCTGACCGGGCATCACACCACCGAACTGGTAGCGGCTCTTCGCCTTCGAGTCGAACACGAACCACACGGGGTCGTGACCGCCGGCGATCTGGTCGTGGACGAACGACACGTACGGGGACGCCTCGTTGGTGAACCGCTTGGCGTTCTGGTCGACGATCAGCGACGGCGGGATCGACCGCTCCGACACGAGGACGTGCATGATGCCGTCCGGCCGCCGGAACGACGGCATCCACCAGGCGTCGTCCATCAGGTCGACGGCGGCGCCGACCTGCTCGCCGGCCACGATTCCGTCACCGGTGTTGTCGGGCGAGCCGGCGCTGTAGTTGTCCTTGCCACCCTCGCGGAGGTACCGCTTGCGCATCTCCTCGCTCTGCTCGAATCCGCCGGTGGCCATCATGACGCCGCGGCGGGCGCGGATACGCAGTTCCCGATCCCCGGATTCGACGACCGCGCCGGTCACGGCCCCCGATTCGTCCGTGATCAGGCTCTTCAGCGGGGAGTTCAGCCACAGCGGCACCCCCGCCTCCTGCAGCGTCAGCCGCAGCCGGCCGACGAGCGCCTGGCCCAGCGTCTCCATCCGCCTGCGCCGCACCATCGCCAGCACCGAACGCCAGCCGACACCCAGCGCGGTCCGGCGACCGGCCCACGTGCGGAAGAACATGTTGAGGTGACGGAACTCGGTCGACGTCATGTACAGCCCACCCGGCATCGCGAGGGAGTTCGGGCGCTGCAGTTCGCGGTCGGCACCGAGCTGGTTCATGTCGAACGGCAGCGGTTCGACCGTCCGCCCCTTCGGCCGGCCGCCGACGTTCTCGGGGTGGTAGTCGGAATAGTCCTCGCACCAGGAGAACCGGAGATGCGGGCAGTCCTGTTCGAAGAACCTCATCATCGCGGGCCCCTGCTCGATGTACGCGTCGAGGCGTTCGGCCGGCACGCTGTCGCCGACGATGGACTCCAGGTACTCGCGGACGTCGTCGGGGTCGTCGACCCGGCCTTCGCGGACGAGGATCGGCGAGTTCGGGATCCACAGGGCGCCACCGGACAGTGCGGTCGAACCGCCGTACACCCCGGACTTTTCGACGACGAGGGTGTCGAGTCCTCGCTCGGCACCGGCGAGGGCGGCGGTCATTCCGCCCGCACCGCTGCCGATCACCAGGAGATCGACCTCCCGGTCCCAGTTCTGCTCGTCTACGCTCATCGTGCACACCTTCCGAAGTGGTCTCGATCACACTCTGCCGGTGTCAATTGCTGTTTCCCACAGTCCTTCCCGCCGAGCGGGAGACAACGCGGCTACGTGGCGGCGGTGAAGATGCCGAGCCCGCCGCGGTACACCAGGAGCGGAGGCACGTCCCTCAGCACGTCCAGTCCGGTGACCCGCGCGACGACGATGGTGTGGTCTCCCGCGTCGTGCTCGAATTCGACGGTCGCCTGTACCTGTGCCAGTACACCGTCCAGCGCCGGGGCGCCGTTGCCTGCGTGCGACCACCCCACGTCGGCGAACTTGTCGGCGCCGCTGGTCGCGAACGTCCCGCACACGTCCCGCTGGTCGTGGGCGAGGACGTTGACGCAGACGTGTTCGCTCGCCCGCAGCCGCGGCCAGCTGGTCGACGTCCGCGCGGGGCTGAACGACACGTACGGCGGGTCCAGCGACAGCGACACGAACGACTGGCACGTGAAGCCGTGCGGGGTGTCACCGTCGTGTGCGGTGATCACCGTGACCCCGGTGCAGAAATGCCCGAGCACCGACCTGAGCTCGGCGGGGTCGAAGCCTCGCACCACCGGCGGCACGGGTTCTTCGGTACGTGTCATCGTGTCTCCTCGGATCGACGGGTTGCGATCAGCCTCGCCGCGGCAGCCGTCGCGCGGAACACCCCGTCCCACCCAGCGGCAGCCTTTCGCAAGCCTGCGCCCGAACGCTCGGTTGATAAGCTCGGGAAATGCCTTCGTCCGACCCCACACAGAGTTCCGGGTTCGCCGGCCTCCGCTCCACGAGCTGGCCGGTGCTCGGCATCTTGTCGTTCGGCGAGGAGCTGTCCGGCTACGACCTGAAGAAATGGGCCTCGTACAGTGTTCGGTTCTTCTACTGGAGCCCGTCCTTCAGCCAGGTGTACTCGGAGCTGAAGAAGCTGGAAGACCTGGGGTACGTGACCTCCCGGACCGTCGTGGACGACGAGGCCCGGGTGAAACCCAAGCGGCTGTACAAGATCACGGATGCGGGCATGGCCGTCATGCGCAGCTGGGCGCGGGAGGCGCCGATCGATCCACCCGTCCTCAAGCACGGGGTGATGCTGCGCATGTGGCTCGGTCACCTCACCGAGCCGGAGCAGCTCAAAGATGCTCTGAAAGAGCACATCTCGTATGTGGAGGGGATGAGCAGGCAGGCCGCACTCGACGCCCGCGACTCCGACGTCGAACCCACGTGGGCGTTCGCGCACATGGTCAACAAGTGGTCCGAGCGGTACTACGCGGCCGAGAGCGAACTGGCGAAGCAGATGCTCGCCGACATCGACGAGGCCGTCGAGCGGATGCACGGCGAGGGCACGCCGGAACATCCCGGTGTGCCGAAACCGACCGCATCACATTCGATCCGGCGCTCCCGCGAAGCGCAGCAGGAGTACCAGGCCGCGATGAAGGCGGCCCGGGACGCGGACGACGAGGCGGAGCGCGAAGACTAGTTTCGGGCCCGCACGGCCGCGAGGGCACGGAGCCGCGGCCACAGCTCCCGCCGCTCGGTTTGCGCCGCGGTCATCGCGTCGATCGTCAAGAATCCGTGGAACATTCCCTCGACCCGCCTGCAGTGCACGGGCACACCGGCGTCGGCGAGCGCCGCGGCATACTTCTCACCCTCGTACCGGAGCGGATCGCGTTCGGCGGTGATCACGATCGCGGGCGGGAGTCCGCCGAGATCCTCGGCCCGCACCGGGGCGGCGTAGGCGGGTGCGCCGTCGCGGTGAGTGGGCAGGTACTGATCCCAATACCATTGCATCGCAGAGCGGGTGAGGAAGTGACCCTCCGCGAACTCCTCGTACGACTCGGTGTCGAAGACCGGTTCGATCACGGGGTACATCAGTAACTGTCCGACGACGGACGGCGTCGACCGATCGCGGGCCATCAGCGCGGCGACGGCCGCGAGGTTGCCCCCGCTGCTGTCGCCGGCGACGAGGAGACGATCCGGGTCGGCGCCGAGTTCACCGGCGTGCCGCGCGACCCAGCAGGTGGCGGCGTAGGCGTCGTCCGCCGCCGCGGGCCACTGCGCTTCCGGGGCCAGGCGATAGTCGACGGAGACGACGACGGCGCCGATCCCGTTGCACATCGCGCGGCAGAAGCCGTCGTGGCTGTCGAGGTCGCAGATCACGAACCCGCCGCCGTGGAAGAAGACGACGACGGGCAGAGGCTCCGCAGACTGTGTCGCCGGCGCATAGATCCGCACCGCGATCGGCCCGGCCGCACCGGGGATCTCCCGGTCCTGCACGCTGCCGACCGATTCGGGGTCCACGGCGGCCTTGCGTCCCGCTTTCGTCGCCGCGCGGGCCTCGGCGCCCGTCATCGTCTCCACCCGGGGAAAGTTCTCGTTCAAGCCCCGGAGAATGGTCGCGGCCTGCTCGTCGAGCGGCATCTGTACTCCTCGGTCGTCTCAGGCGGAGTATCGGTCGGTGCGTCCGGCGGCCGGTGTCGCGGTCGACATGTAATTACGCCAGGTGCCCTTGGCGGACATGCGAATCGGCGCGGTCAGGCGGTGATCGAGCTTGATCTGGCTGCTCGGACCGCAGACCGAGATGGCCGCCACCACGTTGTCCTCGGTGCCGACGGGCACGGCGACACAGCTGACGCCGACGAGGTCCTCTTCCCGGTCGTACGCCGCTCCCCGCTCGCGGGTCTTCTGCAGTTCGGCACGGAACGCCGCGGGCGAGTCGATGCTGAAGCGTGTGCTGCGCGGCAGCCCCGCCTCGACGACGCGGTCGACCACGGACTCCGGCGAGTGTGCGAGCAGCACCTTGCCGACGCTCGTGCAGTGCGCCGGCTGGCGGCCCCCGACCCGGGACGGCAGCCCGACCCCGAACCGTCCGGCGATCTTCTCCAGGTAGACGACGTCGATCCCCTCGAGCACCGCGAGATGCACGGCGTGCCCGGTGAGGCGATGGAGTTCGTGCAGGAACGGCAGCGCCGCCCGGTGCAGACGGTCCTGGTGTACGGCCAGCGACCCGAGTTCGAACAGTCGCATGCCGAGCTCGTAGTCCCGGCCTTCCCGGCGGAGCCACCTCAGCTGGACGAGACGTTCGAGCATCCGGTGCGCGGAGGATCGCGGAAGCCCCGTGCGGCGCACGATCTGCGCGAGCGTGAGCCTGCCCGGACCGTCGAACGCGTCGAGGAGTAGTGCGGCGCGATCGAGTCCGGCGGTGGGGGTGGGGCTGAGTGTCGTAGTCATGGGGACCTCCGTAGCGGCGCTGCTCGATGCGGCGTCGCGGTGTGTGACTGGCGACACTTACTATAAATAGGCATATGCCTATTTGCAATAGCGCTTCTCGCACGTCCCCGAACAGGCAAAAGGCCCGGCGCGCGCATCGTTGGATACGCGCACCGAGCCCAGACACCCGTTTACATCGCCGCCAGCGGTTCGCTTCCGGACCAGTCGTGGCCCCAGTAACTGTCGGCGGTGATCTCCTCCGCGGAGTAGTACTTCTCATCCACCTTCATGCCGTCGGTGCCGAACTCGATGTCCCAGCCGCCGGGCGCCCGCACGTAGAACGACACCATCTTGTCGTTGGTGTGACGACCGAGGGTCGACGAGACGGAGAATCCGTCCTTCACGACGCGGTCGAGCGCCTGCCCGACGGCGTCGAGCGTGTCGACCTCCACCATGATGTGCACCAGACCCGGCGCGCCGCCGTGCGGTGCGGGGCACAGCGCCAGGCTGTGGTGACGCTCGTTGACGCCCATGAAGCGCACCCGCATCGGGCCGAACTCCGGCGGTGCCGGGATACGGAAGGCGCCGCGGGGCAGGAAGCCGAGCACCTCGGTGTAGAAATCGAATGCCCCGCTGAAGTCCATCACCGGCAGCACCACGTGGCCGAGGCCCTGCGCCCCCGTCACGAACTTCGCGCCGAACGGGGTGACCACCGGGCTGTGGTCGAGGACGGCGCCGTGGAAGATCTCGATCGTCGCGCCGGTCGGGTCCTGGAACGTGACGACCTCTTCGACGCGCCGTGCGTCGGCCTCCTCCACCGACAGCGGCTTGACGGCGATACCGGCGCCCTCGACCGCTTCCTGGACGCGAACCAGGCCCGCGTGATCGCGAACCTCCCACCCGATGGTGACGACCTCGTCCGTCTCACCCGGCACGATCACGATGCGCGCCGCCCGCTCGTCCATCCGGAGGTAGAGGGCGTCCTCGTCGGGCCCGCTGCCCTCGGCGAATCCGAGGACGTCGAACGCGAAGGTGCGCCAGCGCTCCAGGTCGTTGGTCTGGATCTTGACGTGGCCCAGTCCCTTGATGTCTGTCATGTGTTGTCCTTCTGCTGTTTTCGAGGTCCGACGCCGGTCAGATCATCGACTTGAGGTTGTCGGCCGGGTCGAGGCCGAGCGAGCTGAGCGCCGAGGCGTGGTACACGGTGCTCGGCACGTGGATCGCGTGCGCCAGGCCGGCGTGCGCGTCCCGCCAGTACCGCTGCAGGGGCTTGTCCATGCGCAGCGCGTTGCCGCCGGAGCGGGCGAAGATCTGGTCGACGGCGGTGACCGCGCGCCAGGCGGCCCGCACCTGGGTGCGGCGTCCGGCCGCGCGGTCCTCGAACGTGACCTCCCGGCCCGACTCGACGAGGTCCCAGATCCGGTCGACGTTGGCGAGCAGTTCCTGGCGGGCGGCGTTGATGTCGGCCGCCGCCTCACCGACGGCGAACAGGACGTACGGGTCGTCCTTGATCGCGGTGCCCTGGGCGCCGACGCGGTCGCGCTGGTAGTCGAGGTGAGCGGCCAAGGCTCCCTCCGCGATTCCCACCACGGCGGAGGAGATGCCGAGCGGGAACATCGTCGACCACGGCATGTTGTACAGGGTTTCGGTGCGGCCGAACTTCTGCACCGCGGTGCCGTTCATCACCTCGTCGGCGTCCATCACCCGGTAGTCGGGGACGAAGGCGTTCCGGACGATGATGTCCTTCGAACCGGTCCCCTTGAGCCCGACGACGTTCCACGAGTCCTCGACGATCTCGTAGTCGCTGCGCGGCAGGATCATGTGCAGCATCTTCGGCGGCAGCGCCATGGCGCCGTCCTTGTCGCCGAGCATCGCGCCGAGGAAGATCCAGTCGCAGTGATCGGTACCCGAGGAGAACTGCCAGCGTCCGCTGAAGAGGTAGCCGCCGTCGACCGGGGTCGCGATCCCGGTGGGTGCGTACGGCGAGGCCATCCAGGTGTCGGTGTCGGAGCCCCACACCTCGTCCTGCACCTTCGGGTCGGCGAACGCCAACTGCCAGGGGTGCACGCCGACGATGCCGCACACCCACCCGGTGGCCGGGTCGAGGGACGCCGCCGCCATCACCGTCTCGGCGAATTCGCGCGGGTGCGCCTCGAAACCGCCGTACTTTGCGGGCTGCAGCAACTTGATCGGCCCGGCCTCGCGGAGCTTCTTCGCCGTGTCGTCGGGCAGCCGGCCGATCCGCTCGGCCTCGGGCGCCTGATCGCGGAGCTGATCCGCGATCGCCATGATGTTGTCGAGAACCTCGTGGGTCATCTGTCGTGTCCTTCTACTCTGTGCAGGATCAGGCGTTGGTGTCGAGCGGCACGACGCCGTTGGCGAGGTTGTCGGCAACCTCCGCCTCCCAGCTCTGCACTGCCCTGGTGGTGTCGATCTCGAACTCGAAGCGCTTGGTCATGTCGTCGGTGATGTCCTCGACGTCCACGTAGAACTGCTGGTACCAGCGGCGCAGCTGATAGACGGGCCCGTCCTCCTCCGACAGCAGCGGGTTGTCGATGCGCGACTTGTTCAGCCAGATGTCGACGTCCTGCTTGAATCCGAGCTCGACGCCCTCGGCGAACTGCGCCGCCATGCCGTTCGCCATCTCGTCGGTCAGCCCCTCGGGCTTCTTGACCATGGCACCCCACTGCAGCACGAACGAATCGGCGCTGACCGGGTAGTGACAGTTGATCAGCACCGTCTCGATCATCATGCCGTTCGCCTCGCTCCACAGCTTGTCGATCATGTACGACGGGCCGAAGTACGACGCGTCCGAGCGCAGCGTGGAGTTGGGGTCGTCGTAGCTGGTGCCCACCGAGATGTCGTGGCGGGGCGTCGACTGCATGTACTGGGTGGCCACGTGCCCTTCGAAGACGTTCTTGAAGTAGCGCGGGAACGAGAAGTGAACGTAGTAGAAGTGGGCCATGTCGACGACGTTGTCGACGATCTCGCGGCAGTGCGAACCCTCGACGAGCAGTGAATTCCAGGTCCAGTCGGTCCATTCCGAGGAACCGAATCCCTCGATCTCGGGAATCGTCACGTCGGCGGGCGGCGGGTTGCCCTGCGGGTCGTTCCAGACGTAGAGCTGGCCGTTGCGCTCGATGGTCGTCCAGGCCCGGGTCCGCGCCAGCGGCGGGACACGGCGCGCGTACGGGATTCCCGTGCACTTGCCGTTGCCGCCCCAGCGCCAGTCGTGGAACGGGCAGGCGATGGAGTCGCCCTTCACGGTGCCGTGCGCCAGGTTGCCACCCATGTGACGGCAGTAGGCGTCGAGCACACTGAGCGTCCCGTCCGAGGTCTCGAACACCACCAGGGACGTGCCGAACGCGTCGACCTGATGCGGGGCGCCGTCCCTGAAGGTCTTCGCCAGACCCAGGCAGTGCCACCCTCGCGCGAAACGCGTTGGTGCCGACCCCACTTCGATCATCCGGACTTCGTCGCCGTCAACGGCACTGTTGCGCGCCATGTCTACCTCCGCCTCGCTGTACGTCAAGAACACCCTCGGGGTGTGGTGTAGCTCATAGTCGGCGTGTCCGGTCCGATGCGGTACCCGACTCTCCCACTCAGCGAGAGGCTTTCGGAACGCGCGGAATCGGCAGCAGATCGGCGTCCCGATCACAGGGACCACGCACCCCGTTCACGCACCGCGGCGACTACCGTGCGGATCACATACCCGTGACTTGGGAGGAACGATGGCCGCACTCATCTCTTCGCAGCCGTACGCAGCAGAGATCCGCCGGCTGTGCGCCGACGCCGTCCCGAACGGGGTGGCCGTCACCCCCGAGCCCGGAACAGCGGTCGAGCAGGACCTCCTCCTGCTGCGACCCCGAACCGACCCGGACCTGTCGCCGCAGGTCCGGAGGGTGGGCGATCACGACCTGCTCGTGCAGTTCCGCAACCGGGACGAGCAGTTGGTCTACGAGTTCTGGACCAACAGCTTCACCGGAACGGTCACCCCCGAGGATCGGTCGGTGGACCTCCTCGAGCAGCACGGCGCCGAGCACTTCCCCGGGACCCTCCGCCGGTTCCGCACCCGCATCCGGCGGGCGGTGCCGTCGGATGCGGTGTTCTCGTCGTCGTTGCAGCAGACCTACCTCCAGGACGGCGCCCGCATGGCCGACGTGACCATCACGTGCACACGGGGCGTGGACGTGCTCGCGCAGGCCTGGGCCACGTACGCGCTGCCCGACTGAGCTCCTTCTCCTACGAATTGGTCAGCCGCGCGGGCAAGAACCCGCGCGGCTGATCACTATCTCCGCAATTACCCCACCGGGTCGGCCAGCCTCGCCCGCGACCGGCTGAACTCGAACCCGCGGAATCCCTCCTCCGCGACGTCGGCGCAGATCCGCCCGTACGCGCCGAAGCCGCCGATGTACGGCATGAAGACGCGGGGCTTGCCCGGAATGTTGGCGCCCATGTACCAGGAGTTCGCCAGCGGGAACAGGGTCTGCGCGGCGAGCTCGCGGCAGTGCTCCACCCACTGCTCGGTGGCCGGAACCGACGCCTCGACCGCGTCGTGGTCCTTCTCCCACAGGTGCGCGATGCAGCCCGCGATCCAGTCGATGTGCTGCTCGGCGCCGAGCACCATGTTCGCGAGCACCGACGGGCTACCCGGCCCGGTCACGACGAACAGGTTCGGGAACCCCGGAACACCGAGACCGAGATACGTTTTCGGCCCCTCGCTCCAGTACTCGGCGAGCGACACCCCGTCCCGGCCGACGATCCGCATGCGGTCGAGAGCCCCGGTCATGGCGTCGAATCCGGTCGCGAACACCAGGGTGTCGAGCGGGTACTCGGCGTCGACGGTGGTGATGCCCGACGGCGTGATCGAGTCGATCGGCGCCGCCTTGAGGTCGACCAGGGTGACGTTGGGCCGGTTGTACGTCTCGAAGTAGTTCGTGTCGGTGACGATCCGCTTGGTCCCGATCGGGTGATCGTCGGGGATCAGCCTGTCCGCGACCGCCGGGTCGTCGACGAGACGGCGGATCTTCTCCTCCGCGAACTCCCGCGCGGTCGCGTTCGCGGCCTCGGTCTTCGTCTGGTCCGGAAAGGTTTTCGCGAACAACACCCCGCCGAGCTTCCACCGCGTCTCGTAGGCGTCGCGACGTTCCTCGTCGGACACCTCGAGTGCGGACTTCGGGTGCGCGTTGTACGGCGAACCGCCACCGCTCTCCCAGGACAGGCGACGGCGTTCGTCGTATCCCGCCTTGATCGCGCGCCGCATCTCGTCGTCCCACGTCTCGTTCCCGGCCGGGACGCTGTAGTTGGCGCTGCGCTGGAACACGTACAGGTGTTCCGCCTGCTCGGCGATGAGGGGAATCGACTGGATGCCCGACGAGCCGGTGCCGATGATCCCGACCTTCCGGCCGGTGAAATCGACGCCCTCGTGCGGCCAGTGGCCGGTGTGATGCGTGTCCCCCGTGAAGGTTTCACGGCCCGGAATGTTCGGCATGTTCGCCGTGGACAGCGCACCGGTCGCGAAGAGACAGTACCGGGCGGACAGGACGTCGCCGCGGTCGGTCCGCACCTCCCACCGGAGCGATTCCTCGTCCAGTTCGGCGGAGGTCACCCGCGTGTCGAACAGGAAATTGTCGCGGAGGTGGAACCGGTCCGCGACATGGTTGATGTACTCGAGGATCTCGGGCTGGGTGGCGTACTTCTCGCTCCAGTTCCACTCCTGCTCGAGTTCCCGCGAGAACGAGTACGAGTAGTCGACGCTCTCCACGTCGCAGCGGGCACCGGGATAGCGGTTCCAGTACCACGTGCCGCCCACACCGGCGGCCGCCTCCACACCCTGGACCGTCAGACCCAGGCTCCGCAGTTTGTACACCGCGTACAGACCTGCGAAACCGGCGCCGACGACGACCGCGTCCACGGCGCCGATCCGATTCGCACGAGCATCATTTTCGGTGCGTGCACTCACGGGCGCGCTCCTCTCCCATTCGACAGACACTTTCGGCAGCAAAGCCTGTCTGGGACGGTAGGTCGCGAAACCGGGGCAGCCACAGGCTCGTTCCCGGTGAGCGGTCGGGCAGGTACTAGCTCGACACGACGGGGGCGAGATCGGGGTCGATCACGTCGGCCAGGGCGTCCCACGGCACGGTGACGGTGACGAGTCCGACGGCGTGCGGCCCCACCTGATAGTCGTTGAAGTGGATCTCCATGCCGGCCGGGGTGGCGAGCCAGTTGGCGAAGTTCGCCTCGGTCGGCTCGATTCCGCTGCGCTCGAAGTCCGGTCCCGCGACCGTGTCGGGAAGCAGGAGCGCGGATTCGTCCGACAACTTCTGCAGTCCGGCCGGAAGGTCGGGGAACAGGTCGCCGAGCGTGATCGGCGCCGCCGTGTCGGCATTCACCACCACCGTTGCGACGATCGGCGTGGGATGCGCTCCTGGTGGATCGGCGTTCCACGACGTCACCAGCAGACCGCTGATCACGTGCTCGCCGATGTGCGCGACGCTGTGCTCCTGCGTGCTCAGCGTGAAGGAATCGGTGCCCCAGCCGTCGATCTGGTCCTGCAGGGCGGAGCGCATCGATTCGTTGAATTCGGCGGTGACCGCCGGATTCCCGCCCTCGACCTGCGGAATGATCACGTCGTAGCCGACGCGGCCGGTGGAACCGGTGACCTGCAGCGACGTCTCCGTGTAGGGCGCGCTCGCCGACGTCGGCGCCTCGGTCGTGGCCTGTTCCGCGGCGGACACGGTCGTGGTGGCCGAGGGCTCGCTCACCGCCGTGCCCGTCTGGTCGGAGCAGGCGGCCAGCGCGAGGACGATCGCGACGAGCGCCGCTGCCCGACCAGATCTCCGGATACCGCTCATGGGCTATCTCTACCACGTGGATTGCGCGAGGTCACCTACCGATCGGGTCGACGATGGTGTGCAGAGTGTCGACGAACCCCTGTGCAGTGGATGCATCGAAGAGGTCGGCGGAATACACCAGTTCCGCGTCGATTCCGGCAGGTGCTCCGTCGGCGTCGTGGCGTTCGGTGAAGTGGAAGTGCAGATCGCATTTGGCGATGTCGAGTGGACGCGGAGTGACCTCGAAATCGATCCCGGAGACGTCCAGGGACGCGGGAGCGAAGTTGTTCAGCGACAGCGCAACCTGGAACAACGGGTGCAGGGACGGTGACCTCGGCGGGTCGAGCACCTGGACGAGTCGCTCGAACTGCACATCGGCATTCGCCAGGGCACGAAGCTCCACGTCGCGCGATCGATCGACGATGTCACACAGCGTCATGCTCGGGTCGACGCGGGTTCGCAGAACCAGCGTGTTGACGAACATGCCCACCACGTCGTCGAGCACCGGGTCTCCCCGACCCGCGATCGGAGTCCCGATCGCGATGTCGGGGTCTCCGCTGAGGCGGGCGAGCAGTATCGCCACCGTCGATCTCAGCGCCGTGAAGAGGCTGGCGTGGTGCTCGTGCGCAGTGGTGAGCAGGCCGCGATGCGCATGCTCGTCGAAGGAGAACGGGAGTCGTCCTGCCCGATAGGTCCACCGGTGCGGCCGGGGACGATCGGTGGGGAGCGCGAGTTCTCCGCGAAGTCCGGACAGCTCCTTCGTCCAGTGGGCGAGTTGCTTCGACGCGGCACTGTCCGGGTCGCCCTCGTCCCCGAGCAACGCCCGACGCCACACCGTGTAGTCGGCGTAGTGGACGACCGGGGGCTCCCAGTCGGGCCCCGTGCCCATCGACCGAGCACGGTAGGAGTCGGCGAGATCTCGGGCCAAGGGAGCCAGCGACCAGCCGTCCGCCGCGATGTGGTGGATGACGCAGGCCAGAAGGTGGTCGCCGGCGCCGAGCCGGAAGAGCCGGGCACGGAGGGGAGGGTCCTGCCGCACATCGAAACCCGCGGACAGCAGGTTCGACGTCTGTGCCTCCACGTCCGCCGCACTGGTCACGACCGGCCTCAGGTCCGGCATCGCCTCGGCCACGTCGAGCACGTGCTGATACGGCCCCGACGGCGAATCGGGAAACACCGTTCGCAGCGCACGATGCCGGCCGAGTACGTCCGCCATCGCCGAGCGCAGCGCATCGGCGTCGAATCGGCCGCGCACTCGTACCGTGAAGGGGATGTTGTGGAGCGCGGGTTCCACGACGGTGCGGTCGATGAAGTACTGCGACGGGGACAGCGGCACGACGTCGGGCAGTGGGGCGGCACCCAATTTCGGTCCGCGCGGGGACTCGGCGCCCGCCGGGTGTTCGCCGACGTCGGCGATGACCTGCGCCAGCGCCGCGACCGTCGGGGCATCGAACAGCTCGCGCACGCCCAAGCTCGTGCCCAGCTCGGCGTTGAGCGTCCCGACCACCCGGATCGCCGACAGCGAGTCGCCGCTGAGGTCGAAGAAGGAATCGTCGGCACCGACCGAATCCACGCCGAGCACGCTGCCGAACACCTGCGCGACGCGGCGTTCGGCCGGGGTTGCGGGGTCACGATGAGGCACCGAATCCGATCCGAACTCCGGCAGCGGAAGAGCTTCCCGGTCGAGCTTTCCCGTCGGTGTCAACGGGATCGAGTTCACGAGCATGATCGATTTGGGCACCATGTAGTCGGGCAGGAACCGTGCGACCTCCGCTTTCAACGCTTCCCGGTCGATCGACGCGTCCCCCTCGGCCATGATGTAGGACACCAGGTTCGGATCGCCGGCCAAATTCCGATGCACCACCGTCGCGGCAAAGGCGACGCCCGGATGCGCGTTCAGCGCGGCATTGATCTCGCCCAGCTCGACCCGGAATCCACGGATCTTGATCTGGTCGTCCGCCCTGTCCACGAACTCGAGGGTCCCCGCCTCCGTCCACCGCACCACATCTCCGGTGCGGAACATCCGGGATCCGCTGCGGCCGAACGGGTTGGCGACGAACCGGGACGCGGTCAGGTTGTGGCGCCGATGGTAGCCCCGGGCGAGTGCAGGCGTGGCGAGGTAGAGCTCACCGACAGCGCCGGGAGGAAGCGGACGTAGCCGGTGATCGAGAACCACCGCGTCGACGCCGCGCATGAGCGACCCGATCGTCAGTCGCTCGTCCGGTGACACCGGATCCGTGAGAGTGACACTGCACGTCGTCTCCGTCGGACCGTACGCGTTACGCATGTTCCGGTCACCGGCCCAGCGCCGCGCCAACTCCTGCGGGCACACCTCCCCTCCGACGAGTACCAATTCCAGTTCGTTCGTCGCACCGGAATCGATGGCTGCCAGCGCGGACGGCGTCATCAGGAGGTGGGTGACGTGCTCGTCGCGCAGCAGTCGTGACAGTTCCTCACCGCCGAACACCCCGGGCGGAGTCACGACGAGCGTCGCGCCGCCGATGCACGCCGCGAGCACCTCGACCAGCGCGGTGTCAAAACTCGGCGAGGCGAAATGCAGGATCCGAGAGCGCGCGGACACCGCGTACTTGTCCCGAATCTCCTGGGCCAGGTTGCCGAGTCCGCGGTGGGTGACGACGACGCCCTTCGGCGCTCCCGTCGACCCGGACGTGTAGATCAGGTAGGCGGGATGGTCCACGAGCAGGGGACTCGTCCGCTCCGCATCACAAGGGGTGACGGAAGACAGTCCCCGGCACAGGGCTTCGAGACCGTCGGAATCGATGTCCACCCAGTGCACGGAGTCGGGCAGACGAGCATGCTCCGAGCGGACCGTCAGCCCGACCGTCGCGCCGCAATCGGCCAGGGTGTACGCGATGCGCGCGCTCGGGTGCGAAGGATCGATCGGAACATAGGCCGCGCCGGCCTTCGCGACCGCCCACAACGCCAGCACCGACTCGATCGACCGCGCGATGGAGACTGCGACGACGCTCTCGGGTCCGATGCCGCGGCCGATCAGGAGACGGGCCAGCCGGTTGGCGCGCCGGTCCAGTTCGCCGTAGGACAGCACCCGCCCGCGGTCCGATATCGCGATCGCCTCCGGGTCGTCTGCGACCGTCCCCGCGAGGAGGCGGTCGAGAGTGATCGGATCCGCATCCGGAAGTCCCTGCGCGGGCGCGAATTCCTCGCGTTCGCCGGTGTGGAAGAGGTCGAGGTCCGAGACCGGTCGGTCCGACTCGATCGATGCGGTGAACGCGTCGAGGAAGGCGAGGAATCGAGTGTGATGCCCGGTCAACCCGGCGTCGTCGTACAGAGCAGGATTGCCCTCGAAGTCGATCCGGGCGGCCCTTCCCTCGGCCCCGGGATAGATGTTGACAGCGAGATCCGCGACAGGTCCGGTGGTCAGGACCCGAACCGTCCCCTGCACGGCGGCGCCCAGCGAGATCTCCTTCCGGAACATCATGAGGTTGACCACCGGCCCGAAATGCAGAACTTCGACACCACCCGAGCCGATGTCCCGGCCGATGTCCTCGCGACGGTAACGTTGGTGTCGCAGCGCCGCCGTCAATGCCGCCTCGGCCGTTGCGACTGCGTCGCGAGCCGTGGCAGAGCCGATTCCCCTGAGCCGCAACGGTAGGACATTGGACACCGAACCGCCCGAATTCCTCAGACGCGCTGTCGTTCTCGCCGACACCGGCAGCGAGAGGACCACGTCGTCGACGCCGGTCATCCTGGCCAGGTAGGAGCCGAAGGCGGCGACCGCCACAGCCGCCGGATTGCGCGAGCTGCCGCTCGGACGCGTGTGCCCGGTCGCGGTCCGGGCGACCGATTCCGGTCGCGCCGAGCGCCCGCTCAGGCTGACGATGGAACTCAGGTCGCTGCCCTGCTCGCGCCAGTGGTCGCGGTCCCGGACGAACCGGGCGGAGGCCCGGTAGGCGGCGTCTTCGCGCACGAGGTGTTCGGGTCGCACGATCCGGCATTCCGGCGGTTCCCGCCCCTCGACTGCGGCGACGTACAGTTCGGCGGTGCGGCTCATCAGCATCATCGACGCGTACCCGTCCGACACGATGTGGTGTGCTCGGGAGTACCAGTAGTAGTGCTCGTCGCCCAGTTGCAGGATGTGCGAGGCGAGCAGAGGTCCGTCGTACATGTCGGTGCGTGCGCTCCGGTCGTGCCGCATCCAGCGGTGGGCCGCGTCGACGGGATCGTCCGCGCCGCGAAGATCGGTGGTGGGCACCCGATCGTCGGCGGTCGCGTCCGCGACCTGATGCGGCTGCCCGTCGATGTCCACCAGATGCAATGATCCCCAACCGTATTCGCGATTCGCTCGGCGGGTGGCGTCGTTCAGGGCCGCAAGTTCGACCGGTCCGCGCAGCTCGGCGTAGTGGGCGATGACGTACGGGATCTCCGGTGTGAGCTGCTGCGCGAACCAGATGGACCGCTGCGCCGCGGTCAGCGGAAACGCACCCTCGGTCGATCGAGTCGGGTGCCCGAGCGGGCGTTCCACGATGGTGACGTCGGGCCGGGCAGGCGTGGGCCTGTCCGGGCAGGCGCACGCCGTGCCGCCGGACTGCTGCGAATCGAAATCGAAGTTCATTTTGCCCCCCTCGGGCCGCGCTCGAAACATTTCCCCACCCAACCATCACCCTTCCGTGCTTCGGACCTCTGCACCAGCAACCCCAGGGTGCACAATCTCCCACCCGGAAATAAAGAGGTGCTCACGCTGCCATCCGAGTAGCGTCGAACTGTGACTATTCGCCTTGGATATCAGATGCCGAATTTCAGTTACTCCACTCCCGTCGCGGACCTGTTCCCGACTGTCGTCGCGCAGGCTCGTGAGGCCGAATCCGCGGGCTTCGACACCGCGTTCGTGATGGACCACTTCTATCAACTGCCGGGCATCGGTGCGCCCGACGAGCCGATGCTCGAGGCGTACACCGCCCTCGGCGCCCTCGCCACGGCCACCGAGAACATCCAGCTGTCCGCGCTGGTCACCGGCAACACCTACCGCAACCCGCCGATGCTCGCCAAGACGGTGACCACCCTGGACGTCGCCAGCGGCGGCCGGGCCGTCCTCGGAATCGGTGCCGGCTGGTTCGAACTCGAGCACAAGCAGTTCGGCTACGAGTTCGGCACGTTCACCGACCGATTCGAGCGCCTCGACGAGGCCCTGCAGATCATCGCGCCGATGCTGCACGGGGAACGCCCGACGTTCGACGGCAAGTGGTATCACGTCGAGAACGCGATCAACGAGCCGCGGATCCGCGACGACCTGCCGATCATGCTCGGTGGTGGCGGGGAGAAGAAGACGTTCGGTCTCGCCGCCCGGTTCGCCGACCACCTGAACATCATCTGCAATTCGAGCGAGTTGCCGCGCAAGCTCGAGGCTCTCGACGCCCGGTGTTCGGAGATCGGCCGCGACCGGTCCACGCTGGAAACCAGCTACCTGGCGTTCGTCATCATCGACGAGGACGGCGACCGGGCCCGGAAACTTCAACGCGACTTCCTGCTCACACAGGGCGTCGACCTGTCCACGGTCTCGGACGAGGACCGTGCCGCCGCCACGGACCGGCAGTTCTGCGGGGCTCCCGACGAGGTCGCGGAGCAGCTGAAGACCCGTGTCCTCGACGCGGGAATCGATGGGATCGTCCTCAATCTCGTCGCCAACGGGCACGAGCCCGGCATCGTCGAACTGACCGGCCGCACGTTGCGTCCGCTGGTCGACGCCTGATCGCTCCGGCTTCCCGGAATACGCGCACTACCTCTGCGGTTGCACCCAGAGGTAGTGCGCGAGGCTAACCTCTTGCGCCTGTTCTTGGTGACGAAAGGTGACGAAGCCGTGAGTGCTGTGCTGTCGATTCTGGATCTGGCCTACATCCGCGAGGGCGACACGGCCCGGGACAGCTTCGATGCGAGCGTGAAGCTGGCGCAACTCGCGGAGACCCGCGGCTACCGGCGCATCTGGTACGCGGAGCATCACAACATGCCGTCGATCGGGTCCTCGGCGACGAGCGTCCTCATCGCCCACGTCGCGGCCCACACCGAGAGCATCCGGCTCGGCGCAGGCGGCATCATGCTGCCCAACCACGCGCCGCTGACGATCGCCGAGCAGTTCGGCACCCTCGCCACCCTGCATCCCGGGCGTATCGACCTCGGTCTCGGGCGTGCCCCCGGAAGTGACCAGAAGACGATGTACGCCCTGCGCCGCGACCCGGCGTCGGCGGACCGGTTCCCGCAGGACGTGCTGGAACTCCAGGCCTACCTCCGAGGCGTGTCCCGGGTTCCCGGCGTCGACGCGGTCCCCGGTAAGGGCACGAACGTTCCCCTGTACATTCTCGGGTCGTCGCTGTTCGGCGCGCAGCTCGCCGCGAAGCTCGGCCTCCCCTACGCCAACGCGTCCCACTTCTCGCCCGAGTCACTCGTCGACGCCGTCACGCTGTACCGGGAGCGGTTCGAGCCGTCGGAGGACCTGTCCGAGCCGTACGTGATCGCCGGTGTCAACGCCATCGCCGCGGACACCACCGAGGACGCGCACCGGCAATTCGAAGCCTCCCTGCGGCGGCGGGTGGTGCAGATGGTCGGCCGCGGGCAGAAGTTCACCCCCGAGGAAGTCGACCTCATCATGTCGTCCCCGGCCGGTCAGCAGGTCGCGCAGATGGTGCGCTACTCCGCGGTCGGCACACCCACCGAGGTCAAGACCTACCTCGACGAGTTCGCCGAGCACGCCCAGGCCGACGAGCTGATCGTCGCCTCTCACGCCGAGGACACCGCGTCCTGGCTGAAGACATACGACCTGCTCGCCGACGTGTGGCGCTCCGCGCCCGTGCGCGGTTGAGGAGTCTCTGGACTCGTCAACCGCGCACGGGCGGCGAAGCCGCCTACTGGTGGACGATCACGCCACGAAGGTTCTTTCCGTCACGCAGATCCTGATAGCCCTCGTTGACCTGCTCGAGCGTGTACTTGGTGGTGATCAGCTCGTCGAGCTTGAGCTGACCGGCGTCGTACAGGCGCAGCAGACGGACGATGTCGTACTGCGGGTTGGCCGAACCGAACAGCGAACCCTTGATCGTCTTCTGGTTCAGGGTCAGGTCGGTTCCCGAGATGTGCACGGTGAGCTTGGCAGGGTCGGCGAGGCCGGTGATGACGACGGTGCCGCCCTTACCGATGACGGCGGTCGCGTTCTGCACCACTTCTTCGTCGACGGTACCCACGAGGATGAGGGCCTGATCGGCGCCCTGTCCCCAGGTCAGTTCGTTGACCTTCTCCGCCGCGGTCGCGGCGTCCGCGAACGCGTGGGTGGCGCCGAATTTGAGTGCGGCCTCCCGCTTCATCGCCACCGGGTCGACCACCACGACGTACTTGGCGCCGGCGCTGACCGCGCCCTGCACGGCGTTGATGCCGAGTCCGCCGATGCCGTAGATGACGACGGTGTCGCCGGCCCGGACTCCGCCCGCGTACACCGCGGTGCCCCAGCCGGACGGCACACCGCAGCCGACGAGGACGGCGGTTTCCAGCGGAAGCCAGTCGTCAACCTTCACCACCGAGTGCTGCGAGATGGTGGCCCGCTCCGCGAACGTGCCGAGCATGCACATGGCACCGAAATCCTGCTTGCCCGAGTGGAAGCGGAACGAACCGTCCGGCATCGAGCCTTCGAGGATGGTGGCGCCCATGTCACACAGGTTCTGGCGTCCGGTGGCGCAGTAGCGACACGTACCGCAGTTAGGGATGAAGCTGCAGACCACGTGGTCGCCGGGCTTCACCTTGGTGACACCGGGGCCGACTTCCTCGATGATGCCCGAACCCTCGTGCCCGCCGACGATGGGGAACCGCGGCGGCAGATCGCCGTCGGTGAGGTGCAGATCCGAGTGGCACAGACCTGCCGCGACGTACTTGATGAGCACTTCTCCGGGACCCGGACCGTCGAGCTCGAGTTCGATGATCTCGAACGGCTTGTGCGTCTCGAACAGAACCGCTGCTTTGGTCTTCATGTCTTCTCTCCTCGTTGAGTGACGGTCAGAGTGCGATGTTGACGGCTTTGGTCTGGGTGTAGAGATCGATGGCGGTGGCCCCGAGCTCACGTCCCCACCCGGACTGCTTGTATCCGCCGAACGGCATGGCGGTGTCGAACCCGTTGTACTGGTTGATCCACACCGAACCGGCCTTGAGTTGACGGGCCGTGAGGTGCGCCTTGGACAGGTCCTTGGTCCAGATTCCGGCGGCGAGGCCGTAGATGCTGCTGTTCGCGGCCTTCGCGACTCCCTCCTCGGCATTGAACGGGAGCGCTGCGACGACGGGGCCGAAGATCTCCTCCTCGACGATGCTGAACTCGGGCTTCACGTCCACGAACACCGTCGGCTCGACGTAGAAGCCGGTGTCGCCCCAGCGCTTTCCGCCGGTGAGGGCGCGGGCGCCGTCGGCGAGTCCGGCGGCCAGGTAGCCGGTGACCTTGTCGAACTGTTCCTGCGACACCAGCGGTCCGAGCTGGGTGGTGGGGTCGAGTCCGGGGCCGATCTTCACCTGGCTGGCGGCTTCGGCAACGGCGGCGGTGAAGTCGTCGAAGATGCTGTCCTCGACGAACATCCGGGTTCCGGCGACGCAGCACTGGCCGTGGTTGAACAGCCAGGCGTTGAGGGATCCGGTGACGGCGGCGTCGAAGTCCGCGTCCGCGAACACGACGTTGGCGCTCTTGCCGCCGAGTTCGAGAGAGACCTTCTTCAGGTTGCCGCGGGCGGCGTCGACGATCTTCTTGCCGACCTCGGTGGAACCGGTGAACGCGATCTTGTCGACGTCGTCGTGCGCCGACAGTGCAGCGCCGGCGTCGCCGTAGCCGGTGACGATGTTGACGACGCCCGGCGGGAACCCTGCCTCCTCGAACACCTCGCCGAGCAGGATCGCGGTGAGCGGCGTCTGCTCCGCGGGCTTGAGGATCACGGTGTTGCCTGCGGCGAGCGCGGGGGCGAGCTTGAACGCGGCCATGAGCAGCGGGAAGTTCCAGGGCACGATCAGTCCGCAGACTCCGACGGGTTCACGCAGCGTGTACGCGTGGAACTGGCCGCCGGGGACGAACGGCATGCTCACGTTGACCGTGCTGCCCTCGATCTTGGTGGCCCAGCCCGCGAAGTAGCGGAAGATGTCGGCCGACCACGCGACGTCGACAGCCGATGCGATACCCGCCGACTTGCCGTTGTCGAGCGCCTCGAGCTGACCGAATTCGTCGGCGCGCTCGGAGAGGATGTCGCCGACGCGCCAGATCAGGCGTTCGCGCTCGTTGGGCTTCATGGTGGACCACGGGCCCTCGTCGAATGCTTTGCGTGCGGCCCGGACTGCGCGGTCGACGTCCTCGGCGCCGCCGCGTGCGACGGTGGTCAGCACCTGCCCGTTGGCGGGGTCGATCGTCTCGAACGTCTCGCCGCTCGCCGATTCCACCCACTGCCCTCCAACGAGGAATCGCTTGGTGCCGGACAGAAAGTTCCGTACCGACGGCAAGAGTTCCGCTTGGCTGGGTTCGATCGTCGCTGTCATCAAAACCTCCGAAGTTGCGAATGTGACGTGGCTCATAGTGCACTGATTGCCATATCACTAACTGTCCTGACTTCGGACACCTCCGGACGGTCGCGCTTCGGTGGATGAAACTGCTGCTAGACGGTGATTTCGAGGGCTCGCATCCGGACGTACAGCGTGCTTCGGCTGATGCCCAGCGCGGCCGCGGCGTGCACCTTGTTGCCGCCACATTCCTGCAGTGCGTCGACGATTGCCTGGCGTTCGGCGCGTTCACGGCCGGCCAGCCGGGACACCCGCGGCGGGGTCCGGTACAGGTCGGGCAGATCCGCGGCGGCGATGTGCGCGCTGGTGCGTCTCCCCGCTGCCGCCTGCAGCACGACGGACAGTTCCGCGAGATTGCCCGGCCAGTCGCGTGCGATCAGAGCGTCGAGCGCGCTCGAGGTGAGCCGCAGTCCTGGTTCGACGGAATCGAGGACCGCCTGCGCGAGGTCCGCGAACTCGCGGGTGCGTTGCCGCAGCGGTGGCAGCACCACCTGCCCGGCGCACCGGCCGACCAGACCTGCGGCACCCGGCGACAGGTCGCCGAGGGGTGAACTCGTCATCACGATCCGCGGCCCCGAATCCGCCGCCAGCAGCTTCACGACCAGGGGCAACATCGATTCGGGCAACAGTTGCACCTCTTCGATCGCGAGGACCGCGGCGGGCCCCACCGCCAGCGCGCGAAGCTGGTCGATCCATGCCTCGGCGCCGTCGAGCGCGATCGCGACCGCGTCCATACATACGAGCGACCGGTCGCCCGCCAGATCCCGGACCGCGGTGGTCCTGCCGGTGCCCGGTTCGCCGCTGATCACCACCGGATCCCGGGTCTCGCGCAGCCGCGACAACTCCGATCTGCTGCGTTCCACAACGGAACTCGACGGCGACTTGCCGCGCCGGATCGGGGTGCTGATGCGACGGTCCGGGCGGACGACGAACACCGCCCCGCCGTCGGTGCCTGCCACGTAATCGGCCCGGACCAACGCCGGTTCGCCCGAGGACAATTCGATCCGCACCGTCTTCGACTGGTCCGGTCGCAGGTCGGCGGCGAGACCCCTGAGCGTCGCATGGTCGGACACCTGCAGGAGGTCGAGCGCGACCCGGTTGCTGAGCAGGATGTCCTCACCGATCGCGGTGACCGCCATCTGATTCTGCGGCGACACCCGCTGGAATGCGTCCACGAGCCGCTGCTGCGACACCCTGGACCCCTCGAGGAGGCGTCGTTCGATGTCGCCCGCCGCGCGGGCGAGGAACGGGGCGAACAGCGGATTGGCCCGGGATGCGACGCCCGTCATGTCGAGGATGCCCTCCACGCGGCGGGTCACCGGGTGGACGATCGGGTGGCCGTAGCAGCTGAGGTCCTTGAACCGTTCGAGGTAGTGCTCCTCGCCGTGGATCACGACACCGCGCCGGACCTCGAGGGGCGTCCCCAGCGCCGTGGTCCCGACGCAGTCCTCGCCGAACCTCGACCCCAGTACCGCACCGGCGTCGTCGATCATGCGCTCGAGTCTGCGGCCGTCGAAGAGCCGGGCGACGATGCGGCAGTCGCGGTCGGCGAGCAGCACGCAGAACCCGGTGCCCTGGAGTTGCTGTTCCATCTCGTCGAGGACGGGGCGGGCCGCCTGCAGGAGCCGGCTGGACTTGTCCACGTCGGGGCAGGGATCACCGTCCGGCGTCGAACTCGGTTCCAGCCCGCTGAGCGCCGAACGCTTCCACGACAACGCGATCTCCGGCCGCATCGCCGCGTGCCCGGTCATGCCGCCAAACTCCAACCTCGACTCCTCGCCGCGCTCGGTTCGGTCGTGCACCGGTGCACGACACACACCCGAACGTACCCACACAGTGTGACCCACGCCATAGTGCCCCTGGAGCGCGCCGAGCAACTGTCCGGATTCTGGACAGTGCCGAGTTCACTCAGTCGAAAAGCCCCCGCACGAACGGAATGGTGTCGGCCTGCGAATCGATCAGCGTGCCGCTGTGGTCGGTGGGGTACGTCGTGAACGTGACCGGCTCCCCGTTGGCGGTGAGCGCGGCCACCAGCGAGAACGCCGAGGGCGCGGGAACGTCGATGTCGGTGAGGCCCTGCCCGATGAACAGGGGACGGTCGTAACCGCTCGTCGGTACGCCCATGTAGTCCACCAGCAGTCCGTGGAAATTCGGGATCTGATTCAGTGGCCTGCTGAACAGGTCACCGACCACCACGCCTTCCGCGGCATCGTGAAGTTCGTTGACGCACAGCTGTTCCGCCGCGTTCACATACTGGGCGCCCAGCGGTGTGAGGTACGAGTCGAGGTCGATCTCGGGGTGCGCCGACCGCAGTCCCGCGAGGATGTAGAACAGATACGACGTGAGTCCGGCGGGAATCGACGTGGGCGGCACGCCCGGGCCGAGCGGCAGCAGGGTCAACTCGATGTTGGCGGGGACCCCCGTTCCCACGGCCCCGCGGTAGTCGAGCGAGTCGCCGCCGTACTCGGTGGCGTAGCGGGCGGTGGTGATCGCGGCGCCGCCGCCCTGCGACTGCCCGACCACGACCCACTTGTTCGACAGCGACTCGTCGACGCTGCGGGCGGCCTTCACGGAATCGACGACGCTGTGCGCCTCGACCTTTCCGTCGAGGTACGGCATCACGCCGGGTGTGCCGAGGCCGACGTAATCGGTGGAGACGACGGCGTAGCCCTGCTCGAGCCAGCGCCCGAGGTACGGGTAGTCGCGCTCGGGGAGGGCGGGCCCGACGAGCGAGGGTGCGCAGTCGTCCGCGAGACCTGACGTGCCGTGCGCCCACGCGACCACCGGCCATCCCCCGTCGGGCGCCTCCCCCGGCGGCACGTACACGGCGCCGCTGCTGAGCGCCGGATTTCCGTCGGATCCGATCGACCAGTAGGTGATTCGCTGCGCGTCGGCGGTGCCGGGAATCCAGAGGTCCGTGGGCAGCGACTCGACCTCGACGACGCTGCCCGGCGAGCGGTCGGCGTCGTCGGCGAAGGCGGCCTGGGCGGCGAGGCAGGTGCCGCCCACCGTCAGGGAGGCGATCGCGATACTTACCGCGGCTCGCCTCATTCGTACCGAGTGTGTCTTCACCGCTTCAACATAGAGCCTCCCCCGCACGTGAGTGGCAAAGTGCACCGGAGCACACATTGCCACTCACGTGGGCTACGTCTGGGACGCGAGATCCCGGCCCCGGGTCTCCGGGATCGTGACGAGTGCGGCGATCGAGACGGCGATCAGCGCGAGGGCGTACCACTCGAACAGCTCCGGCGTACCGCGGTCGGCGAAGAACGTCTGGACGTACGCCGCCGTCCCGCCGAACGCGGCCACGCCGATCGAGTACGGCACTCCGACACCGGCGGCACGCAACCCGGTGGGGAACAGTTCGGCCATCATCGCGGGCATGACCGACAGGATCGCGCCCATCACGAACAGGGCGATTGCCATCGCGGCAAACAGGGTGACCGCGCTGTGCCCGATCAGGGCGTTCAGCGGAAACAGCAGGGCCGCGATACCGATGTTCCCGATGTACAGCACCGGCTTGCGGCCGATCCGGTCCGACAGGGCGCCCCAGAAGGGCAGCGACGCAATCAGTACCAGGTTCGCGCCGACTCCCGCCCACAGCGCACCGGACGGGTCGATGCCCCGGACGGCGATCGCGTACGCCGGCGCCGACACGGCCCACACGTAGTAGACGACGGTACCACCGACCGTGAAGAACAGGATCTGGAACACCTGCCGCCGGTGTGCCAGGAACAGCTGCCACATCGACTGTTTCGCCGTCCCGTCACCCGACTCCTCGTAGACCTCGGTCTCACTCATCCGCGACCGCATCCACAGCACGAACAGCCCGAGCACACCACCCAGCAGGAACGGCACCCGCCAGCCCCAGTCGGCCATCTGCTCCGCACTCAGCGTCGTCGTGAGCAGTGCCCCGAGAAGCGTTCCGACGACGACACCGGTGGTGTTGGAGATGTAGATGAGGCTCGACCACAGTCCGCGCCGCGCGCTCGGCGCGAATTCGACGATGTAGGTCTGCGCGGACGGCAACTCACCGCCGTGCGCGACACCCTGCGCGAGACGCGCCACGACGAGGACCAGCGCCGCGGCGACGCCGATCGTCTGATGGGTCGGCGTCAGACCGATGACGAGACTGCCAACGGCCGCCAGCCCGACGGCGAGCGTCATCGACAGTTTGCGTCCCCGCCGGTCCGACAGCCAGCCGAACAGCAGACCGCCGAACGGCCTGGCGACGAATCCGACGGCGAAGACTCCGAACGACGCGAGCAGGTCGGAGACGGCGGAGCCGGTGTGGAAGAACTGCGGGGCGAAGAACGCGGCGAACGTCGCGTAGACGGTCCAGTCGAAGTACTCGATCCCGTTGCCCGTGCCCACGCCGACGATCGCGCGGGCCTTCTCCCAGCGCTCGGATCTCGGCCGGATGGCGGTCACGGACCCGGTCTCGGTGGCTGTCTCGGTCATCGTGCGTCACTTCCCGCCGCGACAGCGGCTGTGTCGAGACCGGCCTTGTCCAGCCTGCGAACAGCCAGTCCGGCGTAGATGGTGGCGGCGTCGGCGAGCACCGCGTCGTCGAATTGCGCTCGGGGCGAATGGTTCATGGGGGCCGCTGCGGGGTCGGTGCCCGGCATGCACGCACCCAGTCCGATGAAGGCGCCGGGCACTTCCTGCAGCACGTAGGAGAAGTCCTCGGACCCTGCCATCGGATGCGTGACGGTCTCGTACCGGTCCTCGCCCATGAGGTCGCTGACCACCTCGGCACCGAACGCGACCTCGTTGCCGTCGTTGACGGTCATCGGGAACTCGGGATCCACCGCGACATCGACGTCGACACGTTGCGCGGACGCCACCCCCTCGAGCACCCGTCGCAGCGCCGTCGGCACCTTCTCGTACGTGGCGGGCGAGTAGCACCGGACGGTCGCCTCGAACCGGGCGTCGTCGGGGATGATGTTGTGCCGCGAGCCGGCCTGCACGTTCGCGACCGTGACGACGACCGGGTCGAAGACGTCGAATGTCCGGGTCACCATGGTCTGTAGCGACGTGATCATCTCCGCCATCGCGGTGATCGGATCGCGCGCGGTCGACGGCGACGAACCGTGTCCGCCCGCCCCGCGCACCGTGACCGTCAGTTTGTACGACGCCGCGAGCAGTGTGCCCGCCTTGGAGAAGAACCGCCCCTGCGGCTTCTGGCAGGAGAAGACGTGCATGCCGTAGGCGGTGTCGGCGCGGCGGCCCGAGGCGTCGAGAACGCCCTCGTCGACCATCACCTTGGCACCGTCCCACCCTTCCTCCCCGGGCTGGAACATCAGGACGACGTCACCCGCGAGGTGGTCGCGATGACGGCTGAGCAGTTGCGCGGCGCCGACCAGTGCGGCGGTGTGCAGGTCGTGCCCGCATCCGTGCATGGCGCCGTTCTGCGCTGCGAAGTCGAGTCCGGTCTGTTCGGTGACCGGGAGTCCGTCCATGTCGGCGCGCAGCAGCACCGTGTGCGCGGCGCCGGCCGAACGCCGACCGCCCCGGAGCACCGCGGTCACGGACGTCGTGCGTGTTCCGGTCGAGATCTCGAGCGGCAGCCCGTCCAACGCCGCGAGGACCGTTTCCTGCGTCCGCGGCAGGTTCAGCCCGACCTCCGGTTGGCGGTGCAGTACGCGACGCAGCTGCACGAGGTCGCCTTGTAGCGCGCGGGCGTCGTCCAAGAGATCCATTGCTCTCCCTTATGTCGGTGGTCACGTTTTCGACCGAATGCGTCGGTGGTCATATGCTGTGATCCGCGACGTGACGGACCGCCGAGAACGTCGAAAACGATCATTTGCACCGACTCAGGAAGCGTTCTATGAGTGAAATGCTGACAGAATCCGAGCTTTCGCTCATTCATGCATTGCAGATCCGCCCGCGGGCAACGTGGGCCGAGCTGGCCCCGATCCTGCGGACGACGTCCGCGACCCTCGCGAGGCGATGGGAATCGGTCACCGAACGAGGACTGGCCTGGATCACCGCGTACCCCGCGCCGATGACGGGTGCGGGCGCGTTCACGGCCATGATCGAGGTGACGTGCGAGCTCACCGGCACCAAACCGCTGGTCGAGGCCCTCACCCGGGACCCACGCGTGGCGTCGATCGAGCATGCGGCGCGCGGCCGGGACCTCATCCTGACCGTGCAGACGGGATCACTGCACGAATTGTCGGACCTCGTCCTCGAGGAGTTGCCCGGCCACCCGAGTGTCCGTTCGACCCGGACCCACACCTGCACCGCACTCCATGCGGAGGGCAGCCGCTGGCGCCTCGATTCCCTGGACACCGCCCAGTCGGCGGCGATCGCCGCGCTCGAAACCACGCCTCCGCAGTCCGGGTCGGCGCGGCCGGAGAGTCTGACGGACGAGGTGGCGCGTGCCCTCGTCCGTGAGCTCACCCGGAACGGCCGGGCGTCCGCGCGGGAGATCGCCTCGGTCATCGACCGGCCGGCATCGTCGGTTCGCCGGCAACTCGCGGGACTGCTGCGCTCCCGCTCGGTGGTGCTGCGGTGCGACGTCGCCCAGGACGCGACACGGTGGCCGATCACCGTGACGTGGTGGTGCCGCCTGCCCGTCCGCGCGCACCGGGAGGTCGTGGAGATCGTCAACACCCGCCCCGAATTGAGGTTGTGCATGTCGCTGACCGGACCCGCGAACTTTCTCGTCAGCATGTGGGTGTCGTCGCTGCCCGACCTGTTGCGCGTGCAGGAATGGCTGGAGAGCCGTGCCCCCAGCCTGGAGATCGTCGATTCGTCGGTGACACTCCGCTCCCGAAAGCGGATGGGGTGGGAACTCGACACCCACGGCCGCGCGACCGGTTTCGTCACTGCTCACGGCGGCTGACCGCTACGGTCGAACTCGCCATCATCGGACCGGCTGGAGCAGGTGATCACCGTGACCTCTACCGCGAAAACGTCGACTACCGGCGAGCGTGCCGACTTGCTGGAGTCGCTGGCGAAACACCGCTACCTCCTCCGCTACACCGTTCGCGACCTCACCGACGAACAGGCCGCGCAGCGCACGACGGCGAGCGTGCTGTGCCTCGGCGGACTCGTCAAGCACGTGTCGGACGTCGAACGGGTGTGGGCGGATTTCATCGTGCGCGGCGCAGACGCGGTGCGGGGCGGTCCCGCGGACGGCACCGGAACCGACAACCGCGAGAAGGAGTTCACCCTCCGCGGCGACGAGACGCTGGCCGACGTCCTCGACCGGTACGCGAAGGTCGCACACCGGACCGACGAGATCGTGGCGTCGCTGCCCGACCTCGACGTTTCGCATCCGCTGCCGCAGGCGCCGTGGTTCGAACCGGGTTCGCGCTGGTCGGCGCGCCGGGTGTTGCTCCACATCATCGGGGAGACCGCCCAGCACGCCGGTCACGCCGACATCATCCGGGAGGCACTCGACGGCGCGAAGACGATGGGCTGAGTCAGGCCCGGCGGCGGGCTTCGACCGATTACCGGGGAAGCACCGGGATGCCACCGGTGTTGATCCACACATGACCGTCCCGGATCACCACACCCGTATCGCCGAGGAGCGAGCCGACGCCGAGCGCCGCATAGCGTCGCTGACCGGGCGTTTCACCGCGATCGTGGAGGGATCCGAATTCACCACCGACGACGACGAACACGACCCCGAAGGCTCGACCATCGCCTTCGAGCGGGCCCAGGTGTCGGCGCTGCTCGCCGATGCGAAACGCGAGGTCGAGGACCTGACGGCAGCGCAACAGCGACTTGACGGCGGCACGTACGGCCTGTGCATCCGGTGCGGCCGGCCGATCTCCGAGGTCCGGCTCGACGCGCTCCCCGCCGCGCAGACGTGTATCGACTGCGCCGGTTAGCCGGTGTTACCGGGCAGGAGGGCTCCCCACTCCCGCGTGGCCACCTCGCGTGCCCGTCGATGGTCGTCCGCTTCGGGTCGGACACCGTCTGCGAGGTCGGCGAGTGCTTCCGCCAGATCCCCGACATCGACCTGGTGTCGCATGGAGGAATCGAGTAGTTCGTCGAAGGCCTGGTCCGCGCTGTACGAGCTTCCGCGCGCGGTGGTCAGGAAATGAATTGCAGAGTCCAATGCGGACAGATGCCGTGTTGCGCGGGTGTCGCGGTGAGCTTCGATCGTCAATATTCCGCCTCTGAGGTGTCGCCACTGGGCGTTGCCGGTCACTTGTTAGCCACATCACATCACGAACCGGACTTCAGTGTCGCCGAATCGAGACCGTGTCCGAAAGTTGTTTCTCGGCAGCAGGATACGAAATCCGGCAAGATACTTGTAACTCTGGTTACTACTCCGGAGTTCTACCCGACGGTAGGAATGCCGGTGCTCGTCGACCGAACTGAGACCGGATGGGTACACGGGGCTTCCCGGTGGTCGCCGCTCTCGCACTCGCGGCGGCTGCGGGCTGCGCCGACGAGCAGGCCCCCACGCCCGACCCGGACCGCGACGAGGCGTCGATCGTGGACGCCCTCAACCGGTGGCCGCTCACCGTCACCGACGCCTCGGGCGCCGTACTCGAGAATGTCCGCGAATCGGGGGTCGACGTGTTCCGTCGCCAGCCGGACGGCAGCTGGAAGATCCACGTGTCGCACGCCTTCCCGTTGGACGAGTAGCGCATTTCTGAATGGCTCCAGAACAGCGGATCGAAACCGCACCGGCCGACCACTCCGCAATACTTGTTCCAGGGGTGGAACTGTCTCCCCGCCGCGATCGGACGGCCGAGCGCCGCGCATTCCCAGTGACACGTGTGACCAGAACTGTTCAGAATCGGGATGATTGACGTGAAACTCGTCGTCGACCTCAATCGGTGCCAGGGTTACGCGCAGTGCGTGTTCCTCGCACCCGACGTCTTCACCCTGCACGGGGAAGAGGCCCTTCTCTACGACGCCGGCCCCACGGACGACGAACGCGCCCGCGTGTCGCAGGCCGCCGCCGCGTGCCCGGTGCACGCCATCACCACCGACATCCCCGACCGACGCGATGGGCAGTGACGTGCGGATCGTCATCGTCGGGGCGTCTCTCGCGGGACTACGCGCCGCGGAGGCACTGCGGGGGCTGGGCTTCGACGGGTCGCTGACCCTGATCGGCGACGAACCGTACGAGCCGTACGACAGGCCTCCGCTGTCGAAGGCGGTGCTCCTCGGAGTCATGCCACCCGACCACGCGGCCCTGCCGTTCCGTGCGGACCTCGACGCGAAGTGGCGACTCGGTGTGCGGGCCACCACCCTTGACCTGGAGAACAACCAGGTGGTGCTCAGCGACGGCGCCACCGTCGAGTTCGACAAGGTGCTGATCGCCACCGGCGTCCGGGCCAGGCCGTGGGCGAATTCGGCGGAGGCGGCACTCGACGGGGTCTTCACTCTCCGGACCTGCGACGACTCCCGGTCGATCGACGAGCGACTGTCCGCCGGACCGCGTCACGTCCTGGTGATCGGCGCCGGGTTCACCGGTTCCGAGATCGCGTCGGTGTGCCGGGAGCGCGGGCTGTCCGTGACGGTCACCGAGCGTGGTCCGGCGCCGCTGGTCGGTGCGCTCGGCGGGGTGGTGGCGGCGGTCGCGGCCGACATGCAGCGCGACCACGGCGTGGACCTGCGCACCGGGGTGACGGTGACCGGGCTCGAAGGGGACGGCGACGGGCGGCTGTCCCGCGCGCACCTGTCGCATGGGACCGCACTCGACGTCGAGGTTGCCATCGTGGCCCAGGGCAGCATTCGGAACACCGATTGGCTGGCCGGATCCGGTCTGGCCGCCGGACCCCGCGGGGTGACGTGCGACGCCGGGTGCCGCGCGTTCGACATCAACGGCATCGTCACCGACAACGTCTTCGTTGCCGGTGACGTTGCGCGGCAACCGCATCCGCTCTACGACTACCAGCTGCTGGCGTTGGAACACTGGGGCAACGCCATCGGCCAGGCCGAGGTGGCAGCCCACAACATGATGCACGACGGTCTCCGGCGGCGGCCGCACCTCGAGATTCCGGCGTTCTGGTCCAGCCAGTTCGGCGTCAACATCAAATCCGTCGGCATCCCCACCTACTCCGATCAGGTGGTGATCACGCAGGGTTCCGTCACGGACCGGCGGTTCGTCGCGGCGTACGGCTTCCGGGGTCGCGTCACGGCGGCTGTGGCGTTCAACCAGGGCAAGTGGCTCGACTTCTACCGGGGACTGATCGAGTCCGCGGCGGCGTTCCCCCCGGAATTCGACGTCATGGACCGGACCGAGCCGTTCGAGGTGCGCGCGTCCGAGCTGCCCGATCCGGCGGTGCTCAGCCACGGACCTACCGTCGCAGTGACCGGTCACCTGCCCACCGAACGCCGCGTCGAGTTCGTCTCGCTACCGAAGTAACAGGGAGAGTGTCCATGTCGCGTGCGCAGCTGTTCCAGCGGATCACCGACCAGTCGAGCAGGCCCGATCCGTATCCGCTGTACGAGGAGCTTCGTGAGACCCGGGTGGCGCCACAGGACGACGGTTCCTACCTGGTCGGCCGGTATTACGACGTCATGGCGTTGCTTCACGACCCACGGATCAGCTCCGATCTGCACAACCGGGGTGCGGGGCTGCCCGGTGCCGATCGCGCGGGCAACGCACCGGATTCCTTTCTCAAACTCGATCCGCCCGAGCACGATCGGTTACGCCGGCTGACGACGCGGCAGTTCGGTCCACCGCACAGTCCCGGCCGAATCGATTCCATGCGTGACGAACTCGCGAACCTCGTGACGGATCTCGTCGACGGACTCGACGGCAAAGAGCGCATCGACATCGTCGACGATTTCGCCTACCCGTTCCCGGTGTCCGTCATCTGCCGACTGCTCGGGGTGCCCCACGAGGAGGAACCTCGCTTCCACGCGTGGGCCGACGAACTGGTGGCGGCCATCGACCCGCGCCACAACGCCGGAGGCAATCCGCGCGCGGAGGCGGCGCAGAAAGCGCAGATGGAGATGGCCATGTTCATGGCCGGTCTCATCGAGGAGCGCCGACGCAATCCCAGTGACGACATGCTGTCGGGCCTGGCGAACGATTCGGGACCCGACGGCCAGTTGGACACCGTCGAGTTGGTCACCAACTCCATCCTGCTGTTCATCGCGGGGCACGAGACCACCGTCAACCTCATCACCAACGGCATGCTGACGTTGTTGCGCAATCCCGAAGCGCTCGAACGACTTCGCACCGAGACCGAACTGATGCCGCAGGCTGTCGAGGAACTGCTCCGGTTCGAACCGCCCGTGCATCTGCTGGGCCAGCGGACGCCGATCGTCGACATCGAAATCGACGGCGTCACCGTTCCGAAGGGGTCGCCTCTCGTCCTCGCGTTGGCGTCGGCCAATCGTGATCCCGAACGCTTCGACGCCGCCGACAAGTTCGTCCCCGACCGCGCCGACAACCAGCACGTGGGTTTGGGAAGCGGCATCCACAGTTGCTTCGGCGCACCGCTCGCCCGCCTCGAGGGGCAGATGGCTCTTGCCGAACTCATCCGCCGCCTCCCGAATCCGCGGCTCGTCGAGGACCCACCGCCGTACCGTCCCAACCCGGTGCTGCGAGGTCCGCGGCACCTGTTGGTGGACTGTGGTTGACGGGGTTCAGCCACTGTCGACCCCGATCTTCGCCCGCGCATGCTCGATCAGCTCACCGGGGTGGTGTCGGTGATTGATCCGGGGTCTTCGTGAGGGGTCGATGTGTGGTGGCGGGATCCATTCGGTCCGGCCCGCGTGTGCGGAATGCTCGGACGCCGATCTCGTCGTCCACCCGGCCGTTCCATCGTTGACCTGGGTATGGCACGCGTCGCACACCAGGGCCAGGCCCCCGATGTCGGTGTGTCCGCCCTTGTGCCAGTCCGTGACGTGGTGCACCGCACACAGACTCGCCGGCGCCGCGCACCCCGGCGGGGTGCATCCCCCGTCCGCCGCGATCAGTGCGAGCCGCTGATCTGCACTGGCCAGGCGCCGACGCCGACCCAGATGCAACGGTCGACCCGCATGGTCGAACAACACCAGCACCGGATGCGCATCCTCGGCCAGGGCTAACGCGTCCTCGATCGGAAGCAACCCACCTGTGGCAGTCGTGGCGAGACCACCGACCGCCTTCTCCACTTGCTCGAGCGTCATGGTGACGATCACCGTGGTCGGGAGACCCCGGTGCCGGCCCAGCACCCCCGACTTGAGGAGCGCACGGTACACCGCACTGAACGCGTCGTGGTTACGCTGCACCGCGGTGCGGGTATCGCGTGCGGCCGCCGCCGCCAACACCTCTCGATCGATCGACGGATTCTCTCCGTCACCGGTCGGTGAGTCGGGATCGTCCGGATTGTTCATTCCGGGCCGCGCCCACTTGGCGAGGATCGGGTCGAGCAGGGCCCGCGCCACAGGGTCGAGTTCGCCGGAAATCCGCGACATCAACTCGGTATCCTGCCGCCCGATCGAAATACTCCGCCGGCGTTTGCGGTCGCGGTCGTCACCGAGGTTCCCGTCCGGATTCAGATAGGCCAGCAACCGGTGCCCCGCCTGCTCCACATCCTCCGGGGTGCCCTCGCGGGCCAACTGGGCGAGCACCGCCTCTGCGTCGGCCACTGCGTCGTTGCCGACGGCGTGGGGTATCTTGCGCAGCACCTTCGCGACCGCGCGCACATGGTCCACGCCGATGTCGCCGTCGCGCTGTGCCGCAGCGGTTTCCGGCAGCGCCGGCGGCATCGGATCGCCGGACAGCGTGTGCCACACTCCCAGCTCGCGAGCCGCGGTGACCCGGGCGGACGCGTCGGCACCGGAGATCCGGAGCACCTCGATCAACATCTTCTTCGGTGAGTTGTATCCCAGACTCGCCGGGAGCGATCGTTCGACGCTCTCCACCACCAATCGGTGCGAGACGGCCTCGGCACGGCGAAGAGACTGCTCCAGCCCGCGCAGCACGTCGACGACCTCGCTGTCCGGCAACTCCGTCACGCTGGAATCGAGCAACCCGTCGACCGCGGCAGCGAGCATCGACAGATGCTCCGCCACCCGGCTGTTCGCCGACCCCCCAGTCGAACTCATGTGCGAATTCTATCGCGGGGGTCCGACACGTTTCGGTGACGAACTCGACGACCCGCGATCGACAGTGGGTCGCATGAACCATTCGCTCACCAACCGAAAGGATCTGGCCCTTCGCCAGGCACCCACGCGTTGCCGGGATCGGTCCACTGGCGTCGTTTGATCATCTTCCGTGCGGCGCGCTGATGACGACCGATCAATCGCCCGAGGTAGAGATGACCCTGGAGGTGATCGGTTTCGTGCTGTAGGCAGCGCGACAGATAACCTCGTCCTTCGATCGAGATCGGGTTGTTGTCGACATCGACGCCGGTCACCCGCGCCCAGTCGGCTCGACCCGTGGGATAGCGCTCACCCGGGACGGACAGGCATCCCTCGATGTCGTCCTCCGGATCGGGCATGGTCTCGGGTAGTGGGGATGTCTCGAGAACCGGGTTGACGACGTGCCCGCGATACCGTCGCCGATCGTCGTCTCTGACGAGGTCGTACACGAAAATCGACCTCGGATCACCGACCTGATTGGCCGCCAGCCCCGCTCCGTGGGCCGCGGTATTGGTCTCGTGAAGATCATCGACGAACGCAGCGAGTTCGCTTCCGAACGACGTCACGACCACGGCCGGGGTGGTCAGCCTGGGGTCGCCGGCGATGAGGATGGGACGAATTGTCATGCGAACGAGAGTATCGAGACGCACAGCTCGACCGATCAGACCCCGCGCTCCCGTAGTGACTCGGACGGGGCCATGCCGTACTTGCGCCGGTAGGCGGCGGCGAATCTACCGGTGTGCATGATCCCCCAGCGGGTCGCGACCTCGGAAACAGTTGCCCAGGAACCGCTTCCGGTCAGGTCGGCGTGGACTCGCTCGAGACGCACGTCGACGAGGTATTCCATCGGCGTCATGCCCACGTATTCGCGGAACCCCTGCTGCATGCGGCGGACGCTGACGCCGACGAGTTCGGCCATCTCACCGGCGGTCCAGGGACGAGCCGGGTCCTCGTGGATCGCGTCGATGACCCGTTTGACGATGCGCGGGCGGATCCCCGCGGCGCCTGTGTCGTCGTCCGGCATCGCGGTGAGTACCAGCGCGGTGGTCAACGCTCCGCACAGTTGCTGCGACACCTGTTCGCTGTGCAGGAGAACGCTGTCGCTCAGCGCCTGGTCGGCCACGGACCGGACCAGCCGCAGCCACTCGGCACCGGAGCCGGAACGCAGGTCGAGTTGCCGCGGCAGCACCTGCCCTGGCCTGCCGAGGACGCGGTCCATCTCCCGCTGCAGGTAGTCCCGGTCCACCTTGAAGCCGATGATCTCGCAGGAACTACTCCAGTTGGTGATGACCGTCCGGGTGTCGGGCGGGCAGATCGTCGCCAGTCCCGGCGTCGAGGTCACTTCCGTGCCGCCGGTGACGGACACGATGCGACCGGTCAGAGGGATATTGATGCCGTACGCACCGGGGTGGTCGGACTCGATCGACACGGCCGCCCCGAATCCGATCCGGGCGAGCCTGGACGCTCCCATCTCGGAGGACTCCAGCGAAGACCGCGCCGCGGTGTCCCGCGACAGCGGATGCAGCTCGTGAGGGAAGTACGCGTCCGCGACCACCTCGTGAACCTCGTCCCAGTCGGTGAAACCGGGGCCCTCCAGTTGTCCTCGCATGCGTACGCCCAGACCTCTCACCTCGCGCTTCGACCCTAGCATCGCCTGTGACTCACGTCACCGCAAGGGCCTGGTGTGACACCTCCGCCAATCCCGTTTCGCGTTCCGGATCGGGGGTTCGCAATGCGGATCGACGGACTGTGACGCCCGTCATACGTTGTGCAGGTGCCCCCGACCGGAGGGCTGATCGCACGGAATCGTGCAGAAAGGCGGTCACGAAAAAATGGATCAGCGCACTCTGCGAAACATTTTCGGGCAGTTCGCCAGTGGAGTCACCGTCATCACGTGTGCCAACGCCGACGGCGAGCCGCACGGGGCGACTGTCACCGCCTTCACCGCCGTGTCGATCGAACCGCGGCTGTGCCAGGTGACACTGACCCGCAAGTCGAAGGCGTGCAGCTACCTGAGCGATGCGCCGTTCGCCGTGAACATTCTGGCCGCCAATCAGCTCGACACCGCTATGCACTTCGCGGGCAAGCCACAGCGGACGGAGCCGGCGTGGGATTCCGCCGGCATCGCTCCTGCGCTGTCCGGGAATGCGGCGACGCTGACGTGTTCGCCCTGGGCTTCCTACGACGGCGGCGACCACGTCATCTTCATCGGCGAAATCGTCGACGCGTCCGTCGACTCGACCAAGGACCCACTGCTGTTCTACCGCAGCACCTTCCACGATCTGGGTGCCGCCTCGGGCACCACGGCCTGGAACGGCTGCCTCGACGACCCCCACAGCGGATGGTTCGACGCCGCCGCGTCGTTCACTCCGCTCCACCTGCAGCTCGCTCGCGCTGCGTCCTGATCCTGCCCGGCCGACCCGTTCATCACGAAGGGAAACACCATGACCACCACCGAATCCGCCCCCGAGACCGCCGTCGACCGTACGAAAGTCAACGTGGCCGCCGACTGTGAGGCCAACCGCACGAAGAACTTCGCGTCGCGGCCGATGACCGGTGACGAGTACATCGAGTCGCTGCGCGACGACCGCGAGATCTACCTGCACGGCGAGCGCGTGAAGGACGTCACCACCCACCCGGCGTTCCGCAACCCGGTCCGGATGACCGCCCGCCTCTACGACGCCATGCACACCGGCGAGCATGTCGACACCCTGACGACACCCACCGACACCGGCAACGGCGGCGTGACGATGCCCTTCTTCCGGGCGTCGAAGAACTCGGACGACCTCCTGAAGGACCGCGACGCCATCGCCACCTGGGCGCGCATGACCTACGGCTGGATGGGCCGCTCCCCCGACTACAAGGCCTCCTTCCTCGGCACCCTGCACGCCAACAAGGAGCTCTATTCGCCGTTCCAGGACAACGCCGAGCGCTGGTACAAGGAGTCGCAGGAAAAGGTTCTGTACTGGAACCACGCCATCATCAACCCGCCCGTCGACCGGCAGCTCCCGCCCGACGAGGTCGGCGACGTGTTCATGAAGGTGGAGAAGGAAACCGACGCCGGCCTCATCGTCTCCGGTGCCAAGGTCGTCGCCACCGGTTCGGCCATCACCAACTACAACTTCGTCGCCCACTACGGCCTGCCGATCAAGAAGAAGCAGTTCGCCCTGATCTGCACCGTCCCGATGGACGCGCCGGGTGTGAAGCTGATCTGCCGCACGTCCTACACGCAGCAGGCCGCGGTCATGGGCAGCCCGTTCGACTACCCCCTGTCCTCGCGGATGGACGAGAACGACACCATCTTCGTCTTCGACAAGGTACTGGTGCCGTGGGAGAACGTCTTCATGTACGGCGACGTCGACAAGATCAACGCGTTCTTCCCGCAGTCAGGGTTCCTGCCGCGCTTCACCCTGCAGGGGTGCACCCGCCTGGCCGTGAAGCTCGACTTCATTGCGGGCCTGCTGATGAAGGCCCTCGACGCCACCGGCGCCGGCGGCTTCCGCGGCGTGCAGACCCGCGTCGGTGAAGTGATCGGCTGGCGAAACCTGTTCTGGTCACTCACCGAGTCCATGGTCCGCGACCCCGAGCCGTGGGTGGGCGACACCGTCATCCCCAAGCTCGAGTACGGACTCACGTACCGGATGTTCATGCAGCAGGGCTACCCGCGGATCAAGGAGATCATCGAGCAGGACGTCGCGTCCGGGCTGATCTACCTGCCGTCCTCGTCCGCCGACTTCAAGAGCCCGGACGTCCGCCCGTACCTGGACAAGTACGTCCGCGGCTCCGAGGGTATGCCCGCCGTCGAGCGAGTGAAGATCATGAAGGCGCTGTGGGATTCGATCGGGTCCGAGTTCGGTGGCCGCCACGAACTGTACGAACGCAACTACGCCGGCAACCACGAGGGCGTGAAGGCGGAACTGCTGATGTTCGCCGAGAACCGGGGAACGGTCAGCTCCATGAAGGGCCTGGCCGAGCAGTGCCTGTCCGAGTACGACCTCGACGGCTGGACGGTGCCCGACCTGATCGGCAACGACGACGTCTCCTACTTCGGCCGCAACTAGTTACAGAGCAGGAGAAACCATGACCACCATCGAAAGCCCCACCGCGGTCGGCTCCGGTAACGCCGCCACGGACAAGTTCAAGGGTGCCAGATTCACGGCCGACACCTCGCCGGAGCGCCTGTCCGCCATCGCCACCGAGGCGCTCGCCGGGTTGAGTGCGCTGATCCAGAAGCACGCCGTCACCTATCCGGAGTACCGCGTCCTCAAGCAGTGGCTCATCGACGTGGGTGAGGGCGGCGAATGGCCGCTACTCCTCGACGTATTCGTCGAGCACGAGATCGAAGAGGTGAACTCCCGGAAGTTTCAGGGCACCAAGGGAAGTATCGAGGGACCGTACTACGTTCCCGGGGCTCCGGAACTCCCCGCGCAGTGCACCCTCCCGATGCGCGACGAGGACCGCGTCCACACCGCCCTCGTCCTTCGGGGCCGGGTGACCGACCTGGACGGCGCCGGTCTCGGAGGCGCGCTGATCGAACTCTGGCACGCCGACGACGAAGGCTACTACTCCCAGTTCGCGCCGCACCTGCCCGAATGGAACCTGCGCGGCGCCGTCGTCACCGACGCCGAAGGCCGCTACGACATCACCACCATCCAGCCTGCGCCGTACCAGATCCCGACGGACGGCCCGACCGGTCAGTTCATCGAGGCCGCCGGCTGGCACCCGTGGCGTCCGGCGCACCTACATCTGCGGGTGACCTCGCCGGGCAAGCAGCCGATCATCACGCAGCTGTACTTCGCGGGTGGCGACTGGATCGACGACGACGTCGCCACCGCGACGAAACCCGAACTGCTCCTCGATCCGAAGCTGGACGAGGCCGGGCGTAAAGTTGTGAGCTACGACTTCGCGCTCGATCCCGCCGAGGACTGAGACACCGACCATTCCCCGGGCGGCGCGAGACATCGCGTCGCCCGGGGTCTCGACCTTTGTGGAGGAATCATCATGCCGAGCACGCCCCAGGCGCGGACGACGGAGTTCGTGCACACCCCGGCGGCGGTGATCGAGGTCGTCGTCGAGGGCAGCGGGCCGACGGTGATCCTGTTGCCGTCCCTCGGCCGTGAGTCGTACGACTACGACGAGGTCGCGGACAGGCTGGCGCAGAACGGGTTTCGGGTCGCGCGGCCGCAGCCGCGGGGCATCGGCCGCAGTGTCGGCTCGCTGGCGGACATCACGTTGCACGACCTGGCCGCCGATGTCGGAGCGGTGATCGAGGCGCTGAACAACGGCGCGGCGGTGGTGGTCGGTCACGCGTTCGGGCACTACGTCGCACGGATGCTGGCCGCCGACCGGCCCGACCTGGTCCACGGCGTCGTCGTGGCTGCGGCGGGTGCCCGCAACTACCCGGCCGCGCTCACCGAACTGGCGGTAAAGTGTTCGGATTCTTCGCTGCCCGATGCGGAGCGGATCGGCTACCTGCAGACCGGTTTCTTCGCGCCGGGCAACGATCCGGCGGAGTGGCTCACGGGCTGGTACCCGGAGGTGTCGAAGCGTCAGCTCGCTGCCTCTGCCGCCACCCCCAAGGAGGAGTGGTGGGATGTCGCGCACCAGCCGATTCTCGACCTGCAGTCCGCTCTCGACCCGTTCCGGCCGCGCGAGACCGAGAACGAATTGCGGGACCGGTTCGGCGAATTGGTCACCGTAGCCGTCGTGCCGAACGCGAGCCACGCACTGATACCGGAAGCGCCCGCACAGGTTGTGCGGGCGCTCACGGACTGGATTCGGGCTCTCGACAGCTGAGTGGTCAGACCCGCTCGAAGATCGCGGTCAGCCCCTGGCCGCCGCCGATGCACATCGTTTCGAGACCGTAGCGGGCTCCGCGACGCTCCATCTCGCGCAGCAGCGTGGTGAGGATTCGGACCCCCGTCGCCCCGACGGGGTGCCCGAGCGAGATTCCCGAGCCGTTGACGTTGGTGCGCTCGAAATCCTGCGCACCGAAGTTCCATTCACGTGTGACGGCCAGCGCCTGCGCTGCGAATGCCTCGTTCAGTTCGATCAGGTCGATGTCCGCGAGTGTCAGCCCGGCGCGCTTCAGAGCCCGTTCGGTGGACGGCACCGGACCGATCCCCATCTCGGACGGTTCCACACCCGCGACCGCCCAGGTGACCAGGCGTGCGAGCGGCCGGAGACCGAGACGCTCCGCCTGCGCCCGGGTGGTGACGAGGCACGCGGCCGCACCGTCGTTCTGTCCGCTGGCATTGCCGGCGGTGACGGTCGCGTCGGGGTCGGTGCCGCCCATGATGGGCCGAAGGCGCGCGAGGGACTCGACTGTCGTGTCGGCGCGCGGGTGCTCGTCCCGGTCAACTATCTGCGGATCGCCCTTGCGGACGGGCACTTTCACCGGAACGATCTCCTCGGCGAACTTCCCCGAGTCGATGGCGGCCACAGCCCGCTGATGGGAGCTGACCGCGAGCTCGTCCTGTTCCTGACGGCTGATGTCGAACTTGCGTCGCAGATTCTCCGCCGTCTCCAGCATGCCGCCCGGCACCGGATAGTTGCGTCCGCCGGCCGTGACACGGCCGCGGGCGAGTCTGTCGTGAAGCGCTGCCGGGGCTCCCTTCGCTCCCCAGCGCATCGACTCGGTGTAATACTCGGCGCGGCTCATCGACTCGACGCCACCGGCGATCACCAGTTCGGCGACCCCCGTCTGCACCCGCATCGCGGCGTCGAGCACCGCCTGCAGACCCGATCCGCAGCGGCGGTCGAGTTGCTGACCGGGAACCGTCACCGGCAAGCCCGCATCGAGGGCCACAACCCGCCCGATGGCGGGCGCCTCACCGTTCGGGTAGCACTGACCGAAGATCACGTCGTCGATGCTGCCCGGATCCACATTGGTGCGAGCGAGCAGTTCGGATACCACCCGCGCGCCGAGGTCGGCGGCGGGAACGTCCTTGAACTGTCCGCCGTATCGGCCGACGGCGGTGCGGAGGGGCTCACAGACGACGACATCGTTGCCCTGGGCATTCGAATTTTCAGGCACTGCGGAAATCCCTTTCGTGATCGGTCCAGTTCTGTGCCCATTCGCGCAGTTCGACCGCTCGGATCTTGGTTCCGTTGCCGCCCACCGTGGTCGGCATCTTCTCGATCATGTGCACGGCGGCCGGAACCTTGAAGGCCGCCAACGACTCTGCGCACCACGCCTTGAGCTCGGCGGCGCCGGCGGTGGCCCCCTCCGTCGGGACGACGAACGCGACAGCTTCGGTGTATCCGCCCCTACCGGTGATGCCGACGACCTTCGTGAGGTGGACGGCGTCGTGTTCGGCCAGCCGGTGTTCGATCTCGGCGGGGTCTACCAGGAATCCGCGTAACCGGAGCACATCGCCCATCCGGCACACGTACGTGTAGCCCCCGTCGCCGGTCGCGACGGCGAGGTCGCCGCTGCGGAACCACCCGTCCGACGTGAACGCGCGCGCGGCCGCCTCCGGATTGCCGAGGTATGCGTCGACGACGTTGGGTCCGCGGACCTGAAGCTCACCCTGCTCGCCGTCCGGGAGAACGGAGTCGTCCAGCGGGTCGGCGATCCGAATCTCGATGGCGGGTTCGACCGGACGTCCGCCGCCGTTCCAGCGCACGGATTCCGGGTCGGTGGCATCCCACAGCAGCATCAGCGCGAACACCTCGGAAGACCCGAAGACGCCCGTGGTGACGGCGTCGAATTCGTCGCGGACCCACGCGGCCACCTCGTGCGAACGCCCGAGGAAGTCGGCGATCCCGAGCCGTTTCAACGACGACAGGTCTGCGCGTTCACCCCCGTGCCACGTGTCGTGGAGGCGGGTGAAGAGGTCGTCGCCGCCGACCACGTGCGTCACCTTCAGCGACTGCATGCGGTCCAGCGTGACGGCGGCGTCGAAGACGGGTTCCATCAGCAGGGTGCCGCCTCCGGCGAGCGTCGCCAGGGCGGTGCTGAATCCGAACACCCCGGACACCGGCAGCACACACAGCGTGACGTCGCCGGGTTCGACACCGAGGACGGCGGCGTCGGCTCGCGCGTGCCGGACCACCGCGGATTCGCGATGGGCCGCGAGTTTCGGAACGCCGGTGGATCCGGACGTGGTGAACGCGACCGCGAGCAGGTCGTCGGCGGCCGCCCGCTCGCCCGCCGCGGTCGTGGTTGCCATGTCGGGTGTCGCAGGCACCTGAACCTGTCCGGTGTGCGCGCTCCCCGCCGTCCAGGCCCCGCCGCCGAGGTCGAATCGCGCCAGTTCTGGGGCCTCACCCGTGGTTCCGGGACCGCGCACGACCGCGACCGCCGGAGCCGGGAGGTCGAGGGAACGCTGTGCCTCTTCGAGCCGTCCGAACAGGTCGAGGCCGTGGAAGTGGTCGGCGACGGCCACCACCGCGGGACGCGCCGAGGTGAGGATGTATGCGATCTCGTGCGTGTTGTAGCGGGTGTTGACGCCGATGACGTGTGCGCCCACGGCCGAAGAGGCGAGTTGCCAGACGATGGCGTCCGACCAGTTCGGCAGCAACACTGCCACGCACTGACCGCGCTGCACGCCGACCCGCAGGAGTTCCGACTTCACCGAGTCGACGCGTGCGCGGAGTTCGGCGCGGCTGCTGACGATCGGCTCGCCCTCGACGACATCGATGGTGGCCGCGGCGTCCGGGTCGGCGTCCACGAGTTCGTCGAGCAGTGCTGCGAGAGTCTCACGGCGCGTGGCCGTGTCGTGGGCCGTCACGAGAGCACCGCCGCTGTGCGCAGTTCGGTCAACCAACCGTCCGCCACGGAGGCGAAATCCTCGATCTCCTCCATCGGGTAGTGGCCGATGTCAGCGAGCAGGGTGAACGTCGCAAGTCCCGGACGGTGGCTCTCGATCGACGTCGCGGCCTGCTCGACGAGTCCGGTCTGGATCCACGGGTCCTGTGCTCCCGCGACGAGCCGGATGGGGCAGGTGATCTCGGCGAGACGGTCGCGCACGTCGTGCGTTCCCCAGGCGATGAGGTCAGAAGACGAGATCTCCGGGTCCTCACGTTTGTGCATCGTGGCGATCAGGCGGGCCTTCACCCCGGGCACGCTCTGCCCGATGGAGGCCAGGGTGCCCAGGTACGTGCGGTCGGAACGGCTGGGTCCGGCGACGTCCTCGAGTTCGCGGCGCAATCCGCCGACGTTGACGCGGCCGGGACCGGCCTCGGCTTCCATCGCGATCGCCCCGGCCAGTGGGCGCGACGGCCTGGTCGCGAGTTCGAGTGTCAGCTTGCCCCCGATGGAACATCCCATGACGAACGGCCGCTCGACGTCGAGGGCGTCGAGGACCTTCCCGAGCCAGTCCCCGAACATGACGATGCTGGTGACCGGGCCGTCGACCGCGGGCTCGGAACGCCCGTGGCCCGGCAGGTCGGGGACGATCACCCGGTAGCCCCGGGCAGCAAGGACGGACGCGACGTGCCGCCATTGGACTCCGCTCTGCCCCGCCGTGTGCAGGCACAGCACGGTGGGTATGTCGGTGTCCGAGTGAGTGTCGGGGGTGACGATCTCGACGAAGCCGAGGGCCCCGTCGATCTCCAGGTACCGGGCCTCGATCATGACCGGGCCTCCCTTCCGCACGTGAGTGGCAATGTGTGCCCCGCCACGCTTTGCCACTCACGTGCGGCGGAGCGGGCATGGGCGATGATGATGTCGAGTGGCTTGGTGAGTCGCAGGTACTCGTACCCGTCACCGCTGGAGGAGAATTCACCGCGGATGGCGCGGCGCATGAAGTCGTTGTGCTCGGCGAACATCAGGTCGACCCACGTCTCGGCGGGCGCGACGAGCGTGAACGTGGCCCCACCGGGGACGCGGCGCGCGACGTCGATGATCCGACCGCGGTAGATCCGCAGGTGCAGTTCACGGGCCCGGCCCGAGGCGTCGGTGCAGCGCAGACCCACCGTGCCGTCCCACGTCGACAGCGAGGACGCGAAGGCAGGGTCGGCGGAGAGGGATTCGCGGAGAAGCTCTCCCCAGGCGGGAGTGCAGAAGTCGACCGCGGGATCGCCTCGGACCTCGGAGGATTCGGGCAGGAGCCACGTCTCGATTCCCTGTTCGCGAATCGATCCACCGTCGTCGACGAGCCGCACGTGCCGATCGACGACGGTCCCGCCTGTCGACTGGTCGACGCGAGTGACGACGGATTCGACGTGAACGACGTCACCACCCGTCACCGCGGTCTGCGAATTCCATTGCAGCCCGGTGCGTGCGGCTCCAGTCGTCAGCTGCGGAGCAAGCAGCCCCGCCACGACGATTCCCGTCAACGACGCGTCCGGCAGGGACAGTCCGAGTTCGGAGACTCGCCGGGCGTCGCTCACAGTGCGATCGCCGACCCCGATGCTCGTGGTCAGTGTGCTCATTCGGCCGCCCTCCCCAGCAGTTCGTCGGAGATGATGCGCATCTGGATTTCGCTGGTGCCCTCGAAGATCTTCGTCAACCGCGCATCCCGCCAATGCCGTTCCACCTGGAAATCGGTGGTGTACCCGGCGCCGCCGTGGATCTGCACGGCCTCACTGGTCACCCGCTCCGCCATCTCCGTCGCCACCAGCTTGCACATCGACGCCTCCAACGAACACCGCCGCCCGGTATCGATATCGGTGGCCACCGAATACATCAACTGCCGCGCCGCCTCGATATCGGCGGCCATCGTCGCGACCTTGAACCGCAGATGCTGAAAATCCGCCAACTCGTGCCCGAACTGCCGACGGGTGTGCAGGTACGCGATCGAATCCTCGAGCGCACCCCGGGCCAACCCGATCGCCCGGGCCGCGGTGTGCGCCCGCCCCACCTCGAGACCGGACACCGCCAGGTAGAAGCCCTTGCCCTCCTCACCGAGCATCGCCGTCGCCGGCACCCGGAAATCGTCGAACGAGAGCTCCCACGTGCTCCACCCGAAGTACCCGATCTTGCGGATCTTCGTCCCGCTGATCCCCGCGGGGAACCCGCCGCGCTGCTTCTCGATCAGGAACGCGCTGATCCCGCGGTGCGGCTTCGCCGGATCCTTGTGCGGATCGGTGCGCGCGAACAGCACCAGGTAGTCGGCCTCGTCGGCGTACGTGCACCACATCTTCGTCCCGTTGACCACCCAGTCGTCACCGTCCCGGGTGGCCCGGCAGGAAATGTTCGCCACATCCGATCCGGCCTCGGCCTCCGACAACGCGTACGCCCCGAGGTACTCGCCCGCCGCGACCTTCGGCAGCAGCGCCGCCTCCTGCTCGGGGGTGAACCCGCCGCCCATCCCGTTGCCGCGGGCCAGCAGTCCGGACACGCTCATCCACGCCCGCGACAACTCCTCCGCGACCAGGCAGTACTCGAACACCCCGAGACCGAGACCGCCGTGTTCCTCGGGGATCATGATCCCGAAGAACCCGACCTCGGCCATCGCCTTCTTCACGGTGTCCGGGATGGTGCCCTGCACCGGATCGAGTTCGTTCGCGATCGGGAGCACCTGCTTCATCGCGAAATCGCGAGCCAGGTCGCGGATCGCCACTCGGTCCTCGGTCAGATACCGCGGTGAGTCGGTACGGGGCTGCGACGGCCGGTGAGTCATGGACACTCCTCATCCACTCGAACTACGGGGCGCGCGAAACGGGAGAACTCGGAGTTCTGCACTCGAATCACATTAACGCTTGTTCACCCAGTACAACACGGACTGGATCGATCGTCAACGCCCAATCCCCGATTCAGGTGGGACGGTATCCGACCAGGTTGAGCGCGTAGACGCCGTACGAGTCCGCCACCGCCTGCGCAGACAGGGGTCCGTCCAGCCGGTACCAGAGCGCGATGCCGGCGCACATGGTCAGCACGGCGGTCACCGCCTGATGGACGTGGGGAACGTCGAAGTCGCCGCCCGCCACCCCCGCCTCGGCAATGGTGACGAACAGGTGTTCCTGGGCGTCGCGCGAGCCCACGACCCGTTTGCGATCGACCTCGTCGAGATAGCGCAGTTCGGTGTTGGCCACGAGGCACGCGCGCTGATTGCGCGCGGTGTACAGCGAATGCGCTACCACCGCGGCCGTCCACTGCTCCGCGGGTGTGGAACCCGCCTTACGCAGGGCATTCCGGGTGGCGGTGAACTGTTCGTCACTGGCGGCACGCAGGATCTCGACCAGGAGTTCGTCTTTGTTCTCGAAGTGGTTGTAGACGTTGGCGGCGCTGCAGCCTGCGCGTTTCGCGATGGTCCGCATGGTCGCGGCGTGGAAGCCGGCGGTGTAGAACTCGTCCAGCGCCGCATCCAGGATCCGCTGCCGGACGTGGGGAATCACCGCGCTGCTTGACCGAGTGTTCATCCCTCGGAGGGTAGGTGCAGCGTGCGGCGCGGGCAAGAAACCCTCCGGAAGATGTAGTTCAACAGCGCCCATGCAGTGAGTACCGCTCCGTCTTGACCGGCTGCAGCGCGTCCGTTATGGTCCACATCACATGAACGGTTGTTAATGACCGATTCGCTCATTCCGCACATCGCACCGTGGAGGTATGCCACCTTGAGCACCCTCGAAGATCGAATTCGCCGCCTGGAAGACCTGGAGGCCATCCGATACCTCGACGCGCAGTACTGCCGCCATCTCGACGACGGCAACTGGGACGCCCTGATGGACCTGTTCACCGAGGACGGCGAATTCGACGGACTGTCGAACCCGAAGGGCAAGAGCGAGATGCGGGAGTTCTTCGCCGGACTCGCCCCCGGTGGGCTTACCGCGTTCTGGCACTTCATCACCAACCTGGAGATCGACCTGGACGGCGATCGCGCGACCGTCCGCTCCTTTCTGTGGCAGCCGTGCGTCTCCGACGGCGCCGCGTCCATCGCCGCCGGCCGCTACACGGATGACGCCGTCAAGATCGACGGTCGATGGCTGTACCGGGTCAAGCAGGTGCGCTTCCACTATTTCGGGCCGCTGGCCGAGGGCTGGGACGAGAACCAGTTCGCCCTCGACACGGCACGGCGCGCGGCGGTGAACGCATGACCACCGAGTCGCCCACCACCGCGCCGGGCGCGGCCGTCTGGTCGCCGATCCTCGCACTGGCGGAGTTCGTCGAACTGCGGCGCCGTCGCCGGGCCGTCACCACCGGCCTCGGCCTGATCGCGATCGCGCTGTTCTCGGGTTTCCTCGTCGGATTCGCCTACTTTCCCGAATTCCTCGGCGACAACACGGCGTTCGGCATTCCGCTGTCGCTGTGGGTGGTGTTCTCCCAGTTCGCCGGTACCTGGGTCCTCGTGTACGCGTACTTCCGGCTCTCCCGCACCTACATCCAACCCGCCGCCGATGCCGCCGTGCTGGCCATCGCACAACGTGATCAGGAGCATGCGTCATGACCGGCGACGCCGATTTCCTCGCCATCGGCATCTGTGCCGCCGTCATCTCCCTCACGTTGTGGGTCACGTTCGCCGCGTCGCGCCGAAGTCGCAGCGCCACCGGATTCTTCGCCGCGGGCCGCTCGATCACCGGGTGGCAGAACGGGTTCGCGATCGCCGGTGAGTTCATTTCCGCGGGTAGCTTCCTGGGCACGACAGGGCTGATCTTCTACAAGGGCGTCGACGGCGCCGTCATCCTGTGCACGTCGGTGGTGTCCTTCCTGCCCGTCCTGTTCCTGCTCGCCGAGAAGATGCGCAACGTCGGAAAGTTCACTCTCGCCGACGTTCTGGTGTTCCGGACCGGCGCACGACGCGTCCGGGTGGTGGTTGCGCTCAGCACCATCGTCACCGGCACGTTCGTGCTGCTCGCCCAGCTCGTGGCGGCGGGTGTCCTCCTCGAATCGGTCTCGGGGATTCCGTTCGGCCTCTCCGTCGTGGTCGCCGGATCGCTCATGGGCATCTACGTCTTCGTCGGCGGAATGCTGGCGACCACGTGGGTTCAAGTGATCAAGTCGTCCATCCTGTCGATCCTGGCGGTCGTGGTATGCCTCGGGATCCTCGCGAAGTTCGGCTTCAGCCTCCCGGGCATGCTCGGGGCGGCAACCTCGAACGCGGCGGCCGGCGACGCCATCCTCTCGCCGGGCCTGATCTTCGGGCAGACCGGTGCGATCAACCTGATCTCGTACTCCCTGGCATTCGCTCTCGGCACGGCCGGAATGGCGCACATCCTGATCCGCTTCTTCACCGTCCCCGAGGCCGCCACGGCACGGAAGTCGCTCGGCTGGACCGTCGCACTGTGCAGCGCCTTCTACCTGATCGTCATCGTCATGGGCTTCGGCACCGCGGCGCTCCTCGGACCCGACGGGGCGGACCGCGTCGGCGCCGGCGGCAACCTGGCGGCACCGACGCTCGTCACGGAACTCGGCGGTGGCGTCGGCACCATCGGCGGGTCGATCGCGCTGGCCATGGTGGCGGCCGTCGCGTTCGCGAGCATCGTCGCCGTCGTCGCCGGTGTCGTGATCTCCGCCGCGGGAACATTCGCCCACGACGTGTGGCCGACCCTCACCCGCAGGAAGGCCGCCGACGCCGGCACGGAGACGGCCGACGCCCGCGAGGCGAAGGTCGCCCGGTACGCGGCCGTCGCGTTCAGCGTCGTCGCGATCGGGCTGACGATGGCGATCGGCGACACCACGAATATCACGTACTTCATGGGAATGGCCTTCATGGTCGCAGGCAGTGCGCACCTGCCCAGCCTGCTGCTCAGCCTCAACTGGCGACGGTTCAACAGCACAGGCGCCGTGTGGGGCATCTCGGTCGGATTGACATCCACCGTAGTCAGCCTGATGTTCACGGAGGCGCTCTGGCTGGGAAGTGGACCGGCGCCGCTGACCATCCAGTTGCCGGTGATCATCACGATGCCCCTCGGTTTGGCCGCCGCCGTGATCGGCTCGCTCGCCGGCGAACGCCGTCACGGACCTTCGGCGGATCGCGACGAGAAGTTCGCCGAGATGCTGGTGCGCGCCGAAACCGGCATCGGCGCGGAACTCGCCGAAGCGCACTAGGTTTCACGCTCGGCCGATGCCCTCGCCGTCACGGCGGGGGCATCGGCTCTGGACAGAGTTTGTACCTATCGGTAAAGTGTGTACCGAAAGGTACAGATCCCGAGGGGAGCGCTCACCATGTCCATTCGCCCACCCGTCCCACCGTTCACGCGCGACACCGCGATCGAGAAGGTTCGCGGCGCCGAGAACGGCTGGAATTCCCGCGATCCGGAGAAGGTCGCGCAGGCCTACACCGAGGACAGCTGGTGGCGTAACCGGTCCACCTTCCTGCAGGGTCGTCGCGAGATCGTCGACTTCCTCACCGGAAAGTGGGACCGCGAGCTGGAATACCGCCTGATCAAGGAGTTGTGGGCGCACGACGGGAATCGCATCGCGGTCCGGTTCGCGTACGAGTTCCACAACGCCGACGGGCAGTGGTTCCGTGCGTACGGCAACGAGAACTGGCAGTTCGACGAGAACGGGCTGATGCGGTGGCGGCACGCCAGCATCAACGACGTCCCGATCGACGAATCCGACCGCACATTCTTCTGGGACATGTCCGGCGTGCGACCGTCGGACCATCCCGGGCTGAGCGAACTCGGCCTCTGACCGGCACACGAGGAGTGGTCATGCCCCGATCAGTAGCCGAACGCGGCGACGTCGTCCCTGTGTTGGCCGAGGTGTTCCGATCCCACGGGTTCGACGGCGCAAGCCTGGCCGTCATCACCGAGCAGACCGGACTCGGCAAAGGCAGTCTGTACAACTTCTTCCCCCGCGGCAAGGACGAGATGGCCGAGGCCGTTCTCGACGAGGTCGACGCGTGGTTTCAGACCGCCGTATACCTGCCGCTGCGTGGGCCCGAGCCCGCCGGCGCCCGGCTCGAGCGGATGTTCGACGAGGTCGAGACGTACTTCCGGTCGGGTCGACGGATCTGCCTGTTCGGTGCGTTCGCGCTCGGCCTCGAACGTGACCGCTTCGCCCACCGCGTCCGCGCCTACTTCACCGACTGGGTCGATTCGCTGGCCGGCGCCCTCACCGACGCCGGCCACGGCACGCAGTCACGTCCACTCGCCGAGGAGGTGGTCGCGGGGATCCAGGGTGCACTGGTCCTGGCACGCGCCCTGGACGACCCCGACACCTTCACCCGCATCCTCACCCGGCTGCGCCGCTCGGTCGACGATTCGACGGGATCGCGCGCGTAGGATTCTTCGCGGAATGGGAACTCGACAAGTGAGGCAGCCGTGATCTTCATCGTCGTCAACTTCACCGTGAAACCGGACCACGCGGACAGCTGGCTCGACCTGGTACGACCGTTCACCGACGCGACCCGGAACGAACCGGGCAACCTGTGGTTCTACTGGTCGCGCGCGGTGGAAGATCCGAACCTGTACGTCCTCGTCGAAGCCTTCCGTGACGACGACGCCGCCGTCGCCCACGTGCAGAGCGAGCACTTCCAGAATGCGCTGCGCGAGTTGAAACCCGCCCTCGCCCAGACGCCGCGGATCATCAACACCACGATCGACGGCACCGAGTGGTCACCGATGGGTGAACTCGAAGTCGACTGACCCCGCCCGGACTCACCCTGAAGTCGCGCGCAGGGCGCGTTAGCCTGGAACCGTGGCTTCCGATCTCACCGACTTCGACGCAGTGATCTTCGACTTCTCCGGCACGCTGTTCCGGCTGGAGGAGGACGACAGCTGGATGTCCGACCTCACCGACCACGAAGGTGAACCGTTCGACCTCCACCAGCAGGCCGAGTTGATGCGGCGCATGACGGCGCCAGTCGGTCAGACCGTCGAGATGGATGCGGCGGAACACCACGCGTGGACCAACCGCGACCTCGACCCCCGGTTCCACCGGCAGGCGTACCTCGACGTCTTACGCAAGTCCGGGGTGGCGCACCAGGACCAGGCGGTCGGGCTGTACGAGCGGCTGATCGACCCACGGTGCTGGAGCGCGTACCCCGACACGGTGGAAGTGCTTGCGGCGCTGAAGGACCGCGGAATCAAGGTTGCGGTCCTGAGCAACATCGCCTTCGACATCCGGCCTGCGTTCACGGACCTGGGAGTCGAGCATCTCGTCGACGCGTTCGTGCTGTCGTTCGAGGTGGGTGCGGTCAAACCGGATCCGAAGATCTTCGAGCACGCCCTCGCCGCGGTCGACGCCGCGCCCGAACGGACGCTGATGATCGGCGACAGCGAGGAAGCCGACGGTGCGGCACGAAAGGTGGGCTGCGCGTTCGCGCTCGTCGAACCCGTCCCCCTCGCCGAGCGCCCGGACGGGCTCCGAAATGCGCTGAGTGCCTTCGGCCTGTGAGTACTTCTTAACGTCCCGCGGTTAATAAGTACTCACGGGCGCGAAGCGCACAAACCACGGCCGGTGATCAGGGGCAGGTCGAGTGCGGTGACCAGTCCGGGTTTCGCCTCGACCACCGCGTGCACGGAATTCACCAGTCGCATCGCGGTGACGATCATGCCCGACACGTTGTGGTCCCCGTTCTCGCCGTGGTGGTTGAACTCGACGGTCATCATCGGCTCGCCCGTGATGTCGATCCGGTAGCACCCGTCGCCGCGGGCGGGTTTCGGCCAGTCCGGTTGCTGTTCGGGGTGGGTGCGGGTGACGTGCTCGAGGACCACCCGGGGAACGCCGTCGACCGTGCCGACGACCTCGAACCGCACCGCCGCGACCGTCCCCTTCGCGATGTGGCACGACAGAATGTCCAGGACCTCCTCGGCGGGGATCCGTTCGAACTTCTCGACCAGCGGTTCGTCCAGGGTGAGGTCCAGTCCGGCGGCGATCTGCCGTACGACGCTCCCCCACGCCAGCGACAGCACGCCCGGTTGGAACAGCATCGGCGTCTCGTCGACGGGTTTGCCGAAACCGAAGATCTCGCTCATCACCACCGGCTGGTAGTAGGTGGAATAGTCGGCGATCTCGTAGCACCGCACCTCGTCGATGCGTTGCGACAGACTCGTCATGGCCAGCGGGAGAACGTCGTTCGCGAACCCGGGGTCGATGCCGTTCACGTGGAGACTTGCGTCGCCCTGCTCACCGGCGCGGCGGATGCGGTCGACGAGATCGTCCGGGACCACACCTATCGGATACTGCAACAGGACCGGACCCGAAGACACGACGTTGATGCCGGCCTCGAGAAACGAGATCAGGTCCTCGATGGCATCGAAGATGCGGTCGTCCGTCATCGCGGTGTGCACGATGCAGTCGGGTTTCAGGGCGAGGAGTGCCGCCTTGTCGTCGGTCGCCTTCACCCCCAGTTCTTTTCCGAGTCCGGCCAACTCACCGGCATCCTTCCCGACCTTGTCCGGGTTGGACACCCACGCGCCGACCAGTTCGAGGTCGTTGCGGGCGTCGATGCCCGCGATGGCGTGACGCCCGACCGTGCCGGTGGACCATTCGACGACGCGATATGTCATGAGTTCTCTCCGAGTTCCAGATCGGGTAGGCCGAGATCGAGGTTCGGTTGGTCGAGGCCTCCGTCGACCTCGATCACCTTGCCGGTGAGGTACGACCCGGCCTTCGAGGACAGATACAGAACAGTCGCGGCGATGTCCTCGGGAGCACCGATCCGGCCGAGGGGCGTGACGCTCTCCATCCCGGCCTTGACTGCGGGATCCGACGCGACGAATTCCAGCGCGGACGTCAGCACCGATCCGACCGCGATCGCGTTGACGCGGATGTGCGGGCTGAGGTCGCGGGCGGCGAGCCGGGTGTAATGGGCCAGGGCCGCCTTGGCCGTGCCGTAGGCCAGGTAGCCGCGACCGGACAGCCGTCCCATCACCGAGGAGATACTCACGACGGAACCGCCGTCGTGGGCGAGCATGTGCGGCACCGCCGCGCGCACGAGGGTGTGCGCGGTGCTGACGTTGAAGTGGAATGCCTCTTCGAGGTAGTCCGCGTCCGTGTCGAGCAGGGCGTTGGGGATGGTGCCGCCGACGTTGTTCACGACGATGTCGAGCCGTCCGAACTCGTCCTGCGCGGCGTCGGCGAGAGCGGCGACGGCGGCGAGATCGTTCAGGTCGGCGGGGACGACGAGTGCTCGCCGACCCGCTTCCTCGACCTGCGCGGCCACCTTGTGGAGTTGGTCGGCGTGACGCGCCGAGATCACGACGTCGGCGCCGGCCTCCGCGAGCGCGACCGCCGTGGCGGCGCCGATTCCGCGGCCCGCGCCTGTGATGACGGCAACCCGGCCGTCGACCTTGAACCGATCGAGGATCACTGCGGCTCCTGAAGTAGTACCCGTCTCGCGAATGTAACAGGTTCTAGTTTGCCGGGGTGGGCGATTGCCTGATCCGGGCGAGGCACAATGCGGGTGTGCCGGATTTGGAGCTGCCGACGAACCTCGTGCGGGAGATGGACGCGTACGACGCCCCCGACGCGCCGCGCCGAACATGGCTGGCCGGGCTCCCCGCAGTCGTCGGGACGTTGGCCCGGGAATGGTCGCTGGAACTCGGCCGCCCGTTCCAGCCCGGGGGCGTCACGTCCTGGACGGCGCCCGCGCGCACCGCCGCCGGCGATCGAGTGGTGCTGAAAGTCGGCTGGCGACACGACGAGGCGCTGCACGAGGCGGACGGGCTCACGGCCTGGCACGGTGACGGCGCCGTCCGGCTCCTCGACCACCGCGTGCTCGACCACACCACCGCGCTGCTCCTCGAAGCCTGCGAACCGGGCACCCCGCTGTCCGAGGTCCGGCCGCCCGAAGAGCAGGACGTCGTGATCGCGGGGTTGCTGCGCAGGCTGTGGATCGACCCACCGGCCGACCACCCGTTCCGACCGCTCACCAGCATGTGCGACATCTGGGCCGACGAGTTCGAGGAGAAACCCGGGCCCGCACCGCGCATCGATCCGGGCCTCACGCGAACCGGGATGGACCTGTTCCGCGAACTCCCACGGACGGCGACGCAGTCGCGACTGCTGTGCACGGACCTTCACCCCGACAACGTGCTGGCCGCCGCCCGCGAACCGTGGCTGGTGATCGACCCCAAACCGTATGTCGGGGATCCGACATACGACGTGCTGCAGCACATGCTCGACCACGTCGATCGTCTCGCCGCCGACCCCGCCGGGTTCTCGGACCGGATGTCCGGCCTGCTCGACCTCGACGCCCAGCGGTTACGGCTGTGGCTGTTCGCCCGGTGCGTCGAGGGGTCGATCGACCAGCCCCGACTCGGGCATGTGGCAGCCATGCTCCGCCCGTGAGTACTTGTTAACCGCCCGCGGTTAACAAGTACTCACAGGCGCAGCATTCACCAGATCACCAGCGGAGAGCCCGGTGGGCACCCGAACGACTGTCCGAACCCGGGCACGTTCGGGACGACACCGTTGACGCGAAGATCCGACGGCGCATGCGGATCGCTGTCGAGTTGCGTGATCATGGCCTCGTCGCGGGTCTTCTCCCGCCATATTCGGGCGTAGTTGAGGAAGAAACGCTGACTCGGCGTGTACCCGTCGATCTTCTCCTCCGCCGCGCCGGGGTCGGAATCGAGCGCGGCCTGCAATGCGTCGTACGACGCGTTGACTCCACCCAGATCGGCGATGTTCTCCCCGAGTGTCAGGTTGCCGTTGACGTGAATGTCGGGCCTGCCGGGGATCGGTGTGTAGGCGTCGAATTGGTCGACGAGTTTCTGCGTCCGGCTCGCGAACTGCTCCCGGTCCGTCGGTGTCCACCAGTTCACGTTGTTGCCCTTGCCGTCGAATTGGCTGCCCTGGTCGTCGAACCCGTGCGTCGCCTCGTGGCCGATGACGGAGCCGATCCCACCGAGGTTGAGGGCGTCGTCGGCGTTCGGGTCGAAGAACGGGGCCTGCAGGATCGCGGCGGGGAAGTTGATCGTGTTGTCGCTGGGGTTGTAGTACGCGTTGACCGTCTGCGGTGTCATCGCCCACTCGGTGCGGTCGGACGGCTTGCCGATCTTCGCCAGATCGTAAGCGTGATTGAACTTGTCGGCCGCGGCGAGGTTGCCGAAGTAGTCGTCCCGGGCGATCTGCAACCCGGACCAGTCACGCCACGTGTCGGGGTACCCGATCTTGGGCACCAGTTCCGACCACTTGTCGAGCGCTTTCTGTTTGGTTTCCGGACTCATCCAGTCGACGTTCTCGATGCGCACCTTCAACGCGTCGAGAACCTGGTGGACGAGTTGCTGCGCGTGTTCCTTCGCCGCCGGGTCGAACGCCTCCCCGACATACAGTTCGCCCATCGCGTCGCCCATCGCGGAGTTCACGTCCGCGACAGCGGTCTTCCAGCGGGGCTTCTGCGCGGTACTCCCCGAGATCTGCTTCTCGAATTCGAACTGGTTGTCCCGAAACGGCTTCGACAGTCGCTCGGCCGAGCGGGACACCACCTGCGTGCGCAGGTAGGACTTCCACTGGTCGACGGGAGCGCGTCCCAGGAGTTCGTTCACCCGGGTGAAGTACGGAGTGTCGGCGAGGGAGAATCCCTGGTCGGCGGTGACTCCCTGCGCCGCGAAGAACGGCCGCCAGTCGAAAGCCGGTGTCGTCGCGTTCGCCTCGTCGACGGAGACGAGGTTGTATTGCGTCGCGGGATCACGTGCGTCCTCGGGCGACAGCGACGCCTCCGCCAGAGCCTTCTCGAGTTCGACGGCCTCAGCGGCCTGCGCGTCGTCGGCACCGATCAGTTCGAGTGACTTGCTCAGGTAGTTCCGGTAGGCGTCGAGGATCGGCGCGTACTGCGGGTCGAGGTAGTAGTCCTTGGACGGCAACGAAATTCCGGTCGGGGTGACGAAGCCGATCTGCTTCGTCGCATCCTGGAAGTCGGCGCCCGCGGTCAGGCTGAACATGATCGACCCGCCGTCGGCGGCGTCCTCGGTGAGGAACTTCGCGACGTCAGCAGAAGACGCGATCGCGTCGACCCGCGCCAATTCCGGTGCCAGTGGCGTGAATCCGGCGTCGTCGATGGACTTCTCGTCCATCGCGGATTCGTAGAGCGCCCCGATCTTCGACCGGTCCGAGTTCTCGTCCTCGCTCCCCAGATCGCCGACGGCATTCTCGGCGATGCCCCGCTGCGTGTCCAGACTCTTGTCCCGCAGCTGGTTGAAGACACCGTAGCTGGATTCGTCGTCCGGGATCGTGGTTTCCGCGAGCCAGGTACCGTTGACGAACCCGTACAGGTTGTCGCAGGGACTGATCGCGGAATCCAGTTCGCTGGTATCGAAGGCGACATCCGTGGCATCGGTCGACGAGCAACTCGCGACGCCCATCGTCAGGGTCACCCCTGTCGCCACCACCGCGATCCACCGTCTGCGCCCGATCTGCACCATTCTCTCTTCCGTCGTCCCGTGTGCGGTCTCCCTTCCAACGTACGCATCTAAGCTGGGTCGATGAGCGAACCCGGCGCGCAACGAGTGGGCGTTCTCGACGTCGTGACCTTCGCCTGTGAGATCGCGATGCTGGTCCTGCTCGCGGTCGCAGGTTGGTCTTTCGCGAACTCGACGGTCGTTCAAGTGGTGCTCGCGACTCTCCTCCCCGTGGCCGCCGCCGTCCTCTGGGGCGTCGCCATGGCACCGAAATCGAGCCGACGACTCCACAACCCCGCACGACTGTTCGCCCAGACCGCACTGTTCGCGGTGACCGGCGCGCTCGTCGCACTCGCCGGCCACCCGTGGTGGGGGCTGGTCTTCGCCGTCGCCGCGACAGCGACGTTCGCGGCGCGCTCGCGCACGCCGGAGTAGACGACTACCAGCGGTACCCGAGCAGTCCGAGAACGAACTCGAGCCAGTCGGGCAGTCCGGGATCGCGGAACATCGAGGCCTCCTCGGAACGGTGAACTGTGTCGACAGGTCTATCGGCGGCGGAGCCACCCGTGTTAGACGATCCAGATCTTGCGCACTGGCGCCCAACGTTATTTACAAATCCGCAGATTTGTATAGAACCTGGATCAGAATGCGTGTACTGTCCAAAATGAGAGTGAGCTGGTTCATACCGGCACAGCCACTGGACGAGGAGGTTCGGATAGTGACGACGTCGAATATCGGCAGGATGACGGGAGAAGCGCCACCGGAAGCGTGGCGTGACCGCAAGCGCTACCTGTGGTTGATGGGGTTGATTCCCCCGACTGCGTTGTTCCTCGCCGCAGGGCTCGTGTGGGCCTTCAATCAGCTGGGATGGTCGGCGGCAGCCTCGGTGTGGTGGTGGATCGGCGCCATGCTGCTGTTCGGGCTACTTCCTCTCCTCGACAGGTTCTTCGGACCCGACGGCCAAAACCCGCCCGAGGAGGTGATGGAACAGCTCGAGAACGACAGGTACTACCGGTACTGCACCTACGTGTTCATCCCGTTCCAGCTGGCGAGCCTGGTCTTCGCGTGCTACCTCTGGTCGGCGGACAGCCTCTCCTGGCTCGGCATCGACGGCGGCCTCGGACTGGTGTCGAAGGTCGGCGTGGCGTTCAGCGTCGCCGTCATGGGCGGCATCGGCATCAACACCGCCCACGAGATGGGTCACAAGAAGACCGAGCTCGAACGCTGGCTGGCCAAGATCACTCTGGCGCAGACCTTTTACGGCCACTTCTACATCGAACACAACCGCGGCCACCACGTCCGAGTCGCCACACCGGAGGACCCGGCGAGTTCACGCTTCGGAGAGAGCTTCTGGACGTTCCTCCCCCGCAGCGTCTGGGGAAGCCTGACGTCGTCGTGGGGGCTCGAGAAGACGCGAATGCAGCGACTCGGCAAGAGCACGTGGAGCATTCACAACGACGTGCTCAATGCCTGGCTGATGTCGGTGGTGCTGTTCGGCGCGCTCATCGCGATCTTCGGTCCGGTCGTCATCCCGTTCCTGATCATCCAGGCCGTCTACGGTTTCTCGCTCCTCGAAACCGTCAACTACCTCGAGCACTACGGATTGATGCGCCAGAAGACCTCCAGCGGCCGCTACGAGCGCTGCGCCCCGGCACACAGCTGGAACTCCGATCACATCGTGACCAACATCTTCCTGTATCACCTGCAGCGCCACAGCGACCACCACGCGAACCCGACCCGGCGCTACCAGACGCTGCGGAGCATGGACGGTGCCCCCAACCTGCCCAGCGGGTACGCCAGCATGATCACCCTCGCGTACTTCCCGCCGCTGTGGCGCAAGGTGATGGACCACCGCGTGCTCGACCACTACGACGGCGACATCACCCGGGTGAACATCCAACCCGGTAAGCGGGAGAAGGTCCTGGCCAAGTACAACGGTGGAGTTCGGTGATGGCCGCCTACCAGTGCCCGGTCTGCGATTACGTCTACGACGAGGCGTCCGGGGCACCCCGTGAAGGATTCCCCGCCGGCACCGCGTGGGCCGATGTGCCCGACGACTGGTGCTGCCCCGACTGCGGGGTCCGCGAGAAGATCGATTTCGAAACGAAGGTGGCGTGACATGAGTACCGATTTCAAGCTTTTCCGCTGCGTTCAATGCGGATTCGAGTACGACGAGGCCGAGGGCTGGCCCGAGGACGGCATCGAACCCGGCACCAGGTGGGACGACATTCCCGAAGACTGGTCGTGCCCCGACTGCGGGGCCGCGAAGGCCGACTTCGACATGGTCGAGGTCAGCCGGGCGTGAGTGCAGTGTCGAATTCCGCCACGGAACTGTCGACGGTGGTCATCGTCGGGACCGGGATCGCGGGGGCGAGCGCCGCGCAGACGCTCCGCTCGGAAGGCTTCCGCGGGCGCGTCGTCCTGATCGGAGACGAACCCTCACCGCCGTATCGGCGCCCGACGGTATCGAAGGACCTCCTGTCGGGTGCCACCCCTGCCGAGAAGACTGCGCTGAAACCGGACTCTTTCTGGCGCGAAAGAGACATTGAATTGATCACCGGTGCAACGGCAGTCGCACTCGACACCGGAACAAGATGCCTGACGCTCTCGTCCGGAGAATCACTGTATTTCGATGCTCTGCTGCTCGCGACCGGTGGCCGGGCACGCCGACTCGACGGTGTCTCCGGTGCGCACGTCTTCACTCTGCGTTCGATGGGCGACGCCGATTCTCTCCGCGAGTCGATTCGACGCACCGGTTCCCTTCTCGTGATCGGCGGGGGTCTCATCGGATGTGAGGTAGCTGCCACGGCGCGGTCACTCGGAGCGGAGGTGACCGTTCTCGAACGAGACCGGTCGCTCCTCAGTCGAATTGTGCCCCCGGAAGTCTCGACGATGATCGCGTCGCTGCACTCCGAGAACGGCGTCGACGTCTGTACGGATGTCGCACTGTCGTCGCTGGAGGCAACCGACGGCGGGACCGCCCGCGCCACCGCGGACGACGGTCGCACGTGGAGCGCCGGGACCGTCCTCGTCTCGGTCGGCGCCGTCCCCGAGGTGACGCTCGCGGTAGCGGCGGGACTGCGCGCGGACAACGGCATCACCGTCGATGAGCAGTTTCGCACGTCGGCCGACGGCGTCTTCGCGGCGGGAGACGCGGCCAACATCCCCGGTGCGCATGATGATGAGAGGTACCGTTCCGAACACTGGAACAGCGCGCAGGCACAGGGAATCGCCGCCGCACAATCCATCCTCGGGAAATCCGAGCCGTTCACCGACGTTCCGTGGGGGTGGTCGACTCAATACGGCCACACCGTACAGTTCGCCGGCGTCACACGATTCGACGACGACTACGTGGTCCGCGGTTCGATCGCCGATCGCGATTTCACGGCGGTCGCAGTGCGCGAGGACATTCCGGTCGGGGTCATCGCGGTCGGCCGTCCGAAAGAGCTCCGTACCCTGCGCATGCGGCTCCGCCGCCCGTGAGTACTTGTTAACCGCCCGACGTTAATAAGTACTCACGGGGGCGTCAGCCCAAAGGCGTGCCGACATAGTTCTCCGCGATGAGGGTGCGGCCGGCGACGGAGCGGGTGACCATGTCCAGTTCGGCGACCTGCCGCTTGTGCCCGAATCCGGTGTCGCCGGGGAGTCGGTGCAGCATCGAGGACATCCACCAGGAGAAGTGCTGGGTCCGCCACACGCGCGGGAGGACGCTGTCGGTGTAGCCCTCGAGCCCCGCCCGACTGCGGGTGGCGAAGTACTCGGACATCGCCTTGGACAGGAAGTAGACGTCGGCGATCGCGAGGTTCATGCCCTTGGCACCGGTGGGGGGCACGGTGTGGGCGGCGTCGCCGGCGAGGAACAGGTTGCCGTGCTGCATGGGTTCGCACACGAAGCTGCGGAACTGGAGGATCGACTTCTGGAAGATCTTGCCGTCCTTGATCTCCGCGCCTTCGCCGTCGACGCGGGCGTGGAGTTCCGACCAGATGCGGTCGTCGGACCAGTTGTCGACGGAGTCGTCGGGGTCGACCTGCAGGTAGTGCCGCTGCACCTCGGGGGTGCGGGTGCTGATGAGGGCGAAGCCGCGCGGGTGGTTGGCGTAGATCAGTTCCTCGGACGACGGCGGGGCCTCGGCGAGGATGCCGAACCAGGCGAACGGGTACTGGCGGAAGTGGTCGGTGCGCACGGTGGTCTCGGGGATGAGTCCGCGGGTGGACGTGCGCGAGCCGTCGCAGCCGGCGACGAGCGCGCAGGTGAGCGTCTGCTCGTTGCCGTCGGCGTCGAGGTACGTGATCTTCGGCTTGTCGGACGTGTGGCCGTGGACCTGCACGTCGGAGACGCCGAAGCGGATGTCGCCGTCGTCCTCGAGGCGGCGGGCGATGAGGTCCTTGAGGACTTCGTGCTGCGGGTAGACGGTGACGGCGCGGCCGTTCGTCAGTTCGTCGAAGTCGATGCGGTGCCCGCGGCCGCCGAACCGGAGTTCGATGCCGTGGTGGGTGAGTCCCTCGCGCTTGACGCGGTCGCCGAGTCCGGTGTCGACCATGAGGTCGACGGTGTTCTGCTCGAGCACACCGGCCCGGATGGTGCCTTCCACCTCCTCGCGGGTGCGGCTTTCGAGCACGACGGAATCGATGCCCTTCAGGTGCAGGAGATGGGACAGCATCAGTCCTGCGGGACCCCCGCCGACGATCCCGACCTGTGTGTTCATGAGCAGACTCCTCGCGTAGTTCGTGACACCAGTCACTGTCCTGCGAAGAAGCGGCCCGCAACACCCCCACTTTCACTGAGTGAAAGACGAGCTAGGCGACGCCCCGGGAAATGCCCCGCGCGGCCGCCCGGACGGCCGGGATCAGGGGCGCGGGATCCTTCTCCGCCGGAACCACGACGGACACCGCGGCCACCACCTCCCCCGTCGACCGCGACACGGGCGCGGCCACGGCCAGCGTCCCGATGTTGAGGTGTTCGCGGCACGTGACCCAGCCGGTCCGGCGAATGTCGTCGAGGGTGCTGCGCAGGCGATGTTCGGTGGTGATCGTGGACGGGGTGAAGCGTTCGAGCCCGGCGGCGAGGACAGCGTCGAGCAGGTCCGTGCCCCCGAATGCCAACAGGACGAGGCCGCCGCTCGACGCGTGCAGCGGCAGCCGGCCCCCGGCCCTGCCGACGACCGTCACGGCGCCGCGCGCCGACAGCCGTTCGATGTAGAGCGCCTCCAGATCCTCCCGGACCACGAGTTGCACGTTCTCGCGCGTCGCCTCGTACAGATCCTCGAGGTACGGCAGCGCCACCTGCCGGAGTCCGTGGGCGCGGGGCGCGAGCGCACCCAGCTCCCACAGCCGCACCCCGATCTCGTAGTGCCCGTCGTCGACGCGTTCGAGCGCGCCGTTGTCGACCAGTTGGCGGCACAGCCGGTGGACGGTGGGCAGCGGCAGCCCGGTGCGCCTACTCAGCTCCGATTGGGACAGCCGCGGCCGCTCCGACGTGAACGAACCCAGCACCAGGAAGGCACGTCCCAGCATGCTGCGGTCGTCTTCGGACATGCCGTCAGTATCCCGGTCACCACCAGCGGGTGGCCATGCCGATCTGCCGGTCGAGTTCGGGGACGAGACTCCGGACGTAGGTCGCGGAGAGGTGATGCGAATCGTGGTACACGAGGATGTTTCCCTGCACCGCACGGCAGATCGCGACGTCACACACGGCGTCGGTGAGGTCGAGCGGATACACCGACGGCAGGTCACGGGCCGCCTCGAGCGTGGGATTGTCCGGGGCGAGGACATCGTCGCGGGGCATTCCGCAACTGTCGGCGTCGCCGCCGTCGGCCAGGCAGTCGACGGCCGAATACGGGACGCCGTCGTCATGCAGCCACGGGGTGTCGCGGATGCCGAGGAACGGGAGCCCGAAGTCCGCGAGCCGCGCCCACAGTCCCACGTAGTCGTCGGGCGTGACGTCGCCGGCGCCCTCGTCGTTGGGACGTGAGGACGTCGAGAACACCCAGTCCGGACGGTGATCGCGGAGCCGGTCGAGGATGTCGCGGGACCAGTCGCCGCAATCGGGATACGGTTCGCCGGCGAGCAGCGGGACGTCCGCGACGGTCAGCGGGCACCCCATCTTCAGGTACGTCTCGACGCGGACCCCGCGCTGCTGCCCGATGCGGTCGAGCGCCGGCACCCAGTGTTCGGCGTGGGAACTGCCCACCACGGCGATGGTCCGTTCGGCGGACGCGTCGCCGTACACGCAGGTGACGACGTCGCGTGTGCTCAGGTCGGAGATGCAGCCGTCGACGGTCGGCTGCGGCAGGTCACCCGACGCTTCGAGCAGGGTGGGTCGCATGTCCGTGCGCGGCGCGAATGCGCCATCCGTCAGCGACGCCGCGCCCGGGTACAGCCACGGGTCGAGTTCCCCGACCCGCGCGGTCGTCTCGGGGTTGCGGACGAGATACGCGTGCCACCCGGACGCCGCGCCGACGACGGCGACGCCGAGGACCGCGACCAGTGCGGTGAGCAGCCGCCTCGGACGGGCCCCGGTCTGGAACCGCGCTTCGATCAGCCGCTGTGTGAGCCACGCCAGCACCAGCGACACGACGATCACCGCGAGCCCGCCGAGCGCTCCGACCGCCGGTCGCTCCCGCCACGTGAGGTAGAAGATGAGGATCGGCCAGTGCCACAGGTACAGCGAATAGGCCAGACCACCGAGTACGACGAACGGACGGGACGCCAGCATCGTCACGACCCCCGGCTGGTCGGAGCCACCGCCCGTTCCGGCGAGGATCAGCGCCACGGCCGCGCCGACCGGGATCAGCGCCGCCGGGCCGGGGAACAAGGCGGCGCCGTCGACGAAGAAACCGCACCCGAGCACGACGGCGAACCCCGAGACCGCGAGAATCGCGCGCCACCCGCGGGACAGGGCGACACGGTGCACGACGAGCGCGAGCAGCGCACCGGCGAGCAGTTCCCACAGTCGCGCGAACGTGTCGAAGTACGCCCACGACTGCCGGTCCTGCGACAGCGCTGCGGCATACACGAACGACGCCGCGAACCCCGCGCCGAGGACGCCGCCGAGCAGGGGGCGAACGAGTCCGATCCGGCGACGGCACGTCCAGGCCACACCCGCGACGACGGCGAGGGCGAGGAGGTAGAACTGCCCCTGCACGGACATCGACCACAGGTGTTGCAGCGGGCTGACCGAGGCGTCGGCCGCGGCGTAGTCGGACGCCGTCCGGGCCAGCTGCCAGTTCTGCACGTACGACAGCGACGCGAGGAGTTGATCCGCGATCCCCGACCACTGGGTGAACGGACGCTGGACGACGGTCACGACTGCTGTCGCGGCCGTCACCACCACCAACGCAGGCAGCAGCCTCCGGGCGGTGCGCCGCAGAACGGCGGGGATCGACAGCCCGGAGTCCGCGCCCACGCGTCGCACGAGCATGCCGGTGAAGAAGAACCCGGAGAGCACCAGGAAGATGTCGACGCCGCCGGACACTCGCCCGAACCACACGTGGTAGACGACGACCAGCACGATCGCGATCCCCCGCAGTCCGTCGAGGTCGTACCGATAGCGGCCCGCCACCGTCGGCGGCGCGGCAGCGTGGCGCGGACGGCTCGTAGCCACCTGGTGGTTGGTTCTCACAGTCCGTCCTGGCTCATCGACTCGGTACCCGGTCGATTATCCACACGGGGTTTACCAGTTCTTGACCAACCCGAGCAGCGCCGGATGTCGCATCGGTCTACTCGGACGGCACCGCGGTGACATTGGGCGAAGGCCCAGGACGGTCGGACCACCGGAGTGTGGACTGGCCGATGTTTGACAGGCAACTATGGCCCGCCACACAATGAGTGCGCGTATAGAACTAGGGTTCGCATCGCGAACACCCCATGCGGACACCGCCGAATCTCGAGGACATCATGACCACTTCCCAACGAAGCGCCGCCCGCGCCTCCACCGCCCTCTGGGTCGCGCCCCTCTGCTGGGTGGCCGTGCTGCTCGACGGATTCGACCTGGTGGTCCTCGGCGCCGTCATCCCTTCACTCCTCGACTACGAGGACTGGGGTCTGTCCACCGGAACGATCACGTTCATCTCGACCTTCGGCCTGGTCGGCATGACGATCGGCGCGCTGGTCATCGGCACGCTCACCGACGTCATCGGACGCAGGCGCGCCCTCTTGTTCGCGGTCGCGGCGTTCTCCGTTCTCACGCTTCTGTGCGCGGTGGCACCCAACCCGTTCGTCTTCGGGCTGTTCCGCTTCCTCGCGGGGGTCGGACTCGGCGGCGCACTGCCGACGGCGCTGGCCCTGGTCAACGAGTTCTCGAAAAGGCAGGGCGGCGGCTCCGCGTCGACGCTGCTGATGACCGGATATCACGTGGGTGCGGTCGCGACCGCTGCCCTGGCGATCGTGCTGATCGAGCCGTTCGGCTGGCGTTCGATGTTCGTCGTCGGCGCCCTGCCCGCGGTGGTCCTGATTCCGCTGATGCTGCGATACCTTCCGGAGTCCCCCTCGTACCTGCTGGCGCACGGCAAGCGCGCCGAGGCCGAGGCCGTCGCGAAGCAGTACGGCCTGGAACTGGAAGCGGCGCCCGCCGCCGACGCTCCCGTCGCGGCCTCGGCCAACCCGGTGCGCGCCCTGTTCTCACGTCCGTTCGTGCGCAACAGCATCGCTATCTGGGTCACCTCGTTCATGGGGCTGCTGCTGGTCTACGGACTCAACACGTGGCTGCCGACGATCATGCGCGAGGCGGGCTACAACCTCGGCGCGTCGCTGACGTTCCTGCTGATCCTCAACGCGGGCGCGGTGGTCGGACTGCTGATCGCGGGCGGCGTCGCCAACAAGATCGGCCCGCGCACGGCGGCCATCATCTGGTTCGCCGGGGCGGCCGTGTTCCTCGCTCTGCTGAGCGTCAAGGTGTCGTTCGGCATCTACGCCCTGGTGTTCCTCGCCGGTTGCTTCGTCTTCAGCGCTCAGGTCCTCGTCTACGCGTTCACGAGCGCCAACCACCCGCCGCAGATCCGCGCGACCGCGCTCGGCTGGTCGGCCGGTGTGGGCCGGGTCGGCGCGATCTGCGGCCCGATCCTCGGCGGTGTACTCCTCGGCGCGGGCTACGCGGTTCCGTGGGGCTTCTATGCATTCGCCCTGGTAGGGCTGTTCGGAGCCATCGCCATCTCCTCCACCCGGACGGTGCGCTGAACTCCTGACAGCCGTTCGATGAGTTTCGGGCGTGGCCGCGGTCTATATCGGCGAGGATGAATCGACGAGGATCCGCGAGAGGAACTGCGCCATGAAACCGATCACCCCCTGCCTGTGGTTCGACACCGACGGTGAAGAGGCCGCGAAGTTCTACACGTCCCTGTTTCCGAATTCGCGGATCACGGAGGTCACCCACTACGGTCCGAACACTCCCGGTCCAGAGGGGGCGGTGTTGACGGTGTCCTTCGAGATCAACGGGCAGCCGTTCATCGCGCTCAACGGCGGCCCGCAGTTCACGTTCGACGAGGCCATCTCTTTCGAGATCCTCTGTAAGGACCAGGCGGAAGTGGACCGGTACTGGGACGCCCTCACCGGCGACGGCGGCGAGGAAAGCCAATGCGGTTGGGTCAAGGACCGTTTCGGCGTCTCCTGGCAGGTGGTCCCCGAGCGGCTGTACGAACTCATGCGCGACCCGGACACCGAGAAGGCGCAGCGCGCCATGCAGGCCATGCTGAAGATGCGCAAACTCGACGTCGCCGAACTCGAGAAGGCGTTCGAGCAGGCCTGACGCCTGCCGACGAGAAGGTGGACGGCATGAGCGCGGACCCGGACGGCAACAAGCTGGTCATTGTCGAAGTGGGGTGAGCGGCACCCCTGACGACAGGGTCAGCACCCGGTCGGCGCGTTCCGCGTCGCGGGTTTCGTGCGTGGCGACGACGACGATCGCACCCCGCGCGGCCTCTTCGTCCACGACGTCGCCGATCACGGCGCGGGCCTCCGCGTCGAGGCCGGTGGTGGGTTCGTCGAGGAGCAGGAGGTCGCCGCGCTGCACGAGCGCCTGCGCGAGCAGCGCACGTTGACGCTGCCCGCCCGACAGTGCGCCGATCCGCCTGCGGCCGAGGTCCGCGAGACCAAGCCTGTTCAGCGCCTCGTCGACGGCGTCGCGGTCGACGGAAGTGAGCGGTCTCCACAGCCCGCGCCGCTGCCAGGCTCCCATGGCCGCCACCTCGCGCACGGTCAACGGCAGCTGATCGCTCACCGCATTGCGCTGCGGCACATATGCCGTGCGCAACCCGTTGGTCCCGTCGATCCGGCCCGACGTGGGACGCACGATGCCGGCGAGGCACTGCAGGAGCGTCGACTTCCCCGAACCGTTGTGCCCCACGACAGCCGTGACGGCGCCCGGCGCGAGGCACACGCTCACGCCGTTCAACGCCGGGGTCGAGCCATACCGGACCACAATTTCGCTTACGACAATCATTATCGTTAGATTAGCAGGGTGCAGTGGCTACTCGACCCCCTGATGGTGTCCTTCGTCCGGCGTGCGCTCTTCGCGGGAATGCTGGTCTCCGTGCTCTGCGGACTGGTGGGCACGTGGGTCGTGTTGCGCGGCATGGCATTCATGAGCGAGGCCATCTCGCACGGCATGCTGCCGGGCGTGGCCGTCGCCTACCTCGCGGGCGCGAATCTCCTCGTCGGCGCGGCCGCCAGTGCGATCGTCATGATCCTCGGCGTCGCCTGGGTCTCGAAGAACTCGCGACTGTCCGAGGACACCGGGATCGGCCTGCTGTTCGTCGGCATGCTCGCACTCGGCGTCGTGATCGTCTCGCGCGCACGGTCGTTCGCGGTCGATCTCACGTCCTTCCTCTTCGGTGACGTCCTGTCGGCAACCCGGGGCGACCTGATCTGGCTCGCGGCGGCGGCCACCGTCGCCGGCATCATCTCCGTGATCGCGTATCGCCCGTTCGTCGCCCTCGTGTTCGACGAACGCAAGGCCCACACCCTGGGCCTGCATCCCCGGTGGGCGCACCTCGCCCTCCTCGCGCTGGTGGTCCTCGCGGTGGTCGCCTCCTTCCGCATCGTCGGCACCCTGCTCGTGTTCGGACTCCTCGTCGCACCTTCGGCGACCGCGGCACTGTTCGGCCGCTCGATCGGCGCGACGATGGCCATCGCCGTGCTCCTCGGCTGGTCCGCCACGTTCGCCGGGCTGATCGTGTCGTGGAATGCCGACACCGCCGCGGGAGCGACCATCGCCGGACTCGCCGTGCTCCAGTTCTTCGTCGCCGCCCTTGCCCGATCGGCGGCGCGACGGCTCCGACCTGCCGTTTTGCCCACTCCGGTACCCGTTCGATAGATGGAGGACATGAATGCCGAATACGACACTCGCCCGCGCAGCAGTCGCCGCGGTCGCCGCGCTGACCCTCGGCGCCTGCGGATCACCGCCGGAGGAGGCACCCTCCCCCGACGGCCGGAGCCAGCCGGGTAGCGACCTCGCCGCGGAGGCCGGATCCACGGAGGTGGAAGGTCCCGAACCCCGACTCCTCGTGTCGGACGCCGACTCCGGCCGCGTGGACCTGCTCGACCTCGCGACCGCCGAGACGGTCCACTCGTTCGAGTTCGACAACCCGGTGCGCCTGACGACGGTGAAGGACCGGTACGCGTTCGCCGTCGACAGCGCCGGTGGTGCCGTCCATGTCGTGGACGCCGGATCGTGGACCCTCGACCACGGTGACCACACCCACTCGTACACCAAGACCCCCGTCGAACTCGGGGCCCTCGAGGGCAGCAAGCCCGCGCAGGTGACCGAGGGCGACGACAAGGTGGCGACGTTCTTCGACGGCGACGGCGTTGCCCGGGTGATCGACTTCGCCGCGCTCCGCAAGGACAGCATCGACGTCGGAGCCGTCGTGCGGGCAGATGCCCCGCACCACGGTGTCGCCCTGCCGATCGCCGACGGATTCGTGGTGTCGCGCTCATCCCCCGGCGGAACCGATTCCCGCCCCGGCGCGTTCGAGATCCACACCGCGGACGGACAGGTCCAGCAGAGTGTCGACGCGGCCTGCCCACGCCTGCACGGCACGGCCGTGTCCGACTCGTACGCGCTGGGCGCCTGCGACGACGGCCTGCTCCTCGCGACCATCGTCGGCGGCGCGTGGACGTCGGACAAGATCCCCTACCCGGCGGGCATCGGCGCCGCTACCCGCCCGACCACGTTCCGCGGGCACGGCGGACTGCCGGTCCATGTGGCCGCCGCGGGACCGGCCGCCACCAACGACGGTGTGCTGGTCTTCGATTCCCGCACCCGCGCCTGGACGCACATCCGGACTCCTGATCGGGCGATGGACGTCGCATTGTCCGGTGACGGGCGTTCGGTGTTCGCGGTCCTCACGGACGGCACGTTCCGCGTGTACGACGCGCAGTCCGGCGTGGAGACGGCCTCGTCCCGGGTACTGGCCGGCCCCTACGACTGGACCGACGAGTCCGCGACTCCGCCGGTGATCGTCGTCGGCGGTACCCGCGCGTACGTCTCGGATCCCGCGTCGAAGACGGTGGCCGAGGTGGACTTCCGGGACGCCGCACGCGTGGCGAGAACTCTCGACATCGGGATCGCCGCCTCGACCCTCGGCGTGGTCGGGCTGTGAGGGGGATGCGGCGCCTGGTGCCGCTGACCCTCCTGACGGCGCTCGCGGCGCTGTCCGTGACCGCGTGCTCACCCGGAACGTCCGACGGACCGGTCGTGGTCGTGACCACCAACATTCTGGGCGACGTGGTGCAGAACGTGATCGGCGATCAGGCCGACGTGATGGTGCTGATGCCGAGAAACGCCGACCCGCACTCGTTCGAGATCTCCGCGTCCGACGCCGCCCGGGTGGAACGCGCCGACCTCCTCGTCTCCAACGGACTCGGGCTGGAGGAGGGAATCGGCAAGACCGTCGGCGCCGCACGCGCCGAGGGAATCCCGATCCTGCAGGTCGGCGAGGCGCTACGGCCGATCGACTACCGCTCCGGACAGTCGTCGGGCGCTCCGGATCCCCACGTCTGGACCGATCCGGACCGCATGCGCGACGCCGTCGCGCTGATCCGCGACGCCGTGATCGACCACGTGCCGGAGATCGACACCGCCGCCGTCCGCGCCCACGCGGACGGCTACGCGCGGCAACTCGAGAAACTCACCGCCCGGATGACGGACAGATTCGCGGGCATCCCCGCCGATCGACGCAAGCTCGTCACCAATCATCACGTCTTCGGTTATCTGGCAGACCGTTTCGGCTTCACCACGATCGGCGCGGTGATTCCCAGTGGAACCACGCTGGCGTCGCCCAGTGCGTCGGACCTCGTGGATCTCGCCGCGACCATCGCCGCCGCACAGGTCCCGGCGATCTTCGTCGACTCCTCCCAGCCCGATCGTCTCGCGCAGGTTCTGGCCTCGGAAGCCGGGGTTCCCGTCGACGTGATCTCGTTGTTCACGGAGTCTCTGAGCGAAGAGGGCTCGGGCGCAGGCACATACATCGAGATGATGGATTCGAACTCGCTGGCGATCGCGGAGGCGCTGGCGTAGCGACGCATTCACACATGCACACTCACGACTTTGACAACCGTTTGCAATAAGGGGTATTTCTCATGGGTGACCCTTATGCGTAGACCGCACTTCCCCACCTCCGTTGCTGCCGTGGCACTCTCGGCGGCACTTCTGACGTCCTGCTCCACCGACTCCGGCACCGCCGAAGCGACCACCACCGACGCCGCCACACCGCGGCTGGCACTGAGCTACGACGGCGGTGTGCTGATTCTCGACGCGGCGACCCTCGACGTCGTCGGCTCGGCCGAGGTGGACGGCTTCACCCGGCTCAACCCCGCGGGCGACGACCGGCACGTGCTGATCAGCACCGGCAACGCCTTCACCGCTCTCGACACCGCCGAACCCGCCCTCACCGACGTCACGTTCGAGGCGAAGACACCCGGGCACGTCGTCCGGCACGACGGCAAGACGGTGCTGTTCGACGACGGCACCGGGCTGGTCCGGGTGTTCGACCCCGCCGGACTGTCCGAGGGCACACCCGCCACCACCGACTTCACCACGCCGGAGGCGCATCACGGTGTGGCCGTCGAGTTGTCCGACGGCAGCCTGCTCACGACCGTCGGCAACGAGGACGAGCGCACCGGGATCGTCGTACTCGACCGCGACCGCAAGGAGATCGCGCGGAGCGAGGACTGCCCCGGCGTGCACGGCGAGGCCGTCGCCGCCGACGAGACGGTGGTCGTGGGTTGCCAGAACGGCCTGCTGGTCTACCGGGACGGCGTCATCACCAAGGTCACCAGCCCCGACCCCTACGGGCGCATCGGCAACCAGGCCGGGGACGAGGACTCACCGATCCTGCTGGGCGACTACAAGACCGACCCCGACGCCGAACTCGAACGCCCCGAACGGGTCTCCCTCACCGACACCGCCACGGGACAGCTCACCCTCGTCGACCTCGGCACCAGCTACACGTTCCGGTCGCTCGGCCGCGGCCCGCACGGTGTGGCACTTGTCCTCGGCACCGACGGCGCCCTGCACGTGATCGACCCGAACAGCAAGGCGGTGAGCCGGACCGTCGACGTCATCGACGCGTGGACCGAGCCGGACCGGTGGCAGTCGCCGCGACCGTCCCTGTACGTGCAGGACCACACCGCCTACGTGACCGACCCCGCGAACAAGAAGATCCACACGATCGACCTCGAATCGTGGACCGTCTCCGGGCAGGCCGACCTGCCGGAGACCCCGAACGAGATCACCGGCGCCACGGGCTGATTCGGGGCTTCACTCCTGAGATTCCAGCGGTCCCAGTTCCGCGTCGAGCGCCTCCTGCACGACTGCCATCGCCGACAGTCCGGCGGGGGCACCGCAGTAGGCGCTCGCGTGGATCACCGCTTCGACAATCTCGGTGCGGGTCAGACCGTTTCGCAGCGCACCCCGCACGTGCCCCTTCAGTTCGCCGTGGGCGCGCAGGGCGATGAGCATGCCGAGGTTGAGGAGGCTGCGGCTGCGACGGTCGAGTCCCGGCCGATTCCACACGGCACCCCACACGTGCTCGCTGACGAACTCCTGCAACTGCTCGCTGTCCGTCCCCGCCGTCCGGTCGAGTGCACGTTTGACGAAGTCGTGGCCCATCACGTCACGCCGCACCGCCAGACCCGCCTCGACGGCCGCATTCCGTGTGCCGGGTACTTCACTGCTCATGGTTCACTCCTGTTCGCTGCCTCCGACGTCTCGGCGACAACTCTACGAGGCGACCCGATCGGCGCGTGTGAGCGCGACGATGTCCCGGGCGGAGTGCGCATGCGGAAGGTGCTCGAGTCCACCCTCGTACCGCAGCCGGCGCGGGAGCAACCCGTCCGCCGGGTTGACCGCCACGTGGGTCCGCGAGCGCCCGACCTTCGACCGCCAGCGCCCCGGCCGCGACAGGCGCTCGGTGGCGTCACCCACCCGGACCACGTGCGGTGCGGAACCGAACCGGATCCTCGCGTAGCCGAGGGCAACCGCCAGGGCATCGTTCACCCCGGGCATGGTCGCGTGACCGCGCTTCCCGGTGCTCAGCCCGTGTCCGGGCAGGTCCACGACGACGACGTCGACACCGTTTTCCGCCAATTCCGCCGCGAGGGGCGTGAGATACCGTGCGTGGAGTCCGGGTGGTGCAGGCAGGACCACGGTGGCTGCGCCGCCCGATCCCACGGTGGCTGCGCCGCCCGATCCCACGGTGGCTGCGCCGCCCGATCCCACGGTGGCTGCGCCGCCCGACCGCGCCGCGTGGACTTCGGCGTGGACCGCTCCCGTCGCAGCGGGAATCTGGACGTGCTCGAGCCCGCGGCCGTCGACCCCGACGAACTCGGACGCCGGTTCCAGCGCCGCTTCACAGGCGATGCGACGTTCCAGCGCGTCCTCCCGGCGCACCAACGACTTTCCCTGCAGCAGGATCATGACAGCCGCCGACTCCCGGGCCGTCAGCGTCGGTGCCCATCCCGTGGCCTCGATGAGTCGCGTCGAATCGACGACGGTCTCGCCCGCGGTCACCCACTGGCCGGAGAACGCGGTGAGCCCGAGCCGGAACGCGATGTTCGCCGCCACGACCGCCGGCCGCTCGGGCACGTCGAACATCCGTTGACCCTGCATGGCGGCGAGTTCCCGGACGCCCACCCGGTCCCTCGGTCCGAGGTTGAAGGGTCCCACGAGGTCCTGTTTCACGGCGCGGTGGAACGCGTCGGCCATGTCGCGCTGGTGCAGGAACTGGTACGCGGCCTCGTCGGCCCGCGGAAACGCACCGACCGGGCCGGTGAGCTGGTCGATGCCGTCGTTGGAGAAGTCCGGTCCGATGATGTAGGTGGGGCGCAGCATCGAGATCGCCATCTCGCCCGGATGCCGCCGCAGCCACCATTCGGCGTAGTGTTCGACCTCGGCCTTGTCGTGGAAGTAGTACCGGTCCGGATCGCCTGCGGGATAGACGTCTTCGTTCACCGGCTTCGGCCGCAGCTCCGGTCCGTATGCGTTGATGCTCGACGCGATCACGACACGGAGCGCGCCGGCGCGGTAGGCGGAGTCGATGACGTTGCGGGAACCCCGCAGATTGATGTCGTGGGTCGCCGTCTTGTCCCGGATCTCCTCCACCACGAACGCCAGGTGGACGACGGCCTCGCAGCCGCGGAACACGTCCTCGATGCCCGGGTCGCGGATGTCCATCCGGACGGATTCGAGTTTCGGGTGCTCGAGCCGCAGTTCGCGCCTGCCGAGCCCGATCACCGTGTCGATGTCCGGATCGGCCAGCAGCACAGGAAGAATCGCGGCGCCGAAATCGCTCGTCGCACCGGTGACGGCCACCTTCATCACGCCGCGGCCTCCGTGACGGTCTCGGAGATCACGTCCACCGCCCGCCGCAACTGTGCGTCGGTGTGGGTGGCCATGACGCACAGCCGGAGCATCGCACCCGACCGGGGCACCGCGGGATACAGTGCCGCGCTGGTGAACACACCCTTGTCGAACAGTGTGCGCCAGAGCTTCATCGCCTCGAGGTCGTCGCCGATATGGACGGACACGATGGGCGTCACCGTCTCGCGCCCCCCGGGGAGCGGTGACAACGCACCCACGTCGAGGCCGTTGCCCGCGAGCCCGGACCGCAGGGTCGCGGCGTTGTCCAGTGCGCGCCGCGCCCGCTGTTCGCCCTCCTCGCTGCGGATCAGCCGCACCGCCGCGAGCGACGCCCCCACCGCGGCGGGAACACCGGAGGTCGTGAACAGGAAGGCGCGGGCGTTCACCCGCAGTGAGTCGAGGAGGTCGCGGGAGCCGGCGATGAATCCGCCTGTGGAGCTGGGGCTCTTGGACAGTGACGCCATACGGATGTCCGTGTCGCCGTCGATCCCGAGCATTTCGGCGGCGCCGGTTCGCTGTGCGCCGAAGATGCCGAGACTGTGCGCCTCGTCCACCATCAGGGCCGCGCCGTGACGGTCGCACAGTGCGGAGATCGCACCCAGCGGGGCGAGGTCGCCCTCCATCGAATACAACCCGTCCACGATCACCAGCACCGCGCCGTCACCGTCCGCCGTGTCCTCCAGGATGTTCTCCAGGTCGGTGACGTCGTTGTGCCGGAACTTGCGGACGGTGGCGCCGGACAACGCGCACCCGTCGCGAATCGACGCGTGCGCTGCGGAGTCGACGACGACGACGTCATCGACGCCGACGACCGCGCTGATCGTGCCGAGATTCGTTTGATAGCCGGTGGTGAACACCATCGCGTCCTCGGTGCCGTGCCATTCGGCGATTTCCGATTCGAGTTCGAGGTGCAGATCCATGGTGCCGTTCAGGAGCCGGCTTCCGGTGATCGCACCGCCGAACGTGTCGAGAGCGTCCTGCGCGCCCTGCCGGATCGCGGGGTGATCCGCCAGCCCGAGATAGTTGTTGGAACCGAGCATGATCCGGTCCGAGCCTTCCACCTGGACGACGGGCGCGGTCGCGGACTCCATCACGCGGAAGTACGGACTCACGTCCGAGTCGCGGACCGCCCGGAGCAGATCCACCCGGTCGTCGCCACCCAGCCTCTGGATCAACTTGTTCACAGCCATCGATACCAATCTCCTCGCCGTGTGCATGATCGGGATTACTCAGTTGATTCGGAGCGATCGCCGATCCGGTTTGGTGACCGGCGCGACCAAACCCACTCGGCCATCGCTCCGAATGCCCCAATGGATATCCCTGGGAATCCGGAATTTCCGCGAACAACTCGAGGAGTGTCATGACCGCATTGATGGCCCGTGAACACGCAGCGCTGAAGTCCTACCTGCCCGACCTCGCCACCTACCTGGACGAGACACCCCTGCTCACACTGGAAGGCAGAGACAGCGGGGCCATTCGACGCTTCCGGGACGCAGGCGGCACCGCACTGACCATCCCGAAGGAATCCGGTGGGCTCGGGGCTTCCGCGCTGGAGGCCGTGCGGGTGCAACGGGCGATCGGAAGCAGGTCGCCCTCGCTCGGCGCCGCCACCACCATGCACCATCTGTCGCTCGCCACCCTCAACGAGTTCGCGCAGGAGGCTACGGACGACGATCGCGCGCTCATCAAGAGCCTGGTGGAACAACGCGCCATCGTCGCCTCCGGCTTCTCCGAGGGCGTCACCGGGGGCAGCGTCTTCATCCCCACGATGACCGCCACGAAGAAGGGCTCGAGCTACATCGTCAACGGCAGCAAGAAGCCGTGCAGCCTGTCCGGGTCGATGGACCTGCTCACCGCCAGCGTCGAAGTCGACACCGGCGAGAGGGCGATCGCGCTGATCCCCGCCAACACCCCCGGAATCTCCGTGCGACCGTTCTGGGAGAGCTGGATCCTCGCCGGAGCCGAAAGCGACGAGGTGCGCCTAGAAGACGTCGAGGTGCCGGCCGACCTCGTCCTCCTCAACGGCGCCGACGACCCCGACGGACAACACGAGATGACCGGGTACCTGTGGTTCGGGATGCTCGTCACCGCCAACTACCTGGGCGCCGCGAGTGCGTTGCTCGAACGGCTGCTGGCGGCCGGCAAGGACGACTACGAGGGTTACGTGCGCGCCGCCGCCGACGTCGAGAACGCCATGGGCGCTGTCGAGAACATCGCCCGCGCGGTCGACGAAGGCGAACGCGGACAGGACATCTCGGTTCGACTGTTACTGTCCCGCATCGCGATCCGCGACGCACTCGTCCGCGCGTCTTCGGCGGCCGTCGAATCGCTGGGCGGGATCGCGTTCATCAAGTCCTCCGACATCGGCTACCTCGCCGCCGCCGTCCACGCATTCGCCTTCCACCCGCCGTCACGGCGTTCGGTGTCCGAATCGCTGGCCAAATTTCACGCCGGAGACGAGTTCGCCTTCGTCTGACCGCGCCGCCGTCCGGCCTGTCGGTGGTCGGGACTATAACTGTTCCGTACCACCGACCGCCGGCCCAGGAGCTGTCATGCCCACCGAACACGACGTTCGCGCGATGATGCTGGCGTTGCCGGAGGCGCAGGAGATCGTGATCGCCAACTGGGGCGATCAGCCCACCTTCCGCGTGCGCAAGAAGATGTTCGGCCTCGTCGGTTACGGCGCCCCCACCGTCTGCCTCAAGGCGACCAAGGAAACGCAGGCTGCCCTGCTGCAGGAAGACCCCGACGTGTTCCTGGTCGCGCCGTTCTTCGGACGCTACGGGTGGATCGACGTCGTTCTCGACCGCGTCGACACCGACGAGCTGGCCGAACTCGTCGAGGAGGCGTGGCGCCTCACCGCACCGAAACGGGTGGTGGCGGCGTATGACGCGGGGCGCGCTATCCCTCGTCCGACTTGAATCGCCCCAGCTGGTGGCGTAGTGCGGTGTCGAGGTCGGGTCGCCGGAATCGGTGGTCCCGTTCGAGGAGCTTGCCCGGGGTGACGCGCTGATCGGCCAGGGCGAGTTCGCGTGCTCCCTGTTCGCCGAGCAGCAACTTCGGTCCGAAATCGGGTACCGGGAGAAACGCCGGGCGGTGCAGCACCGACGCCAGGACTGCGGTGTACTCCTCGTTGCGCACCGGATTCGGCGCCACCGCGTTCACCGGGCCGCTCAACTCCGAGTCGACGACGGCGCGGTGGTACACGTCGATCAGATCGTCGATGTCGATCCACGACAGCCACTGCGTTCCCGCACCGAGCCGCCCTCCGAGCCCGACCTCGAACAGCGGCCGCTGCAGGCGCAGCACACCCCCGCTCGGGGACTGCACGATCCCGGTGCGGACGTGGACCACCCGCAGCCCGGCGTCGGCGGCCGGCTTCGCCGCGTCCTCCCAGTCCGCCACCACGTCGGCGAGGAACCCGTCACCGCGCTCGTCCTGCTCGTGAAGCTCCTCGTCGCCACGGTCGGGGCCGTAGTACCCGATCGCCGACGCACTGACGAAGATCTTCGGACCCTGCCCGGACGCTGCCGCCACCTCCGCCAGCCGCCGGGTGGGTTCGATCCGACTGTCCCTGATCGCCCGGCGGTGACCGTCGGTGAAGCGGCCCGCGATGGACGCCCCGGCGAGGTGAATCACCGCATCGACCCCGTCGAGCAGGTCCGCGGCCGGCCCATCCGGGTTCCAGCGTCGTTCGTCGGGTGTGGCGGGAGCGCGGCGCACGAGTCGCACCACCCGGTGCCCGCCCGTGCTCAGGAACGCGGTCAGAGCGGAGCCCACGAGACCCGAGCTGCCGGTGACCGCAATCGTCAACGGTCCGGGAAGCTGCGTCGCCGCCCAATGGTGCCGGGCGATGTCGTCGGCAAGTTGGCGGTGCCGGTAGACGAACGTCGATCGAAGGAAGTGGCCGGGCACGATGGTGTCGACCCGGTCGGTGACCCGGGTCCTGCCCTCGGACACGACGTCGAACGTGTGCGTGTGCCGCCACGGCACGAGCAGTCGCAGCGGCAGGGCGGCCGAGTAGTCGACGAACCGGTGTGGAGGGTCGTATTCCTTCGCGTCGTGCTGCGCGATCCAGGTCAGGCCACCGGGCATCCGTAACTCGGCGCGGCCCGATTCCAGAGACTCGGATTCCTTCGCGAGACTCAGTGGCTGCCACGGCGGCGACAGCCGGGCGAACGCTCCGGCCCTCGCGTGCCAGGCGAACAACTCGTCCCGCGAGGCCTCGACCACACTCGAATGCACGATGCCCATGACACGACCTTAGTCGCGATCCAAAAGCACCGCGGTGGCGAAGCCGGTAGCGTATGGGGATGACGCAGTTGCGTGTACTGGTCACTGGCGCCACCGGATACATCGGCGGACGTCTCGCTCCCCGGCTCGCTGCAGCCGGGTACCGCGTGCGGGTGCTGGCGCGGGCGCCCGAAAAACTGACCGACGTTCCGTGGGCGTCCGACGTCGAGGTCGCTCGCGGCGACCTGAGTGATCCCGAATCCCTTTCTGCTGCTTTCGCGGACGTGGACGTCGTCTACTACCTGGTGCACTCGATGGGTGGCTCAGACGAGTTCGAGGAGGCCGAGCGCATCAGCGCGGAGAACGTCGCCGAGGCTGCCCGCACGTCCGGCGTCGGCCGCATCGTCTATCTCGGCGGACTGCATCCCGACTCGGCGGATCTCTCACCCCACCTGCGCTCCCGTACCCAGGTGGGGCAGATTCTCCTCGACTCCGGTGTTCCCACAATGGTTCTGCAGGCGGGTGTGGTCATCGGCTCGGGTTCGGCGTCGTTCGAGATGATCCGGCACCTCACCAACCGGCTGCCCGTGATGACCACTCCGCGCTGGGTGAACAACAGGATCCAGCCGATCGCGGTCCGCGACGTGCTGCATTACCTCGTCGCCGCGGCCGACGCGCCCCTGCCGCGCAGTCGCACGTTCGACATCGGCGGCCCCGACGTCATCCGGTACGGAGAGATGATGCAGACGTACGCCGAGGTCGCCGGCTTGCGTCAGCGGCGCATCCTCGTCCTGCCGGTACTCACCCCGAAACTCGCCGGGCTGTGGATCGGACTGGTCACCCCGATTCCCCGCTCGCTCGGGCGCGCGCTGATCGAATCGCTTCACAACGACGCCGTCGCCGCCGAACACGACATCGACGACGTGATTCCGCCGCCGAAGGAGGGATTGACGACGTACCGGGACGCGGTGCGATTGGCGTTGCGGCGCATCGACAACGGCGAGGTCGAGACGACATGGGCGAGCGCGTCCCCGGTGGGCGCCCCCTCCGACCCATTGCCCTCCGACCCCGACTGGGCCGGCGAGGTCGTCTACACCGACGAACGCACCAAGGACTGCGAGGCGGACGCCGACACACTGTGGAGCGTCGTCGAGAGCATCGGCGGCGAGAACGGCTGGTACTCGTTCCCGCTCGCCTGGTCGGTGCGCGGCTGGCTCGACCGTGTGGTCGGCGGTGTCGGGCTCACCCGCGGACGCCGGAACCCGAAGCAGCTCAACACCGGTGACCCGCTGGACTTCTGGCGCGTCGAACGCATCGAACGGGGAACGCTGCTACGGCTGCGTGCCGAGATGCGGGCGCCGGGCGGGGCGTGGCTCGAATGGCGTGTCCACCGAGTGGACCCCGACCGGTCCCGGCTCGATCAGCGGGCGATCTTCTTCCCGAAAGGTGTGGCCGGGCGGTTGTATTGGTACTCCATCCTTCCGTTCCACGGCATCATCTTCAAAGGCATGATGGAGAACATCACCGGCTCCGCGGCCCGTCAGACCGTGCAGAGCGGCTGAATTCCCTCTCGGCCGCCGGTGGCCGGGGACGTCAGCAGCAGGCACGAGTTGTAGCCGCGTGACTCCACCACCTGCCGGATCTGCGTCCACCCAGCTTCGTCCACCGCCGGCGTGCGGGAGAGGACGAAACCCGACGCCCGTGCCGGATCGCCGACGAGCGCCCACGAGTAGTCGTCGGCGACGTAGGTGACCACGTAGTTGGTGGGTCCGTCCGCCGAACTCTGGAACGGCACGTCCGGGAAGCTCACGTGGAGTTGCGCATTGGTGACCGGATCGTTGACGCGAGCATTGCCGGTGATGCCGTTGGTTCCTCCCGCCCACGTGGTGCACGAGTTGGCGACGCTGACGTTCGACGGATCGACGAGCCCGTACGTCGCCTTCGTGTCCCGCGCACAGTCCAGGTTGAACGGCTGTGGCACAGCGGCCAACTGGTACCACGTGCCGAGGTACCGCTGGACGTCGAGGGACGGAACGGGTGCGAGCGCACCGGGCTGAGCCTGCGCCGGGCTCGCGATCAGCACCGCCGCTGCTGCCGCGGTCAACAGTCCTGCGGCGAATCCACGTGCCTTCGAGAGTGTCATCTCGGATCCTTTCACGATAGTGCGGTCGAAAACTGGCAGCCGAAACAGAGGGCCGGTGAAACACCCTCTCACCGGGCATTCGGCGCCTCCTCCGAATCGGATGGGTCGACGCCGGAAGATACTCGACCCATCCGCCGCGGAGAGTGCTCCGAATGCCTGTCGATGGTGCTCATCCGCACCCACACCGGAGAGAGGCAAATCTGATGAAGATCAGCACACGAGTCCTGGCAGTCGCAGCGAGCACGTCCCTGGTCCTGATGGGCGCAGCGTGTTCGTCGGACGACAGCGACTCGTCGAGCAGCAGCAGCTCGGAGGACATGACGTCCGAGTCGATGTCGTCCGGTTCGATGACCTCGTCCGCGATGGCCGATCCCGCTGCCAACCTGGTCGGCCCCGGTTGCGCCGAGTACGCGAAGACGGTCCCGGACGGTGCCGGTTCGGTCAGCGGCATGGCGCAGGATCCGGTCGCGACGGCCGCGTCCAACAACCCGCTGCTCACCACGCTCACCGCCGCGGTGTCCGGTCAGCTCAACCCGCAGGTCAACCTCGTCGACACGCTGAACAGCGGACAGTTCACGGTGTTCGCGCCGGTGGATGCCGCGTTCGCGAAGGTCGACCCCGCCACGATCGAGACTCTCAAGACCGACCCGGCGCTGCTCACCAAGGTCCTGACCTACCACGTCGTCCCCGGTCAGATCGCGCCGAGCGACATCGACGGCGAGCACACGACCGTCGAGGGTGGCACGGTCACCGTCACCGGTTCGGGTGACGACCTGAAGGTCAACGACGCCGGCGTCATCTGCGGTGGCGTCCAGACCGCCAACGCCACGGTGTACCTGGTCGACTCCGTCCTGATGCCCCAGTAGGCAGCCTCTCCTCACAGTTCTCCGCGCCCGGCGGCATCGGTCCCACACCGATGCCGCCGGGTTTTCCCGCGTGTTCCCCACGTGAGTGCCAATGTGTGTTCGGGCACGCATTGGCACTCACGTGGGCGGGGGGTGGGTCCGCCCATCCGACGCAAAGTCAGCTCCGAATAATTGATATGGACAACGGCTCAGCCACCGCCCCGGCGTACGTACTCGTGTTGCCCGGCGGGAAACCTCGCAGCGCGGCGCCCTCACGGTTCTGGCACCTGTCGAATCTGCGGATGGCGTGGATGGCCCGGTCTCTGAGGTCGACGCTCGGACGGCACGGGATCGCCGTGGCGCGGTTGCAGTATCGGGTCCGGGGTTGGAACGCCCCCGACAACAGCCCCGTCCACGACGCTCGGATCGCCCTCGAGCGGGCCCGACTGCGGTTCGGGGACGTCCCCGTCGCCGTCGTCGGACATTCGATGGGCGGCCGCGTCGCGGCGCACCTCGCCGCCGTCCACAACGTCCGGGCGGTCGCCGCGCTCGCACCCTGGTGGCCCGAGTCCGACGGCGACCTGGTGCCTGCCGACCGCAGCCTGATGGTCGTGCACGGCACCGCCGACCGCTGGACGGATCCGACGTCGTCGCGGGTTCAGACCGAACGGGCGCTGGCTCGTGGGGTGAACGCCTCGTGGACTCCCCTGACGGGAGCCGGACACTTCATGCTCACCCGGCCCCGGTGGTGGCATCGGATCACCGCCGATTTCGTACTCGACGCCTTCGCCGCCGAGGGCGTCGTCACCGCGACGACAGACCAGAAAGCAGGTCGCAATGCATGATTCGGAGAAGCTCGAACGCAGGAACGTCGCCGTGATCGGTAGCGGCGTCGCGGGTTTGACCGCCGCCTACGTTCTCTCCCGCCACGACCGCGTCACCCTCTACGAGGCCGACGCCCGTCTCGGCGGCCACGCCCACACCCACCACCTGACGCTCGACTCGGGCGCGGAAGTGGACGTCGACACGGGCTTCATCGTGCACAACGACCGCACCTACCCCACCCTGCTCCGCCTGTTCGCCGAACTCGACGTGGCCACCCAGGATTCGGACATGTCGATGTCGATCCGATCCGACGTGAGCGGCCTCGAATACGCGGGAGCGAAGGGAATCCGCGGGCTGTTCCCCACGACCCGCACTCTGGCGCGACCGCGGTACTGGCGCATGCTCGGCGAGGTCCTCCGGTTCCACCGCTGCGCCCGCGCGGTCCTGGACGCCCCCGGCGACCGGGACGGCGCACTGGAATCGCTGGGTGACTTCTTGAGCCGCAACGGTTTCAGCCCGTACTTCGTCGAGAACTTCATGACGCCGTTGGTCGCGGCGGTGTGGTCGTGCGATCCCACGACGACCGCGTACTACCCGGCCCGGTACCTGTTCTCGTTCCTCGATCACCACGGAATGCTCACCGTGTTCGGGTCTCCCACCTGGCGCACGGTGACCGGCGGGTCGGCGCGCTACGTCGAGAAGGTGGCGGCACACCTCGACGAGATTCTCCTCGACACCCCCGTCCAGCAGGTCGAACGCACCCCGGACGGCGGCGCGTGCGTCGTCGACGGCCGCGGGGACGTTCGATACTTCGACGCCGTGGTGGTGGCCGTGCACCCCCGCCAGGCCCTCGCCATGCTCGGCGACGCGTCGGAACTCGAGACCGAGATCCTCGGCGACATGCCGTATTCGGTGAACCACGCTCAGCTCCACACCGACGAATCGTTGCTGCCCCGCGCGGAGAACGCCCGCGCGTCGTGGAACTACCTGACACAAGCCGACAGCGTCGACGCGACCGGCGTGATCGTCACCTACGACATGACCCGGCTCATGCGCCTGGACACGGTGCGCGACCGGCGGTTCCTCGTCACGCTCGGTGGGAAACGCCTGGTCGACCCGTCGACGGTTCTCGCCGAGATGACGTACGAGCACCCCGTTTACACGCCCGATTCCGTTGCCGCGCAGTCGCGGCTGCACGAGCTCGGTTCCGGGACGTTCGCTTTCGCGGGCGCGTACCACGGCTGGGGCTTCCACGAGGACGGGGCGCTCTCCGGTCTGCGTGCCGCCGAGCGGATCGGCGGATCGTGGGACGCGCGGGTCGGGCGACATCACGAACGGGAGACGGTGTCGTGACGGCGCCGGCGATCTACTCGACGCGGATCCGGCACGCGCGCACCGAACCGGTCCGCAACAGTTTCGAGTACACGAGCTACAGCTGGTACGTCGACGTCGACGACCTCCCGCAGTTCCCCGGATGGCTGGGACCGTTCGCCCGTTTCCGCGCCGAGGACCATTTCGAGGCGAATCCCGGTGCCGGCGCGGACACGCTGCGCGCACGGGTCGACGCCGTCCTCGCCGCGCACGGCGTCGACCTCCGCGGCGGCCGCGTGACCGCCCTCCTCAATGCGCGGGTGCTCGGCTACGTGTTCAACCCGCTCAGTGTGTACTGGTGCCACGACGCCGACGGCCGCCTGCGGTGTGTGATCGCCGAGGTGCACAACACGTACGGTCAGCGGCACGCCTACCTCATCCGGCCCGGCGGCAGCGACCGCGCCGAGGTGGAGAAGCAGTTCTACGTCTCACCGTTCAACGACGTGAGCGGCCGTTACGACATGCGGTTCCCCGAGCCCGGCGACACGCTCTCCCTGAACGTGGTGCTCCACCGGGACGGGCACGCCCCGTTCACCGCGACCGTGCGCGGGACGCGGCAACCGGCCACCCGACGTGCGGTCCTGAGGACTCAACTACGCACTCCCCTGGCACCTCTCGTGGTGTCGGCTCGCATCCGCATCCAGGGAATCACTTTGTGGGCCCGTGGACTCCCCGTCACGGCTCGGCCCGACGGCCGGCAGAAGGAGACAGTTCAGTGAGAAGGAACAAGGACACCGACATGGACCGTTCGCCCGCCGTGAGCACCGCCGACCTCGCAGTCACAGCCGAGGACCCACGGATCGACAACCGGATCTGGCCCGGGCTGGCCGACGTGCCGACCGGTCCGCGCGCCACGGTGTCGGCGAAGGTCGCCGACCGACTGTTCCGCCGCGCCGCCGCCGACCTCGGCGTCCGCATCGAGTACCCCGACGGCACCCTGGTCGGTGCGCACAGGGAGCAGGAAATACTGCCGCGCATGATCATCCGCAACCCCGATGCGTTCGCGCGGCGGGTCGGGACGGGTGGGCTCATCGGATTCGGCGAGTCGTACATGGCCGGCGACTGGACGTCCCCGGACCTCGCCGCCGTCCTGAGCGTGTTCGCCTCGCGGATGGCGACTCTGATTCCCCGCCCGCTGCAACGGTTGCGCGCACTGTACGTCGCCAAACACCCGGCCCAGGAACGCAACACCGAGAAGAACACCCGCTCCAACATCTCCCGGCACTACGACCTGTCCAACGAGATGTTCGAGACCTTCCTCGACGAGACGCTGACGTACTCGAGCGCGCTGTTCTCGTCGACCCCCACCCGGGTGGCGCAGGTACGGGACGTGACGGTCCTGCGGGCACCCGTCCCGCAGATCACCCCTCGGTGGGACGACTTCGCGGACGCGCAGTGCCGCAAGATCGATCGGCTGCTCGACGAGGCCGGTGTCGGCGCGGGCACCAGGCTGCTCGAGGTCGGGACCGGCTGGGGCGAACTGTGCATCCGGGCTGCGGAACGCGGCGCGGTGGTCCGCTCGGTGACGTTGTCGAGCGAGCAGCAGAGCCTGGCCCGCCGCCGCGTCGCCGAAGCCGGACACTCGGACGCCGTGCAGATCGACCTGCTCGACTATCGCAACGTGGACGGCGAGTACGACGCCATCGTGTCGGTCGAGATGATCGAGGCCGTCGGGCATCAGTACTGGGCCACCTACTTCCGGGTGCTCGACAAGCTCCTCGCGCCGGGCGGAAGGGTTGCTCTGCAGGCGATCACCATGCCTCACGATCGGATGCTGCAGACCCGCAACACCTACACCTGGGTGCACAAGTACATCTTCCCCGGCGGGTTCCTGCCGTCGACCGAGGCGATCGAATCCGTCACCGCCGAGCACACGTCGCTGCGGGTGCGGGAGCGGCTGAGCATGGGACAGCACTACGCGGAGACGCTGCGGCTGTGGAAGGAGCGGTTCGCCGCGCACAGTGTGCATGCGGAGGACCTCGGATTCGACGAGACGTTCCGTCGCATGTGGCACTTCTACCTCTGCTACTCGGAGGCCGGCTTCCGGTCGGGGTACATCGACGTCCAGCAGCTCGTCCTCGACAAGACGGGAGCCTGACCGTGACCGTTGCCGAAGAACTCGACAAGGCGTTGCGCCCGCTCGTCCGCGGCGACCTGCCCGTGCATCTGACCGCGTGGGACGGCAGCACCGCCGGACCGGTGACGGCACCGAAGGTGGTGCTCCGCAGTCCCTACGCGCTGCGCCGATTGCTGTGGAACCCGGGCGAACTCGGAGCCGCGCAGGCCTACGTGACGGGTGAGATCGACGTCGAGGGCGACCTCGGCGAGGCCCTGGCACACGTGTGGGCGGTGGCCCGCGAACGGGGGCTGAGCGGAGTCCGGCCCGGCCCGGCGACGATCGCGAAGGTGCTGCGTGTGGCCGCGAAGCTGGGCGTGGTGGGAGGGCCGCTGCCCGCACCCGCGACGCAGGCGAACCTTCGCGGCCGGTTGCACAGTGTGCTGCGCGACCGCGCCGCGATCAGCCACCACTACGATCTGTCCAACGATTTCTACGCGCTGGTCCTGGACCCACAGATGGCGTACTCGTGCGCCTACTTCACCCGGAATGCGCCGGGAGCGCCGGAGGATTCGGACTACGGACTCGAGGACGCGCAGCGGGACAAGCTCGACCTGGTGTGCCGGAAGGTCGGTCTCGAACCCGGCATGCGACTGCTCGACGTAGGCTGCGGCTGGGGGTCGCTGAGCCTCCACGCCGCCGCCGAACACGGTGCACAGGTCGTCGGTGTCACCATCTCCCGCGAGCAGAAGGCGTTCATCGACGCACGGATCGCCGAGCGAGGATTGCAGGACCGCGTCGAGATCCGTCTGCAGGACTACCGCGAGGTCCCCGACGGCCCGTTCGACGCCGTCGCCTCCCTCGAAATGGGTGAGCACGTGGGCGAGAAGAACTACGCCCGGTACGCGCAGGCCCTGTACGACAACGCGAAACCCGGCGCGCGGGTACTGATCCAGCAGATGTCGCGCACCGGACGCCATCCCGGCGGCGGCCCGTTCATCGAGTCGTTCATCGCTCCCGACATGACCATGCGTCCGGTCGGAGAGAGCGTCGCGTACCTCGAACGAGCCGGGCTCGAGGTACGCGACGTGCACGGTCTGCGCGAACATTACGTCTGGACCGTCGACGCCTGGCTGGAGAAGTTCGAGTCCCGCTGGGACGATGTCGTCGCGATGGTCGGGCTGGAGATGGCCCGGGTGTGGCGGCTGTACCTCGTCGGCGGTGGAATGAGTTTCGCGCAGGGCCGGATGGGTGTCGATCAGATCCTGTCCGTGAAGCCGACCGCGGCCGGTCAGTCGCTGATGCCCGCCGTGCGGGTCGACTCCACGGGAACCGGTGTGCCGCGATGAACGGCTTCGACTGGTCGCACTTCGCCGCCGTATCCGCGGCGAGTCTGCTGGTGCTCGCCGTGCTGCAGGCCGCGACGTTCCTCGTCGGTCGCCGGATCGGACGCTACAACGTCGTCGACGTGTCCTGGGGTCTCGGCTTCGTCCTCGTGGCGCTCGTCGCCGCGGTGGTCGGCGACGGTGACGCCCTCCGCCGGTGCCTGGTGGTGGTGCTCGTCGCGGTGTGGGGTCTGCGGCTGACCTGGCACATGTACGCGAAGTCCGCAGGGAAGGGCGAGGACCCGCGGTACGAGGAGATGCTGGAGCGGGCCGGCGGCGACTCGCCCGGTGTCGTGATCAGGAAGATCTTCCTCACGCAGGGGCTCGCGCAGTGGTTCGTCTCGCTGCCGCTGCAGGTGTCGGCCGTCGTCGGTCCCGCGTCCGGGCTCGGCATGGTCGTCGCGGTGCTCGGTGTCGTCCTGTGGGTGGTGGGCATCGTGTTCGAGGCCGTCGGCGACCACCAGTTGAAGCGGTTCAAAGCGGACCCGTCCCACAAGGGCGAGATCATGGACGTCGGCCTGTGGGCATGGACGCGGCACCCGAACTACTTCGGCGATTCCTGCGTCTGGTGGGGGCTGTGGCTCATCGCCGCGAGCGTGTGGCCCGGCGCCGTCACCGTGCTGTCTCCCCTGGTCATGACCTACTTCCTGGTGTTCGCGACCGGGGCGAGGCTGCTCGAGAAGTCGATGTCGCAGCGTCCCGGCTACCCCGATTACCAGCAGCGAACCAGCTACTTCCTCCCCTTGCCGCCGAAGCGGTGAGCGCCATGCCGGCATCGCTCGCACCCCCAGGGGTCCGATCCTCGTCACACCGGTCGCGACCTGCGATTAGGCTGTGGATCGATGAACGGAATGGGCCGATGACCGGCGTCGACAGGGACACGGAGAACGTGACGCTGACGGCGTTGCTGGCGCGTATCGCGAACGGCGAGCGGGATGCCTTCAGTGATTTCTACGAACGCACCAGCACGCGGGTGTACGGCATGGTGCTGCGGGTACTGCGCGATCCCGGATACAGCGAGGAAACCACCCAAGAGGTGTACCTCCAGGTCTGGAACAACGCCGCGAAATTCGATCCGAAGCAGGGGTCGCCGCTGTCGTGGCTGATCACCCTGGCCCACCGCCGCGCCGTCGACCGGGTGCGGTCCGAGCAGTCCGGCTCCGAACGCGAAGCCGCCTACGGCGCCTCGAGTTGGTACGGACCGTTCGACGCGGTGTCGGAGGAAGTCACCCGCCGAGGTGATACCAGCGACGTCGTCGACTGCCTGGGCACGCTCACCGAGGTCCAGCAGAAAACGGTGGTCCTCGCCTATTACGGAGGGCTGACGTACCGCGAGGTGTCGGAACGGTTGTCCGTGGCGCTTCCCACGGTGAAATCACGAATTCGAGACGGATTGATCAGGCTCAAGCAATGTCTGGGGGTGCAGTTCGATGGATGACTCCGAGCACGACATCCTCGACCTCGCTCAGGTGTACGCATTGGACGCCGTCGACGAACAGCAGCGCCTCGAAATCGACACCGCGGTGCGGAACGCACCGCCCCAGGTGCGCCTCGAATTCGACACCGCCGTGCGCGGCGTGCACGAGACGATGGCCGCCCAGTCGGCGTCCACCGCAGTCGACCCGCCCGCGTATCTGCTCGGGCGGATACTGGAAGCACTGCCCGGCACTGCCGCCGCACCCGCACCGATAGCGCTGGACGAGGTTCGTGCACGCAAGCGCAGGCGTCTCGTGGCGGCGTTGAGTGCGGCGGCCGCGGTCGTCGTCCTCGCTGTGGGTGGCATCACCGTCGCCCAGCAATTGCAGAGCGAGGAGGGCCAACCCGTGCCCGCGCAGATCCTCGCGGCCGACGACGTCCGCACGGCCGTGGCACCGATCGCCGGTGGCGGTTCGGCCACCGTCGTGTTCTCCAAGGACGTCGACGCCGGCGTGCTCGTGATGAACGACGTCCCGCCGCCCGAGCCCGGTTCGGTCTATCAGATGTGGCTGCTCGGACCGTCCCACGAGCCGGTGTCCGCCGGAATCATGGAGGCCGACGACGTCTCACCGTCGACGACCGCGGTCGTGAACGACATCGACCAGTCCACCGCACTCGGGTTCAGTGTGGAGCCGCCCGGCGGTTCCACCCAGCCCACCGGCGACATCTTCGCGACGGTCGACCTCACCTGATACGTGAGTGGCGATGCGTGCCGG
>NZ_BCWY01000003.1 GCF_001894825.1 Rhodococcus jostii NBRC 16295 | reverse complement strand
GAGTCGACCGCACGCTGCGTGGGTCGTTCGGCAGGGCGCAGTCGACAGATGACGGACTTTTCGGCTATTTCGGTGCGGATGCCTCGACGACCCTGAGCCAGTGCGCGTGGGTCTTCGCTGACCACTGTTCGCGGCGTCGCTGAAACAGCACAGCGCCATCGCGACCGATCCATTCTGGCAACAGTTCCTTGGGCAGTTGTGGATCAAGCCTCATGAACCGCTGTTGCAGACTGACCAGTTCGATGTAGGAAAGTAGCAGTTCATCGTCGTCGCGCGGCTCGGATGCGCCGTCCTGTGTGAGCAGTGTTCGGTAACTGTCGGCCAGGTCGGTCAGGTCCCACGCTCGATCGACGATCTCGTGGTTGCCCAGCCCTCCCGGGCGAAGATTGCCGGTGAGAATGAGTGCCGATTCGGACAGACCGAGCGTCGAAACCAATTCGCTCAGTTCTCGCGCCCTGTCGACATGCGGTGTAACCCACACTCCTGGAGTGGGATTGCCCATCCCCAGCCAGGTCAGACCTCCATTGAGCCGGTTACGAACCGAGTTCTTGCGTTGCGGCACCGTGATCGTCAGCACGAGCCATTCGCCGTCCCATGGCGTCGGTCCGTCAAGGAACGCATGCGACCGTTTGATGCCGTCGGCCGCCAACGCGCGACCGTGGTCTGCGAGATGCCAGCGCACCCCGCGACCGATGCGCTCACGTTCGATCCACTTGGCGGACGCGGCACGCGAGAGTAATTGCCGTGCGGCGTGATCCTCGATTCCCATGCCGCCGAGCACCTTCATCAGCGCGGCCGTCCAGGCGCCTTCTTCGGAGTCGTACAGAAATTCACCAATGACCGTCAACAGCATCGACCGCGCACTCGGCGGCGGCAGTGGCTGCTGAGCGAGTCGATTGGACACTATCAACGAATCCTCCTACTGTCTCGCAACAAATGTACTCACTTCGACCCGCGAGAAGAACTCGTAGGCCCCCAACTTGTCCTCCAACGACTCGATGTCGACGCTCCACGCCGACTCGGGCGTCAGCGTCACGGTGACTTCTCGGCGCAAACCGGTGTCATCGAGCGCGATATCACAGGCTACCTGCACCCGGCTCGAGCTCGAGACGACCTTGTGCACTTCCTCTTTCAGAGCAAGTGCTCGTAACGCGGGCTTCGATATTTTGCCGACCGGGGTCAACGGCAGCCGATCGAGCACCGTGACATGGACCGGAGTAGCCGCTTTCTCCTGTACATGTTCTCGGCAGAACTGCAACAGCTCGGTAGATTCGGCGACAGACCCCACCTTGAGCTGAACATAAGCGACCGGCATCTCCCCCTTCGCCGGGTCGGGCCGACCCACCGCAGCCACCATTTCGACCGCCGGATGCGAGCCCAGCGCCTCCTCGATATCACGGGGATCAATGTTGTGACCCCCACGAATGATCAGATCCTTGCTGCGCCCGGACACCCACACGAATCCGTCGTCGTCCACGGTGCCGAGGTCGCCCGTCCGTCCCCACACACTCCCTCCGGGCACACCGACCACTGAGAATCCGGCATCGAGATGCGCATCAAGATATCCAGGACTTACAGTCGGGCCACCGATCAGCAATTCTCCGTGCTCGCCCGGTTCGCAGTCGCGGCTCCACCGACCGTCGATGTCGAGGACGGCAGCGCGCACCTCAGAATGCGGCAAGGGCCGACCGGCCGAACCCGCGCGCGGTTCGACGCCATCGTTCGGGTGGCCCGTGATCGTGCCGTGAAACTCTGTGCCTCCCCAACATTCGCGCAACCATACTCCGAACCGGGCGTGAAACGCCCGGATCAGAGCAGTCGACACCGTGCTACCGCCGACGTTGAAGTCCGTCAACGTCGGCGGGCTGTTGGGTGCGGTCGCCGCGTTCAGAATCGCGAATGCCGTCGTCGGCGTGGCCATCGTCGACGTCATGCGGTATCGCTCGACGATGGCCCAGAAGTTCTCGACAACGTCCCGCGACCGGAAGCCTCCGGACGTCAATGTCAGCAGGGTCTGTCCGTAGACGACCGACCTCAGGGCGAGCGCGATGCTTCCGCCACAGTGAAAGTTCGGCATTCCGTGGCCGATGACAGTGTCTTCCTCGGAGCCCATCAGCGCTCCGACGTTCCACGCAATGACGAGCTGGCCCCACTGCGACATGCGCACCAACTTCGGCGCGCCCGTCGTACCGCCGGTGGGCATGACCATTGCATCCCGCTGGGGGTCGTCCTCGACATCCACGACGCGGCCACGATGTTCTGCCAACGCTGCGTTGAACGTACTGTTGTCACCGTCGACGAGAAGGACATCGTTCAGCGTCGGAACACTCGCGAGTACCGCACCCGCATCTACCCCGCGTTCCCGAAGGATTTCGCCGGTCGTGACCAGAACGGTCGCGGCAGTGCGATTCAATATAGTGACTAGCGAAGCCAGTTCCAGGAATGGGTTCAACGGCACGGCCGTGCCCACCCGTTGAGCACCCCAGGTGGCGAACAATCCCTCGGGTAACATCGGGACCATCACTGCGACCACACTCGGCGCACCCGCAGCACGCTCGAGGAACACCGATGCCGACGCATTCACGGCTATGAGCAGCTCGCGGTAGGTGACCTCTCGCGTGGGCGTCATGAAGTCCGGGGCTTCGAGGTGCAGGATCGCGCTCTTGTTCGGGTGCCGACGAGCCGATTCGGCAATACACGCGTGGATCGTCGCGCCGGGTAGCAGGTGCTCGTGCCGCTGCTGTTCCACGTCGAGAATGTCCTCGCGCGACCGGACCCGATGGCGCACCAATGGCCCCCGCACGCTGACCTCAGACAACGGAGATACCTCCGTTCACACTGATCACCTGTCCTGTGATTCTGCGCGAGAGCGGAGACGCAAGGAACAAAATCGCATTGGCCAGATCCTCGGGCTCGGTCAGACCCAGCTGAGCCTGCGAGACGATCTTGTCGAAGATCTTCTTGCTGAACTCGGCATTCATGGCCCGGTCGTACGATCCAGTGTTGACGATGAGCGACGGCGTCAGAACGTTGACGCGAACGCCGTACCTCTTGGCTTCGACGGCGAGCGTTTGCGAGAACGTCACGATCGCTGCCATCGCGGCACCGATTCCGGTCTCGCCGGGTGTCGGGACCTTCGCTGCATCGGAGGCGATCGAGATGATGGAGCCGTGTCCGAGAGAACGCATCACGGGAACGACGGCCCTGCTCATCAGGATCGGCCCGATTGCCTGCTGTACCAAAATATCGATCAACTTCTCGGGCTCGATGTCGTGGAGCAACGTGGGCTGGTACTGCGCGACAGTCGAATTGACGAGAATGTCGACTGCACCCAGATGCTCCTGCGCCTGCCGGACGACGTCGTCCGCTGCACCGGCCTCGTTGATATCCGCGGCGACGAACACTACGTCGCATTCGGGATTGGTCTCTCCGAGTCGAGCGAGTGCGTCCTTACCGCGAAGTTCGTTGCGGCCGACCAGTACCTGCTTCGTCGCTCCGGCGTCGGCGAAGTATCGCGCAGTGGCGAGACCCACGCCGGACGTCCCACCCGCAATGAGGACGCCTGAACCGGAGAAGTCGTATCCGCCCTGCGCGGACGGCTGCGGTATATCGGATGAGTGAGTCATTTAACGCTGCTCGTTTCCTTTGAAGAGGGCTGAGTTGACTCCGTGATCGCCGAGTTTTGTCGCGGAGCATAGATCTTGACGATGTAGATTGCACTGAATGCGCCCAGCGTGCACAGTGCGAGGCACAGCGCACTGACCGTCCAGACGCCGCCGGCGGTCGGCGCGAGAGCCGTGGCAACAAGCGGTGCGAAGCCGGCAACCAGTGCAGCCAGCTGCATTCCGAATGATCCTGCGGTGTATCGCACAGCGGCGGGCAGGCTCTCGACGACGAAGGCCGGGAAGATTCCGTTGACCACTGCGTGCCCGAGACCGGCAACGAGAATCAGCGAGACGAACACCAGAGCGAGGTTGCCGACGCCGAGCATTGCGAAGTAGAAGAACAGAAGTACGGCCTCGCTGAGCAGACCGAAGACGATGAGGCGACTTCGACCGACTCGATCGGAGAGTGCTCCCCACACCGGGTTCATGAGGACTACGACCAGCGTCGCCGCGGAGACGACCCACAGCATGCTCGTTCGCGGGATTCCCGACTGGTTGACGGCGTAACTGAGGCTGTACACGGTAATGACGTACCAGATGGACATCATCCCTGCCATGATGAACGTGATACCGAGGATCGTCATCGGGTGCTCGGACAGCGCGTCACGAATCGGATTGTGCTTGACCGCAGACGCGGTAGCACGGTCGGCCTGACTCTGCTTGAAGTCGGGTGTCTCGTCCAGACCGCGGCGGATCAGCATGCCGACGAGAACGATGACGGCACTGAGTAGGAATGGAATCCGCCAGCCCCACGAACTGAACCGATCATCCGGCATCAGAGTGACGATCGCGAACACGATCGTCGCGAGGAGGGTGCCACCCTGCGCGCCTGCGGTGGAAAAACTGCCATAGAAACCACGCTTGTTCTTCGGGGCGTGTTCGACCGAGATCAGGACCGCCCCGCCCAGTTCACCGCCGACCGCGAGTCCCTGCAGGACTCGTAGGACGACCAGCAGGACCGGGGCGAACGAACCGATCGAGTCGTATGTCGGCAGCAAACCGATGCACACGGTCGCCGTGCCCATCACGGAAATCGTGAGTAGCACTGCGGTCCGGCGACCGTACTTGTCACCGATGTAGCCGAACAGCAACCCGCCGAGTGGGCGAGCCACATATCCTGCGGCGAAGGTGGCGAAAGACAGCAGCAGTGCGACGTGCGTGCTGACGTCGCGGAAGAAGAGGTCGCCGAAGACGAGGGCTGCGGCAGTTCCATAGGCGACAAGGTCGTAGTACTCGATCGCCGATCCCGAGAAGGCAGCGAGAGACGCGCGTCGGGATGTGGTTTTCGATGGTTGCGTGACTATGTCGAGAGGCGGGGACGAAGACATTTCTTCTCCTGGAACTCTTGGAAGAGGACGGGTCGCGGCGCGATCGACCGCGGCATCGCTTGTGGGCCGAGCTGTGAATGGTACGACCATAAAGTGTGATGTGGATCTCGTCAAGGGGTATTTCACAGGAGTTCCGACGAGGTCCATTGGGCACCAGCATCTTCCACGTATTTCTACCCGCGGACCCAGTGACCGCACACCGCACTCACCTTTCACGACCTCAGGTCGCTCACCCTGACTTTGACCGCCCTACTCTCGCTACAGTACCCCACCTAGCTGCAACGTTGTACATTTTCCGACACATTTAGTTGCAAGTTGTGCAAATTGGATGCATGATCACTTCTGTCGGGTACGTCACAGCCGAACACACGTACCTGGGTCCAGCCCCATGAGCTACACGAGAGAAGGACGGGCGAGAAACATGCCGTCGACGTTCACACAGGCCATGCTCACCATGAGTGCCGTAGCCGATAGTCCGACCGACTATGTCGCACAGTGGAAAAGACGCACCGGGAGAAAAGCACTCGGAGTGTTTCCGATGAACTTCCCTTCCGAACTGGCGCACGCCGCAGGCGTACTTCCCGTGATCATCCAAGAAGACCGTGAGCCGATCACTGTCGGACGAAATCTGTTGGGCGAGTTCAACTGCGGGTACACCCGCAACGTCGCCGATCAGGCGGCACTCGGACGATTGGATGTCTACGACGGCTTCTTCCACGCGGACCACTGCATCCAGTTGCTGGGTGCAATCGATGTGGTGCGCGAGGACGAGTCGGACAAGCCTGTCTACTTCGGCCAATTGATGTCATCGATGAGTGATGATTGGGCCTTTCCGCAGGTATTGGGCAAGATGAAAGATTTTCGCAGCGAGCTCGAGAAGTTCGCGGATCGTACGATCTCCGACGCGGATCTCGCGCGAAGCATCGACATATTCGATACCAATCGTCGCTTGATGCGGGCAATCTTCGAGAACAGGCGCTCGGGCGATGCAGCGCTGACATCCGCCCAGCTCCAGGTTCTCGTCAAGTCCAGCATGATCATGGACAAGGAGGAGCACTCGGAATTGCTGCGCCAGGTGACTGCAGGCTTGAACTTCGTGCCCCGCAACGATCGCATCCGCGTGCACCTGTCCGGACACTTCTGCCACGCCCCGAAACCGGAACTGCTGGACCTCATCGAGGACTGCGGAGCCATCGTTGTCGATGACGATCTCTTCCACGGAACGCGGTACGTATCAACGGATATAGGCGCCATAGGCGACCCACTCGAAGCCCTCGCATCGGTGTACCTCCGGCGCAACACCGCCGTACCCTGCCCGACACGGGTTCAGCACGAAGCCGACTGGGATCGCTTCCTCGTCGATTCCGTCTACGCGAGCGGCGCGCAGGGCGTCATCGTGCTGATGGCGAAATTTTGCGAACCTCACATGCTCTTCTATCCCGAGCTACGGAAAGCATTGGAAGCCAAGTCGATTCCACTATTGCTGATCGAAACAGAACACGAGGGTCTGCCGATGGAATCCATCCGAACCCGAGTGGAAGCGCTGGTGGAGCGAATCAGACGCAAGCAACTGTCCACCGTCTAGCACCCACATCTACCTTCGGAGGAAACTACTGTGTCAGCATCCACGCTCGGCAATTCCAACAAGATAGTCATCCCGACCGCTACCAACATGGTGGGCGACTACTGGGAGAACCTGTTCACGGCGAAGGAACGCGGTAAGCAGGTGGTCTGGTACAACGGTTCAGCCGTGAACCCGATCTTCCAGGCCGCCGGCCTCGAGTGGTGCCACGGAGAAGCGTTCTCGGCACGCCTGGCCGCACAACAGCTCGAGAAGCCGGCTCAGCTCGCCGGGGAGGAGTACGGGTACATCGGTGAGTTGTGTTCATACGCGAGAACGCACCTCGGCTGTGCAGTACTCACCAAACAGGCAAGGTCCGAGGACGAGAACGGCATCGTCGGTCTTGTGGACCAACAGCAGCTCGCCTCACGCCTGCCTGCACCTGACTTCTTCGTCAATGCGTACGCGGGATGCAGCACCGGCCAGCAGTGGGACGAAATTTCGTATCGCGTCTTCGGTAAACAGGTGCCGATCTTCAATGTCTCCCTCCCCTTCCTGCCGAGCAACAAGCCCGACGCCGGCTACCTTCGCGGTGAGGAGTGGGAGCAGGCGTCGCGTTATGTGGCCGATCAACTGCACAAGCTCATCGCTTTCCTGGAGACGATGACAGGCCGACCATTCGACTGGGATGCCCTACGACAGAACATGTCCTACATCAAGCGCGCCTCGGAACTGCGGCGCGAAGCAATGGCGCTGTGCCGCGCCGCCCCGACACCGGCCACCTACTGGGACTGGATCGCCAGCATCGCGCACATCAACTTCATGCCCGCCGGGCCGGAACTGGTCCAGTACTTCGCCGACGTCAAAGCCGAAGTGCAGTACCGTCTCGACCACGCCATCCCCGGCGTCCGCAACGAGCGCTACCGTCTGTACTTCGACGGCATCATGAACTGGAACAAGCTCGGCTGGCTGTCGCGCAAGTTCGCCGACGCCGATGTCGCCGTGGTATGCGGAAGGTACACGCACAATGCGTTCTGGCAAGAACCGCACCTCATCGACACGGACGATCCGATTCTCGGAATGGCTCAGCATTATCTGCTGTGCCCGACGAACCACGGCGTAAAGACGCTCAAGCACCTCACCAACCGCGACTGCGTCGACTACGGAATCGATGGAATCGTCTTCCACGCCTCCCGTACCTGCCGCGCGTTCACCAACCCACAGCATCTGCTCGCGAAGTCGGCGCAGAAAGAACTCGGCATCCCTTCTATGTTCTTCGAAGGTGACGTCGCCGACGCGTCGTTCTACAAGGACGAGATCCTCGAAAGCCGGCTGGCAGCCATGCTTGAAGGCATCGACGTTCGCCGAAGCCGGGTCTGATCGACGTGACGGATTACTTCATGGGCGTCGACCTGGGATCGACGTCCGCCAAAGCCGTCATCCTCGACGAGTCCGGAGCATTCCTGGGCGCGAGCGCCATCCAGATGGGGGCCGTGAGCCGAGCCGGAATGCGTCGGGCCATCGACGACGCACTCGACCGGGCCTCTGTGACGCTGTCGCAGCTCACGGCCACCATCAGCACCGGCTACGGTCGCAGACTCGTCCCGGACACCGGGCGCACGTTCACCGAGATCACCTGTCACGCGCGCGGTGTGGCAGCACTGTGCCCGGGTGTCCGATTGATCGTCGACATCGGTGGGCAGGACAGCAAGGTCATCGCCGTGGACGAAGATGGGCTCGTCGACGACTTCGCGATGAACGACCGATGTGCCAGCGGCACAGGGCGATTCTTCGAGGTACTCGCGAGGGCGATCGAATGCGAGGTCGACGAACTGGCCGGCCTCGCCATGGCGGGTGACAAGAACCTGGAGGTCAGCAGCATGTGCGCAACCTTCGCCGAAACCGAGATCGTGTCGTTGCTCGCAAGCGGGTCCGAGCGGACAGACATTGCCGCTTCCGTTCACCGAGCGGTGTCGGCTCGGACACTCGGTTTGATTGCTCAGGTAGGCAAGAAGACACCGGTGGTGATGACAGGTGGGGTCGCGAAGAATGCTGCGGCTGTTCACTTCTTGAGCTCGGCACTGGGGGTCCGCGTCGACGTGCCGCCGGACCCGCAGATCACCGGGGCCTACGGTGCAGCGCTTCTCGCGCTCGAGACGTCCGGCACCGTGGTTTCACGACCGGACGTCGAGCTCTCGCCTGCCGGACAGACTGCGCACTCGTGCGGGAACTGTGATGGCTCGACCGAACTGCACATGCCGACCGTACGGATGTCATGACGCGGCCACAATCAGCCCGCTGAACAGACCATCGCCGCTCCAGGACACCTCGGCGATCGAGTTCTGTCCCCCGATGTAGGGAGACTTGTGAAGCATACGCGAAACTCTTTCTGCAGGATCTGCATCAATCACTGTTCGATACTCGTCGACGTCGACGACGGGGTCGCCACCGCAATCCACGGGAACAGCCGCAATCAGGTGTACGGCGGCTACACCTGTGTCAAAGGACGATCACAGCACGAATACCTCCGCCACTCCGATCGTCTCCTGCACTCGTTGGTGCGGACACCTGACGGCCACGTTCGACTCCCGGCCGAAAAGGCAATGGACGAGATCGCCGCCACACTCGCGGACATCCGCGAGCGCCACGGGCCTCGGGCGATCGCCAGTTACGCAGTCGATCATGTCCGGTCTGCTGACAATCTCTCCGCGCAAGTCCTTGCTCCGTGTTCGGAGGTTGCAATCCCAAGCCGACTCCAGGTCGGCGGCATCAGTGAGCGCCACCGAATTGTCATTGATTGATGGTATCCGTCGGTGTCTGCCAGACCACCGCGGCCGCCCCGGTGGTGGCTCCGTCTGCAAGGTCAGACCACCGACTGCGCCAGCCCTGCCGCGCGGTGGGCGGCGTCGAGGAATGAACGCACGAGTGCGCCGTCGCGGTAGTACTCGTCGCCGACTCCGGCGACGGCTCGGCGACGCCCGTACTCGTACAGCACGGCCAGTTTCCACAAGGCCAGAGCCGTGTACCAGTGCAGGTTCGACAGGTCGGCGCCGGTGGCGGCCGCGTACCGCTGCGCCAGTTCGTCGCGGGTAGGGTAGCCGTCCTCGAGCACCGCGATGCCGAGGTCCTCGGTCGGTGTGCGCTGTTCGCCGGCGACGGGGTACGACGCGAGGAAGTAGCCGAGATCGAACAGGGGGTCACCGATCGTCGCGAGCTCCCAGTCCAGCACTGCGGCAATACGTCCCGGCGCGTCCGGGGCGAGGATGACGTTGCCGATGCGGTAGTCGTTGTGGATGATCGCCGCCCCGGATTCGGCGGGCACGTTGGCCCCGAGCCACACGTCGATGTCCGCGAACTCCGGCGGCGGTGTCCCGTCCTCGGCTGCCACCAACCTGCCCATGCGGCGTAGGTGACGTTCGTTGAATCCGTCCGGACGGCCCAGATCGCCCAATCCGGCGGCCTGCCAGTCCACCGCGTGCAGTGCGGCGAGGGTGTCGATCAACGCCTCACCGATCCGGCGGCGGTCCGCGGGCGCGCTCAACGCCGGTGGTGTCTCGATGGTGACCACCGGACCGGCGACGTAGTCCATCACGTAGAACGGAACATCGAGAACGTCACCGGTCTGACCGACGGCGAGGACGTCCGCCACCGGCACGCCGCTGCCCGCGAGGCCGCCGACGAGACGCGCCTCCCGCAGCATGTCGTGGGCGCCCGGCGGAACCGGCGGAGGCGGCGGTCGGCGGACGATCACCTGACGGACCCCGTCGGACACGAGGAACGTCAGATTGGAATGCCCGTCGCCGATCCGGGCGGTCGTCAGCGGGCCCTCGGTGATCCCACGGTCGCGCAGGAACGACTCCAGCGCACCGAGCGTGTCGGGTGTCCACTCCCAGGTCATGTGCTCGCCTCCATCCATCTCGTCATTCGTCGACTCCTACTGCCCGGTGAAGCGCGGCGCCCGCTTCTCCTTGAATGCGGCGAGCGCCTCCGGCATGTCGGCGCACCGGGTGAGCAGCGCCTGCCCCCGGTTCTCCAACTCCAGCGCGGCCGCGTACGAGGTCACTTCCTGGTTCCGCTGCAGCGCACGCTTCGACATCCGGACGCCGCCCGGGGAGTTCGACGCGATCGCCTCGGCCACCGCGACGGCCTCGTCGAACAGGTCTTCGCTCGGCACCACCCGGTTCGCCAGCCCGATCCGGGCGGCCTCCTCGGCACCGACGAAACGCGCCGTGTACGCGATCTCCGCGGCCCTGCCCGGCCCGACGAGCCGGGTCAGCTGCCACGACGTGCCGAGTTCGCCGACGGACAGTCCGACCTTGACGAACGCCGCGTTGAACTTCGCAGTGGGAGCGACGAGTCGGATGTCGGCGGCGAGCGCCAACGCCATGCCGCCACCGGACGCGGCACCGTGGATCGCCGCGATCACCGGGAAGGGCAGGTGGTGCAGCGCCGCCAGCCCACCGGTCGCGGTCTCCTGGAATCTCAGGAACTCGCGCACACCCATTTCGGTGATCACGCTGATCTCGTCGAGGTCGAAGCCCGCGCAGAACACCCGGTCCCCCGCACCCCGGATGATCAGGGCCCGCGCATCGGTGTCGCGCAAGGCGTAGGCGACGGTGTTGAACTCCTCGAACATCTTCACAGTCATCGAGTTCATCCGGTCGGGCCGGTCGATCGTGAGGACGACGATCTTGCCCTCGAGCACCTCGAGGGCGAGGGTTTCCAGCTGGGGCGGCGCGTAGTTGCTCAGCACCGCTGTAGTCTCCCGCGTTTCCGTCTGAGTCATGTGGATCACCGTCCCGTGAACTGGGGGCTGCGCTTTTCCTTGAACGCGGCCAGGGCTTCGGGCATGTCGTCGCCGCGGGTGAGCAGCGCCTGCCCGCGGTTCTCGAGTTCGAGCGCGGCGGCGTACGAGGACACTTCCATGTTCGCGTGCAGCGCACGCTTCGACAGCTGCACTCCGGCAGGCGAATTCGCACAGATGAGGCGGGCCATCGCGAGTGCCTCGTCGAGCAGCGACTCTGCCGGAACGACCGCGTTCAGCAGTCCGAGGGACTCGGCCTCGACGGCCTCGATGAAGCGGCCCGTGTAGGCGAATTCCGCTGCCCGCGCCGGACCGATGAGCCGGGGCAGGTGCCACGACGCACCCAGGTCGCCGGCGGACAGGCCGATCCGCACGAACGCCGCGTTGAACCGCGCCGCCGGCGAGCCGATCCGGATGTCGGCGGCGAGGGACAGCGACAGTCCACCGCCCGCGGCCGCACCGTTGACCGCCGCGATGACCGGGACCCGGATGCTGCGGATCGCCGAGAGCGCCCGCGCGGCCAGTTCCTGCTGGTCGAGCATGCCCATCGGCGTCATCGACGACAGCCCGTCGGCATCGTCGAGGTCGAATCCACCGCAGAATGCCTTACCGGCGCCGGTGAGGATCACGACTCGCAGGTCGTGCTCGTGATCGAGTTGCAGCGCCACCTTCTCCAGTTCGACGAACATGGTGTTCGTCATCGAGTTCATCCGTTCGGGGCGATTCAACGTTACTACGGCGATGCCGGGTTCCGGCCGCTCGAGCGTGAACGTTTCCCATGTCGTGGGCTCGGTCACGAGTTCACTCCTTCTCAGTTCGACGATCCCAGGTGATCGCCGCAAGTGTCGTGGTGGTCCGGACGCCGAGCGCCCGGCAGTTCAGGTCGCCGCGGCGGCCTCGCGCACCGCACCCGAGCGCAGCCAGTCATCGACGCGGTCGGAGTCGATTCCCCAGTGGGTGAGGATCTCGGTGGTGTGTTCGCCCGGCATCGGCGGACAGCGATCCACCGTGGCTGCCGTGCGGCTGAACCGCGGCGCCGGCGCGGGCTGGACGAGTCCGTCGACCTCGACGAACGCGCCGCGGGCGACGTGGTGGGGGTGCGACGGCGCCTCGTCGACGTCGAGGACGGGCGCGATGCACGGCGTCAGGCCCTCTGCGGCGTCGAGCCATTCCGCGAGCGTGCGGCTGCGCACGGCGTCGGCGAAGATCTTCTTCATCTGCGGCCATTGCGAGCGGTCGTTCTGGTCCGGCAGGTCATCGGGCAATTCCAGCAGCGCGACGAGGTCCGCGTAGAAGTGTGGTTCCATCGCGCCAACGGCCAGCCACTTGCCGTCTGCGGTCTCGTAGGCGTCGTAGTAGGGCGCACCGCTGTCGACGATGTTCGTGCCGCGTTCGCCCCACACCCCGGTCTGCGCGAACCCGAAGAAGGGTGTCGCGAGGAGCGCGGCGCCCTCGACCATCGCGGCGTCGACCACCTGCCCGAGGCCCGAGTGTTGTCTTTCGAACAGAGCGGACACCACGCCCAGTGCGAGAAGCATTCCTCCGCCACCGAAGTCACCGATCAGACTGAGCGGCGGGGTGGGCGGCTGACCGTGACGCCCGATCAGCGACAGGGCTCCGCTCAGTGCCACGTAGTTGATGTCGTGGCCGACGTGCTGAGCGAGCGGCCCGTCCTGCCCGAAACCGGTCATGCGGCCGTAGATCAGCCGTGAATTGCGCTGCGCGCAGTCGTCCGGTCCGATGCCGAGTCGCTCGGCAACCCCGGGGCGGAAACCCTCGATCAGGACGTCGGCATCCTCCACGAGCGACAGCACCACCGCGGCACCGTCGGAATGCTTGAGGTCTACGGCGAGCGAGCGGCGTCCGCGGTGCAGCAATTCCGTCCGAAAGTCGGCGTTCGGCCCCACGAGCCCCGAACCGGTGGCGCGGTCCACGCGAATAACGTCGGCACCCAGATCGGCAAGGAGCATGGCGCAGAAGGGGCCCGGTCCGATCGAGCCGATCTCGACCACCTTCAGCCCCGACAGCGGCCCGGTGAACGAGCGTTTCGCGGTGTCACGCACGATCTACCCGCCTCCCGTCGATCTTTGGTCTGATAATAATACCTTGAAACGGTTCGCGGAGGAATCCCCTGACACGACGCTCAGGAGAAGCGCGGAGCGCGCTTCTCCAGGAAGGCGGTGATGCCCTCTTTCGCCTCTCCGTTCTCGAACAGGTCCTGCTCCTGCGCCACCTCGAATCGGAAGCCCTCCTCGATCGGCGTGTCGAACGACGCGTCGACCGTGCGGATGACGGCGCGCTGCGCGGGCAGCGACATCGTGCACAACTCGGCCGCGAGAGCCTGCGCCGCATCCGTTGCGGCGCCGGCGTCGACCAGACGGTCGATCAGGCCGATCGCGTGCGCCTCGGCGGCGAGGACCTGACGGGCGCTCAGCATGATGTCGAGCGCACGACCGCGGCCCACGAGGCGCGGAAGTCGCTGCGTACCACCGGCTCCGGGAATCAGCCCCAGCTTCACCTCGGGCAGTCCGAACTTCGCGTCAGCCCCGCCGACCCGCAGCGTGCAGGCCATGGCGAGTTCGAGGCCGCCTCCGAGCGCGAGGCCGTCCACGGCGGCGATCGTGATGCGGTCGGCCGACGCCAGCCGGTCGAGCGCCCCACGGAGTCGATCGCCGTACGCGGTGAAGGACTCCGCGTCCACGGACGACATGTGCTTGATGTCGGCGCCGGCCGCGAAGAAGCCGGGAATGTCCGAGCGGACGACGAGCACCTTCACCGAACCGTCGGCGTCCGCCGCGTCGAGTGCGGCGTTCACACCGTCGATGATGGGCAGGCCCAGCGCGTTCGCGGGGCGGCGTTGCAGCGTGATCGTCATGACCCCAGCTTCGACGTCGCTCCACGTGACTGCGGGCGTTGTGGTTTCCGACATGCACACCATCCTTCTCGGTCCTGGCTTACGTGAGCGGCAAAGCGTGCGCCGGCACACCGCGCCACTCACGTGAGGTATTGACCCAACCATACTAATTGTCGGACCGAAATGGAAGATCAGGGCCGACGCGGGAACTTCTCGAACTCCGGTCGCCGCTTGGCCTTGTACGCCTCCCGGCCTTCCTTCGCCTCGTCCGTCGAGTAGAAAAGCAGATTCGCATCGTGAGCGAGCTGCTGAATGCCGGCCATGCCATCCTCCGCGGCATTGAAGCTCGCCTTCATCAACCGCAGCGCGAACGGTGAGAGCTGGAGCATCTCGCGGCACCACTGCACGGTTTCCCGCTCCAGGTCGGCAAGGGGGACAACGGTGTTGACCAATCCCATCTCGCGGGCCTGCTCGGCGTCGTACTGACGGCACAGGAACCAGATCTCCTTGGCCTTCTTCACCCCGACGAGCTCGGCGAGCAACCCCGCGCCGTAGCCACCGTCGAACGAACCGACCTTGGGGCCGACCTGACCGAACCGGGCGTTGTCCGCTGCGATGGAGAGGTCGCAGACCAGGTGCAGGATGTGACCGCCGCCGATCGCGTAGCCGGCGACCATGGCCACCAACGGCTTCGGAAGGCGCCGGATCTGAATTTGCAGATCGGTGACGTGGAAACGGCCGACACCGCCCGCCTTGCCCGGCTCGGTGAGATAACCGGTGTCGCCGCGCACCCGCTGGTCGCCGCCCGAGCAGAACGCGTCCGGCCCCTCACCCGTCAGCACGATGACACCGATCGACGAGTCCTCGCGGGCATCGACCAGCGCCTCGGAGATCTCCATCAGCGTCTGCGGACGGAACGCGTTGCGCACCTCCGGCCGGCAGATCGTGACCTTCGCGATCCCGTCGCCGCTGTGCTCGTACCGGATGTCCTCGAACTCACCGACCGCTGTCCAGGACACGAATTCCGTTGAATCACCGTTGTTCGTCATGAAGCGATCATAGGCACACACGCAAACGATCGTTACCGTCCGGACTCCGCGAATGCCGAAGGTGCGGCCCGGAAACCGAGCCGCACCTTCGTATCCGTGTATCCGAGTATCCGTCAGGACATCGTCAGGCCACCGCTGACGGACAGGGTCTGGCCGGTCACGAATTCTGCGGCGTCGGAGGCGAAGTACGCCACCGCGGCACCGATGTCCTCCGCCTGGCCCAGCCGCTTCATCGGCACGGCGCGGGTCATGCCGCCGATCACCTTGTCGGCGTCCTGGCCGGAGGTATCCGCGAACTTGCGCAGTGCGGGAGTGTCGGTCGGGCCGGGGCACACGGTGTTCGCGGTGACGCCCTTGGTCGCGACCTCCCGGGCGAGGGTCTTGGTGAAGGCGATGATGCCGCCCTTGGCACCCGAGTAGACGGCCTCGAGCGACGAGCCGACGCGACCGGCGTCCGACCCGATGTTGATGACCCGGCCGAAACCGCGCTCGACCATGCCCGGGACCGTCGCCTGGATCACCCGTAGCTGGCCCTTGAAGTTGATGTCGAGGATCCGATCCCAGAACGCCTCGTCCGTCTTCAGGAACGGCATGAAGTCGTCCCAGCCGGCGTTGTTCACGACGATTTCGACCGGGCCGAACTGCTCGGCGACCTGCTTCACCGCGGCCTGCACGGACGCGGTGTCGGTGACGTCGACGGGCACGGCGATCGCCTGTCCGCCGGCGTCGCGGATACCGGCGGCGGTCTCCTCGGCGACCTCCAGGTTGAGGTCGGCGACCGCCACGCGGAAGCCCGCGGCCCCGAGGGCGTCGGAAATGCCCTTGCCGATGCCCTGTGCACCGCCCGTCACGAATGCGACTCGATTACTCATGTTCTTCTCCGTCTTGTGTGTTCGTGGTGAAGTGATGTCGAAAACTGTCAGCGCAGGCTCGAGGCCCATTCGATCGGGCCCGCAATGATCGAGTGACTGGTGAGCTTGCGGCCGAGCACTGTCTGCGCTTCCCGCGCCGCGTCGATGACGCGGGGAAGGTCGAGACCGGTCTCGACCCCCATCTCGTGGAACATGCTCACCAGGTCCTCGGTGGCGATGTTCCCGGTCGAGCCCACCGGAACCGGGCAGCCACCCAGTTCACCGAAGCTCGATTCGAAGCTCGCACATCCGGCCTCGAGCGCGGCGTACGCGTTTGCGAGACCCTGTCCGCGAGTGTTGTGGAAGTGGGCGGTGACCTCGACGCCGGGCAGTCGTTCGAGCGCGGCGGTGAAGAACTCCGACGCATACGCCGGGTTGCACATTCCCGTCGTGTCGCCGAAACCGATCTCGGTGGCACCGGCCTCGGCGAATCGTTCGGCCAGGTCGAGCACACGGGTCAAGTCGACCTTGCCCTCGAACGGGCAGCCGAACGACGTCGCGATCACGGCGGCGCAGTCGAGGCCCTCCGCGACGATCCGCTTGGCCATGACGTCGTTGTCGGCCATGGTCTCGTCGACGGTGCGGTTGACATTCTTCTTGTTGTGGGTCTCCGACGCACTGACGAAGATCGCGACCTCGTGGAACTTGTCGCGCACCTTCAGCGCGTTGTCCAGGCCCTTACTGTTGGGAACGAGGACCATCAGCCTCGTCTCGTCCGGCACCTCGATACGCGACAGGACCTCGACCCCGTCCGCGAGTTGCGGGATCACGTCGGGTCGCACGAAACTGGCGACCTCGATCCGGGTGAATCCCGCCCGCCCCAGTGCATTGATCAACCGCACCTTGTCGTCGGTAGGGATGTGCTCCGGCTCGTTCTGGAAACCGTCACGCGGTCCGACCTCCCGAATGTGAACCTGCTGGGGACGCGTCATGGCGTCGACTCCTTTCCCTCACTCCGCTGCGGAAGCAAGGTCGTATTCCTCGAGATCGAATTCCAGTGTGCCGCGGTGCTCGGGCGCCGCGATCGCGATCATGCGACGCGCACGCTCCCCGAGGGAACATCCGCGCAAGGCCGCGACACCGTGCTCGGTGACCACGAAATCGACGTCCGCACGGGCGGTGGTGACCGCGCCGTACTGCAGGGCCGTCTTGATCGTCGACTCGCCGCGGGAATCCGCGCGCATCGCGATGATCGAGCGGCCGCCGGTCATCGCCGCGGCCCGCGAGAAGTCGACCTGGCCCCCGACTGCGCCTGCGTAGGTGGTGTTGCGCATTTCCGCGCCGACCTGCCCGGTCAGGTCGACCTCGATGGCCGAGTTGATCGACACGAACGATCGTAGCTGCGAGAGGACGTGCGGCGCATGGGTGTAGCTCGCCGGGCGGAACGCCACCGGGAGGCCCGGCAGCCTGTCGTACAGCGCCGCGGTTCCGAGCGCGGCTCCCGTCACGTGCAGTCCCGGGTCGATCTCCTTCCGCGCCCCGGTGAGTACGCCTCGGTCGATCAGCCGGAGCGCTGCGTCGGAGATCATGCCGGAATGCAGTCCGAGGTCCCTGTGCCCCTCGAGTTCGGTGAGGACGGCGGACGGCAGAGTCCCGACGCCGATCTGGATCGTGTCTCCGTCTGCCACGAGATCGGCGACGTTCCGCGCGATCGCCAGTTCCGCCGCCGCGGGCGCGCGGTCCGGTGCCTCGAGCAGCGGCCGGTCGGTCTCGACCACCGCGGCAAACCGCGACAGCGGAATTCGGGGTGCGCCGAGAGTGACGGGCATGCGCCGGTTGATCTCGGCGATGAGGACCGGTGTGTGATCGAGGGCGTCCGCGATGTAGTCGACACCGACGCCGAGCGAACAGTTCCCGGCGGAGTCCGGCGGCGACACCTGCACGAAGCCGACGTCGCAAGGCAGCCGTCGTTCGGCGAACAGCCGCGGCAGGGCACCGTAATGGCAGGGCACGACGTCCAGGCGGGCGAGGCGGCGGAGTTCGCCGAGTCCGCCGTAGGAGACGACGGAAACCTCGTCGGGCAGTTCGCTCGTCAGTCGCCGATTCCAGGTGAGCCCCACGAATGCCCGGACCGGACCGATCGACGGCGCCTGATCGAGCAGGGCGTGGACGAGCGGGGTGGGTTCCGCGCTGGTCTGGCTCCACCAGATCCCGTCACCGGGCCGGATGTGCGGCGTCAGGTCGATCATCAGTCGATCCGCTGGATGAGGGTCGCCGTTCCCAGGCCGCCGCCGCAGCACATGGTCACCAGACCGATTTCGGCGTCGCGCCGTTCGAGCTCCGCGACGATCGTGGCGATGAGCCGGGCACCGGTCGCGCCGACCGGGTGCCCGAGGGCGATCGCGCCGCCGTTGACGTTGACCCGGTCCATGTCGGGCTTCAGTTCCCGCTCCCACGCGAGGACGACCGAGCTGAACGCCTCGTTGACCTCGAACAGGTCGATGTCGCTCATGCTCATCCCGTTGCGGTCGAGCAACTTCCGGGTCGCCGGGATCGGACCGGTCAGCATGATGATCGGGTCGACCCCGACGGTGGTCTGATCGAGGATCCGGGCGCGGGCCCGCAGTCCGTGGGCGTCGACCGCCTCCCGGGAGGCGAGCAGGACACCGGCGGCCCCGTCGGAGATCGGCGACGAACTGCCCGCCGTGATGCGGCCGTTCTCCCGGAACGCCGTCTTCAGCCCGGCGAGGCTGTCGAGACTCGTTCCGGGACGGAGGGTCTGGTCGGTGGTCCGAGTCTCGCCGGCGAGGTCGAGCGGGATCATCTCGGCGTCGAAGCGGCCCGCCTCGATCGCCTCGGTCGCGAGACGATGGGAGCGGACGGCGAACTCGTCCATCTCCTGCCGGGAGATCTCCCAGCGGTCCGCGATGAGTTCGGCACTCTCGCCCTGGTGCACGAAGTCGTAGCGGTCGCGCAGTGCTTCCGGCCACGGGTCGCCGTACAGTTCGGAGATCTTCGCGGGTGAGGTGATCGGCACGTGGCCCATGTGTTCCACACCGCCGGCAACGACGACGTCGTGCGTGCCGGAACCGACCAGCGCGGCGCCCATCTCGACGGCCGTCTGAGCGGACCCGCAGCGGCGGTCCAGCACCACTGCCGGCACCTCCGGCGGGTAACCCACCTGCAGCCAGGCGTTGCGACCGATGTTGCGAGACTGCTCACCGAACGGTGCGGTGCAGCCGATCACGAGGTCCTCGACGACGGCCGGGTCGAGGCCGCTGCGGCGGATCAGGTCCGTGTAGACCGCGCCGAGCATGTCGTTGGGGTGGGTGTCGCGGAACCAGCCGCGCTCGGGGTGCGACTTGCCCATGGGAGTGCGGGCCGCTTCCGCGATGACGACCTCGCGCGCGGAACGCTGGAAGGGGTTGCGCTTCTCGGCCATCAGATCACCGTTCCGCCGTCGACGGGCAGAACCTGGCCCGTGATGTACGACGCACCGTCGGACGCGAAGAACACGAAGCTGGACGAGATCTCGTCCGGTTCCGCCCAGCGGCCCAACGGGATCCGCGCGAGCGTCTTGGCGGCGAGCTTCTCGTTGCTGCGGATGTTCTCCGTCATCTTGGTGGCGGCGAGCGGCGCGATCGCGTTGACCGTCACCTGCTTCCTGGCGAGTTCCCGCGCCAGCGACTTCGTGAGTCCGATGATGCCCGCCTTCGCGGCACCATAGTTTGCCTGCCCGATGGTGCCCTGGAGCCCGGCGGCGGACGTCACGTTGATGATGCGGCCGCTGCCGTCGGAAGGTAGGTACGGGAGGACGGCCTTGCTGCAGACGAAGCTGCCGACGAGATGAATGTCGACGATGCGGCGGAAGTCCTCTTCCTCGAGGTTCGGGAACATCGCCGGTGCGATGGCACCCGCGTTGTTGACCAGGATGTTGAGGGTGCCGTCGTTCAACGCGGCGGCCTGCTCCGCCGCGGCGGCCGCCTGATCGCCGTTGCGGACGTCGAGGGCCGCGGACTTCGCCGAACCGCCGGCCGCGGTGATCTCCGCGGCCACGGCCGCCGCGGCATCGCCGTCGACATCGGTGACGAGCACGGCCGCGCCTGCTCGTGCGTAGGCATGCGCGACCGAGGCGCCGATTCCGCTGCCGGCACCGGTCACGAGTGCGGACTTTCCGGTGAGTTCGAACATCAGTAGCTCCTGGGGAGGCCGAGGACGTGCTCGCCGAGGTAGTTGAGAACCATCTCCTGGCTGAGCGGGGCGATCTTGGTCAGGCGGGCTTCGCGGAAGTAGCGGGCCACGTGGTACTCCTCCGAATAGCCCATGCCGCCGTGGGTCTGCAGGGCGCGGTCCGCGGCCTGGAAACCGGCGTCGGCGCAGAGGTACTTGGCCATGTTGGCTTCGCGGGCGCACGGCTTTCCGTTGTCGTAGAGCCACGTCGCCTTGCGCAGGACGAGTTCCGCCGCGTCGAGGCGGGCGAGCGAATCGGCGAGCGGGAACTGCAGGCCCTGATTCATGCCGATGGGGCGGCCGAACACCTCACGCTCGTTGGCGTACTGGACGCCGCGACGGAGAGCGGCCCGGCCGATACCGAGAGCCTCGGACGCCACGAGCATGCGCTCCGGGTTGAGGCCATCGAGGATGTACTTGAAGCCCTTGCCCTCCTCGCCCACGCGGTCCTCGACGGGGATCTCGAGGTTGTCGATGAACAGTTCGTTCGACGTGACCGCGTTACGCCCCATCTTCTTGATCGGGCGGATGTCGACCTTCGAGCGGTCGAGGTCGGTGAGGAAGAGCGTCAGACCGTCCGTCTTCTTCTTCGCATCCTCGAACTTCGTTGTGCGAGTGAGGAGAAGGATCTTCTCCGACTCCATCGCCTTCGAGATCCAGACCTTGCGGCCGTTGACGATGTACTTGTCACCCTCCCGGCGCGCGAAGGTGGTGATCCTGGTGGTGTCCAAACCGGCGCCGGGCTCGGTGACTCCGAAGCAGACGTGCAGGTCGCCGTCGACGATCCGCGGAAGGGTGCGCTGCTTGAGTTCCTCGGATCCGTGCACGATCACCGGGTGCATCCCGAAGATCGACAGGTGCATCGAACTCGCACCGTTCATGCCCGCGCCGGACGCGGCGACCTCCTCCAGCAGGATCGAGGCCTCGGTGATTCCCATGCCGTGCCCGCCGTACGCCTCGGGCGTCGTGATGCCGAGCCAGCCGCCCTTGGCGAACGCGTCGTAGAACTCGGTGGGGAACTCGTGCTCACTGTCCTTCTCCACCCAGTACTGCTCGTCGAACTTACCTGCGAGCTCGCGCACCGCATCTCGGATCGTCGCCTGATCCTCGGTCAGATCAAAGTCCACAGCACGTCCCGTCGTCGTAGAAACCGTTTGGACTTAAGTTACTAAAGGACAGACCAAAAAGTCAACGGTCGATCATCCGGCGGCGGGCAGCAGCGGAAGGTCCCGCGCAAGGCGCTCGTTCCACACGTCCGGACCGCCGAACAGCTTCTCGTCGAGCTTGGTGCGCTTGTAGTACAGGTGCAGGTCGTGTTCCCACGTGTAGCCGATGGCGCCGTGCATCACGAGGGCACTGTCGGCTGCCTGCACCGCATTCCGCGTCACCTGCGCCTTGGCGACCGCGGCGTGCACCGCGCAGTCGTCGAGGCCCAGGTCGACCGACGCGGCGGCGTAATAGGCGATCGACCGTCCCGCCTCGACGGAGACGAGAATGCCTGCCGCAGCATGCTTCACGGCCTGGAACGACCCGATCGGGACTCCGAACTGCTGCCGCTGCTTGCTGTAGTCCACGGCGAGGCGGAGCATGCGGTCCATCGCGCCGAGCGAGTCGGCGGACACGAGCACGGCCGCCCGGAGTCCTGCGTCGTCGAGCGCCGTCGCCGCCTCGATGTCGAGGCGCTGCCCGGCGACGTCGTCGAACCGGACATCCGCGGCCGCGCGAGACGGGTCGAGGAGACGCCGCGGTTCGACCGTGACACCGGGGTCGTCGACTCGGACGAGGTACAGGGACACCGTTCCGTCGGCGTCTTTCGCCGGGACGACCAGCAGTTTTGCCCGTTCGGCGCCGAGCACCGTCGCGACACGGCCGGTGAGTGCGCCGCCCGCGTCGGCGCGCACCGAATCGGCGAGGCCGAACGGACGGGTCGCGTCGACGGCAACGGCTGCAAAACCACCCCCTGCCAGTACGTCGGTGGCGACGTCGGCGGGCAGCAGGGGCGCGGCGAGGACGGACGCGGTCCAGGCACTCGACGGCGCGGCGTACCGGCCCAGCGCCTCGGCGGTCAACGCCAATTCGAGTAGCCCACCGCCCTGACCACCGATGTCCTCGGCGAGTCCGGCGGAGAACCAGCCTTCCTCGACGAATTTCTGTTCGAACTCGGCAGGATCACCCGATTCACCCCACTTGCGGACATTTGCCGGAGCGGCGAACCGCCCGAGCCAGCCGTCGAGGGCTTCGGTGAACATTTCCTGCTCTTCTGACAGTTCCCAGCGCATACAACTGGCCCTCTCGATGAGACGAAGAATAGGCTGCAAGACGAACGCAGCGAGAACCCAATGGTATATTAGGTCTGACCGTTAGACCAGAGAGGGCGGGGAGCCATGCCATCAGCCGTGCCGAACACCACCCGGAACGGACGTTCCTCCATCCAGTTGACACCGATGGCGGTACCGAAGGCGTCGGACGTCCTCGCGAACGAGCTGCGCGAGCGGATTCTCAGCGGGGACTACGTCGAAGGCACACCGCTGCCGCCGGAGCGCGAACTCGTCGTTCAGACGAAGATGAGCCGCACCACCGTCCGCGAGGCACTCCGCATCCTCGAGGTGCAGGGACTCGTGCGCATCAAGGCGGGCCGAGCCGGGGGCGCCTTCGTTCAGCGGCCGGGCGAACAGTCCATGGCGGACACGGTGGCTCTGCTCATCCGCGGTCGTCAGATCCGTCTCGCCGCGCTGCTCGAGACCCGCGAGGCGATCGAGCCGTTCTGCGCCCAACTCGCCGCCCGTCATCGCACAGACGAGGATCTCGCGCGTCTCGACGCCGCCAACGACGACATCGCGGGCGCAGGTGACAGCCTCGACGCCTTCCTTCAGGCGAACATCGACTGGCACGTCGCCGTGGCGAGCGCCAGTCACAACGAACTATTGTCGGGCCTCATGATCTCGCTCTCACGGGCCATCTATGCCGCAACGGAGAACGAAGGATTCATCGACGACAAGGTCCGCGAAATTACCGTCCGGGCGCACCGCTCGGTCACCAAGGCCATTCGCGACAAGGACGCCGATGCCGCCGTACGGCGCATGAGCAGGCACGTCCACTCGTACGCCGAGTCGATCAAGGATTTCGAGGAGCGCACCGACATTCTGCTGGACGAGTAGTCCCGCCGAGCATTCGGTCGTTCCGACCACGAAGGCCCCACACCATCCAGTGTGGGGCCTTCGCCGTAGTCACGAGGCTGCGTCGCGACCGCCCGCCACCACGGCACGGATCTCGTCGACGGCCTCCGGATTTTCCGCACCCGACAGGTCACCCGGGTCGGTCCCCAGCGCGGCGGCGCGGACCGCCCGGCGGAGAATCTTCGCGGACCTGGTCTTGGGAAGCCGCGTCACCCGATGAACCACGCTGGGCGCGAACGGTTTCCCGAGTTCCGCGGCGACACGGGCGATCAACTCGGCCGAGATGTCCGCCGTGTCGCCGCCCGCGTCCGCGCGGGGAACCCAGAACGCCCAGACCGCCTCACCCTTCTTCGGGTCCGGCACACCGACCGCCGCCGCCTCGGACACCGCCGGGTGCGCGGTCAGAACGGCCTCGACCTCCGCCGGGGCGAGACGCTTGCCTGCCACGTTCATGACGTCGTCGGATCGGCCCCGGATGTACCACTGCCCGTCGTCGTCGACGAGCGCGTAGTCGCCGTGCCGCCACATGCCGGGGAACGTCGACCAGTACGCCTCCAGATAGCGTTCCTCGTCCTTCCACACCCCGCGCGTCATCGACGGCCACGGTTGCCGGCACACGAGTTCGCCCTGTTCGCCGCGCAACGAGCGTCCCGCGTCGTCGACGACGTCCACGTCCATGCCCAGCGAGGGCCCGCCCAGCGAGCAGCTGTGAATCGGCTCCACCGGGTACGGCGCGAGGAACGACCCACCGACCTCGGTGCCGCCGGAGAAGTTGATGACCGGCACGCGCCCACCGAACACGTCCCGCGCCAGCCAGTCGTACGAATCCGGGTCCCAGGGCTCACCGGTCGACCCGATGGTGTGCACCGAGGACAGGTCGTACCGTGCCGCGACATCCGTCTCCCGCCCGCGGAGGGTGCGGATCAGCGTCGGAGAGACGCCGAGCATTGTCACCCGATGACGCTCCGCGAGCTGCCACAGCCGGTCGGTGTCCGGTACGTCCGGAGACCCTTCGTACAGGACGAGGGTGCCACCGTTGGCATGCGTGCCGATGATCGACAGCGGTCCCATGATCCAGCCCATGTCGGTGATCCAGCAGAACACCCCGCCCGGCTGCAGATCGAACGAGTACGCGACCTCGCTGGCCGTCTTGACGAGGAATCCGGCGTGCGTGTGGACGGCGCCCTTCGGCTTGCCGGTCGTGCCGGACGTGTAGGCCAGCGCGAACGGCTCGGCGGCGTCCATCGCCTCCACCGGCCCCGGGTCTCCGCCGTTGCCGAGGAGCTTCACCCAGGAGATGTCGCGACTTCCGGAATCGACAGGGGTACCGATGTTCTCGACCACGACGACCGACTGCACGGTCGGGCACGCGGCCAGGGCTTCGTCGAGGGCGGGCTTCATCGTGACGGACTTGCGACGCCGCACTGTTCCGTCGGCGACGATCACCACCTTCGCGTCCGCGTCCTGGATGCGGGACGCGATCGCGCTCGGAGCGAATCCGGAGAACAGCGGAACGAGGACCGCGCCGAGCCGCGCGACCGCGTACACCGACACGACCGCCTCGGGAATCATCGGCAGGAACAGGGCGACGGCGTCGCCCTTGCCGACGCCGAGCTCGCGCAGTCCTGCGGCTGCCCGCTCGACGTCCGCCGCGAGCTCGCGATACGACAGGCTGCGGACGGTGCCGTCCTCGGCCTCGTGGGCGACGGCCACCCGATCGGCAACCACCGGGTCGGCGAGCCACCGCTCCAGACACGCGTCGACGACGTTCGTCTTACCCCCGACGAACCAGTCCGGGTGCTCGATTCCCCGTGAGGTGTCGAGAACTTCGTGGTACGGCGACTGGAACGGCAGGCCCAGGTCGCGGACCACCGCGTCCCAGTACCACCGCACGTCGGCGACGGAGCGGGCGCGGAGTTCGGCCAGACCGGAGAGGCCGTGGGCGCGGGCGAGCCGGGTGACGTTGGCGTTCTCGACGTACTCGTCGGTCGGTAGCCAGGTGTAGTCGGACACTGTCAGCTCCTCGGCATGTCGAGCATGCGCTCGGCGACGATGTTGCGCTGGATGAAGGTGGAACCGCCGGCGATGGCGGTGCCGCGGGCCTGATAGGCGAGCCGCTGCCACCGCGCCGTCCGCTGCCCCACCTCGTCGAGGGCGAATTGCCCGCCGACCGGTTCGAGCGACAATCGGAAGTCGGCCAGTTCCTCGACGAGGGGGCAGAAGAACAATTTGCCGATGGAGGTGACCGGACCCGGCGGACCGTCGTTGGCCGCGAGTGTGACGACGCGCTGGCCGATGAGATAATGCACGAGGGCCCGGCCGTACAGATCCGCGACCTTCTGTCGGACCACCGGATCCTCGCCGAGCGGGCGACCCGCGTCGTCGGTCATCCCGGCGATGTCGGCCACGATGTCGTCGACGGCACGTTTGGTGTTGACGCGGCCCGTCGCGATCGCCACCCGCTCGTACGCGAGCGTGCCCATCGCCACCTTCCAGCCGCCGTCCACCTCCCCGACCACGAGCTCGTCGGGGATGAACACGTCGTCGAGGAACACCTCGTTGAATTCCGCCTCGCCGAGCATGTGCGCGAGCGGCCGCACCGTGATGCCCTCACTGTCCATGGGCACCAGGAAGTACGTGATGCCCTTGTGCCGCGGGCCGCCGCCGGTGCGGGCCAGCAGGATGGCGTGCGCCGCGATATGCGCGCGGCTGGTCCAGATCTTTTGCCCGTTGACCTTCCAGCCCCCGTCCACCTTCGTGGCCTTGGTGCGCAGCGAGGCGAGGTCCGATCCGGCGTCCGGCTCGGAGAACAGCTGGCACCAGATTTCCTCACCGGTCAGGATGGGCCGGAGAAACCGTTCCTTCTGGGCGGGTGTCCCGAAGTCGATGATGGTCGGGCCGGCGAAATCCTCGCCGATGGTGTTGAGCCGCTCCGGCGCTCCCACCCGGTCCATTTCTTCGGTGAAGATGGACTTGCGGATCGGGTCGGCGGCTTGACCGCCGTACTCCTGCGGCCACGACATCCCGCCGTAGCCGGCGTCGAAGAGCAGTCGCTGCCACTGCTGCCAGAACGGCACCTTGTCGACCAGATCGATGGGTTCCGGCCACGGCAGTGTCGGGACCGCCTTCTCGGCCCACTCCCGGACCTCTGCACGGAATGTGGCCTCGTCTGGGGAATCAGCGAGCTCCATTGCATCCTCCTCACGGATTTAGGCTCAATGATACTATAGGTCAGTCCAAAAAGGAGGACTCGATGGCAGAACCACTCCCCGCCGGCGCCGTAGACCGCGTCGAATACGACGTCGAACGCGGCAAGATTCGCGAGTTCACGCGCGCGACGTTCACGACCGACCCCGTACACACCGACCGGAATGCGGCGCGCACAGCGGGATTCGACGACGTACCGGCCACCCTCACCCACACCGTCGTCGCCGGACACCAGCGCGACCAGCGTGCCTTCGTCGACTCGCTGGGCCTCGCCCTCGAACGCGTGGTGGTCGGTTCGGTCACGTGGACGTACCTGCGACCGCTCACCGCCGGCGACCACGTCGTCGGCACCCGCCGTGTCGTCGATGACGCACAGCGAGAAGGCAAGCGGGGCGGGACGATGCGCGTCGTCACCCTGGAGACCGAGTACGTCGACGCAGACGGCGCGCCCGTGGCGCGACTCGAGGAGGTCCTGATCGAACGAGGAGAACAGCGATGAGAACACCGGCCAAGCTCCGCGTCGGCGACACCCTCGACACCCGGGCGGTCGGCCCGGTCACCCAGACCGACATCGTCCGATTTGCCGGCGCAGGAGGCGATTTCAATCCCCTGCACCACGACCCCGAGTTCGTAGCCACGTCGGGTTTCCCGGGCGTGATCGCGATGGGTCAGATGCAGGCGGGCATCCTTGCCGGCTGGGTCTCCGACACGTTCGGTGTCGAGCACGTGCGCTCCTTCGGTGTCCGGTTCGTCGCGCCGGTCTTCCTCGGCGACACCCTGACCGTGGGCGGCACGGTGGCGACGATCACCGAGACGGACGGGCAGTCACTCGCGACCGTCGATCTCGTCGCGTCCGGGGTCAAGGGCCCCGTCGTCACCGGGTCTGCGACCGTTGTGGTGACAGCGGACTGATCTTCCCTCGACCCACGAAAAGGGGGCGAAGCCGATTCGGCTTCGCCCCCTTTCCGATTCGGTCAGCCGACGGTCTGCACCCGCTGTTCCTGGTCGGCCTTGATCTTCTCCGCGATCCGGGCGCGAAGCACATGCTTCTGGATCTTGCCCGTCGCGGTCGTCGGCAGCGCGTCGACGAGTTCGAGCCGCTCCGGGACCTTCTGGATGGCGACACCCTGGTCGAGGAGGTAGTTCTTGATCTTCTCGAGAGTGACGTCCTCGGACCCGGGCGCCGGGACGAGGTAGAGGCACACCGCCTCGCCGAGCCGGTCGTCGGGCATCGCGACCGCCGCGACACCGCGGACGGCGGGATGGGCTGCGAGGAGGTCTTCGACCTGGCGGACACTGATGTTCATTCCGCCGCGGATCACGATGTCCTTCGTGCGCCCGGTGACGCGAACGTACCCGCCCTCGTCCATCCGACCGAGGTCACCGGAGCGGGAGTAACCGTCCGGCGTGAACAGCTTGGCCGTCTCCTCGGCGTTGTGGAGATACGCGAGCATGTGCATGGCGCCCTTGTAGGCGATGTCGCCCTCCTCGCCGCGCGGAACCTCGTCACCGAGTTCGTCGACGATCTTCACCGACTGCATCGGGAGCGGACGACCGTCCGAGGTGATCGATCGCTCGGGATCGTCGCTGACGATGCACATGGTGGTGGTGACGTTCTCCGAGCGACCGTACAGGCTGAGTACCTGCAGATTCGGGAACTGTTCGGCGGCATGGGTGACGAAACTTCCCGGAATCGGGGAGCCCGCGGCGACCCACAGGCGCATGCTGCCGATGTCGTGCACGGCGGGGTCGTAGGCGTCCATGAGCATCTGCAGGAACGTCGTCGCACTCACCGCGACCGTGCATCCGCGTTCCTTGATCTGCTCCATTCCGCGAACCGGCTCCCACACCTCGATGAGATGCGACGCCGCACCGTGCATGAGAGGAAGGATGATGCTGGTGACCAGTCCGGTGGTGTGCGTGATCGGCGAGGGCCCGAACTGTACGTCCTCGGGCGTGTACGCGAATCCCTTGGCCAGCAGCCGGGATCCGCAGGCCAGCGTGTTGAACGTGTGGATGCAGCCCTTGGGCCGGGACGTCGTGCCACTGCTGTAGACGATGACGAACGGCTCGTCCGGACCGACGCCGGGGCCGAGTTCGGCGATTGCCTCCTCCGGGCCGACGTCCGCCGACAACGACTCGAACGACACCGACCCGTTCGGCAGGTCGCCGTTCCCCCGGACGACCACGACGTCCTCGAGGGTGTCTACCGCACTCAGGATTTCGGTGTACATGCCGGCGTAGTCGAACTTCCTGAAACCCTGCGGCGTAATCGCAAGCCGGACACCGGCATTTCTCAGGATGTATTCGACGTCGTCCCGGCGGTAGATCGGCATGATCGGAACCAAGACGGCGCCCAGTCGCGACAAGGCGACGGCGATGATCGAGAACTCGATCCAGTTCGGAACCTGCACCGAGACGCGGTCACCGGCCGCGATCCCGTGTCGGCGGAGGCCCACCGCAAGACTCAGGGCCCTGTCACGCAACTCCCGGAAGGTGATGCCGCCACTGGTGTCGTCGGTCAGGAAGACGCGGTCGCCTCGCTCGGCCACCTGAGCCTCGAGCAGGTCGAAGAAGGTGTCGCGGTGCCACTGTCCGGTGGCATAGAACTCTCGGATCTGTTCGTCCGAATAGCGATCGGTGACCGATGCGAACGCCATGGGAAGCCTTCCTCTGAGCGCAGATGTGGAGAGGGAATGAGAAACCTGTGTTGGCCCTCACGATATAATGGTTGGACCGAAAGTGCAACGAGTTCGCACTTTCTCCGTCATCGCATGCTCCATACGGGAGAACGCTTTTCACGGAAGGCGGTGACGCCCTCGACGATGTCGTCGGTCGTGAACGCGAGGGCGAGCTGAGACTGCAGCGCCGTCAGAGCGTCCGGCAGCGACATGTCGCGGGTGTTGTTGATCGCCTCCTTGCCGAGACGCAGGAGAAGCGGCGATTTACTCGCGAGCCGGCGCGCCCACTCCCGGACCTCCGCTTCGAAGTCGTCATCCGGAATCACACGATTCACGAGCCCCAGCTCGAGTGCGTCCGCGGCGGTGATGAGCTCGCCGTACATCATCAGCTCGTTCGCCTTGAGCCGCCCGACGTTCCGGTAGATGAGGGCGGAAATCATGAACGGGAAGACGCCGACGTTGATCTCCGGGCACCCGAACCGGACCGACTCCTTGGCGAGCACGAAGTCGCACGCGAGGGCGAGCCCAAATGCGCCCGCCAGCACGTCGCCACCGGCCGCGCAGATCACCGGCTTCCCGAGGCCGCCGATGAGTTGATAGAGCCGCGGGAAGCGATCCAGCCCGGCATATTTGACGATCGTGGGCGTCTCGCTCGCGAACGCCTTGAGGTCTCCGCCCGCAGAGAAGATCTTCTCGTGCGACGAAGCCAGGACTACGACCCGCACGTCGTCGTCCCCGCGGGCGCGTTCGAGCGCGGCGAGTAGTTCGTCCAGCATGTCGTCGGACAGCGCGTTGCGGGTTTCGGGGCGATCGAGGGTGACGACGGCGATGTGCTCGTCGACGTCGTATCGCACGGGGTGCGCCATAGTGCCGGTCCTTTCAGTTTGGTCTTACCATTCGACCCTAGTACGGACCTGGCGTCGGGAACAAGAACTCAGTCGAAGGACTTTCCCGGAATGCGTGACGCGATTGGACTGACCATATACATTGGTACTCAGGCTGCCGACGGTGACGAACGCCCAGGTGACACCTTCTCTATACTGTGCGTTGTGTCACAGGTGCGGCAGCCGCGGCGCAAGGAGTGGTGAGTGGTCATTTCGACGAGTTCGTTCGAGCTTGCCGAGCAGGCAGTCGCAGAGTTGCGGGAGTTGCTCGGGAGCGAGCCGAACCTGATCCGCCTCGCGGACGGCGAGCCCGATCTGACGGTGATCCGCGCCTTCGCGGCACGGAAGCTGCGGGACGGCCTCGACTCACCCGAGCACGCCGTTCGCCTCGCGGAACTCGTGACACGACTCGACACCGCCGGCCGCGACGACATCGATCGCCGATTGCGCGTGCACACCGAGCAGTTCGAGTCTTTGCAGCGAGTGGTCCGCGCGATCGATGCCGGAGCCGACCAGATCGCCCGTATCGTGACGCAGGAATTGTGCACGAGCCTGGGATATGGCAAGGCAATGTTCTCCGTGGTTCGCGGTTCCACCTGGTCTCCCATCGCGCTGGCGGTCAACCCCGAACTGAGCGGAGACTTCCACGAACTCATCACCGCCATCGACGGCCGGGAGATCTCGCTGCGCGAGGCGCCCCGCGAGGCCGAACTGGTCCGGCGCCGCCGGCCGTATGCCGTGGATGCCGCCGACACCTACCGGCACACGTACCGCCCCCTCATCGACCTGTCGCGTCCCGCGGGGTACCTCGCGGTTCCCGTCGTCGTCGACTCGCGTGCGGTGGCGATGATTCACGTGGATCGCCAGAGCGACAGCCTGTCCGACACCGACGTCCACATCGTCGGGGCACTGGCGGGCGTGTGCGCCTCGTCGAAGGAGCGCGCCGACCTGCGACAGCAGATCTCTGCGCGCAACGAGCACGTCGATGCCGAGATCCGACGACTCACTCAGGCACTGCGGCACCTCGAGCAGGCACCCGTGAGGATGCCGGAACTGTCCGCATCCGAACTCCCCCGGGCGGGCGCGTCGAACGACACTGCGCAGGCACCGGTCATTCCGCGCGCGCATGCGCTGACCGCGCGCGAACGAGAAGTGCTGACGCTGATGGCGACGGGGGCGACCAACGCCACCATTTCCCGGCGGCTGTGCATTTCCGACGGCACCGTCAAGTCGCACGTCCAGCGGATCTTCAAGAAACTCGGTGTGTCGACGCGAGCCGAGGTGGCGGCGCTGTGCGCCAATGCCAAGACGGTGTCCGGTGGCTGACGAGCTCGATCTGGCCATCTCGGACACCCTCACCGAAATGCGCACGGCCACTTCGGCGCACTCCGTCGAACTCGGCCGGCGTCTGGTCGATCTCCTCGACCGCAGGAACGCAATTGCCGCGACCCGCACCGCCGAGATCGGGGCGATCGCACGGGGCATCGACCGCGCCGTGCACGCGCTCGACGATGCCGCCTCGAGTGCAGAACTCATGCGGCGGGCCTGCGAGCGCGTCGCCGAACTCTGCTGCGCAGACAAGGTTGTCCTCTCCCGCCTCGACGGCGACCGGATCGTTCCCGTCACCTCGTTCAGCGCCGACCCTGACACGGCCCTCGCCCTTCCCTCGGAGTTCGCGGTCGTGGAGGGTTCGCCCGAAGCACGCGCCCTCGAGACGAACACGGTCACGGTCGATTCCCACGTTCCCGCCGAGCTGCGAGAGGCGCTGGGCGCGAACGGTTTCACCATCGTGCCGGTCGTCGTCGCCGGGACTGCTGCTGCGCTCGTTCACGTCGGGGCATCGTTGGACGGATCACGACGCCATGCTCTGGGAGCATTCGCCGCGGTGCTCGGCGGATGCTTCGAGCGGGTCGGGCTCGAATCCCGTCGCGACCGCCAGGACGTCCTCCTCCGGGAAAGTGCCCAGCGGTGGAGCAGCGACACCGCGTTCGACGCAGTGACCGCACGAGGGTCTGCCGACCTCACGCCGGCCGGCGCCGAGCACGACGACGCCGAGCGGCGCCTGCTCGACCCGCTGACCGAACGCGAGGCGGACGTGGTCCGGCTGATTCTCACCGGAGCGTCGAACTCCACGATCGCCGCCGAACTGGTCATCACGGTCGACACGGTCAAGTCGCATGTGAAACGCATCCTCCGCAAACTCGGCGCCACCAACCGCGCCGAACTGATCGCGAAGTATCAGTCCTCCACCCGGTGATTCGGCCGGAAGACGTCAGGCGTCCGAGGACGGCACGGTCACCGTGATGGTGTCCACGTCCGGCGTCAGCACGAGCTGGCACGCGAGGCGAGAGCACGGCTGCACACCGTCGAGGAACTCGAGGAGGTCCTGTTCCTCCAAGGTCGGCGCCTCAAAGGCCGGTGCGGAGTCCCCGTCCAGGTACACGTGGCACGTGGCGCACGAGCAGCTACCGCCGCATTCGGCGACGATGCCGGGAAGGTTGTTGCGTACCGACCCGTCCATCACGCTCTGACCGGCGGGGACGTCGACGGACGACGTCGAGCCGTCTGGGAGCTGGTATACGACGGTGGGCATGGCTACTCCTTCGGATTGTTCGGTGAACATCTGCGCGGGCCGTCTCCATGAGCTGGTTGCCGTCTCGGGGTCCGGCCGCGTTCTGTACCCAAAATTGTGTCGCGGGTCACTGATCCTGCGCATCACCTCTTCGGCGGATTCCCCCCCTCCCATGGGGTGATTCTTCCCGCACATCCAGGCGGCGACGCGGGGGTGGCCCTGCACACATACCCCGTTAGGTGGACAACTTTCGATCGATGGTGTGATGCGCCTCACTCTCGTGGCTGACAGGCTGAAGTCACTCCAGTCGGCGAAGGCGCCGCGACAGACGGCGCCGGAACTCACTGCACCATGAAGGGGAATTGATGAGCACTACAGAGCAGGTAACGGAACTGATTCCGGACGCCGTCGCCCGCCAGATCGTTCTACCCGAGGGTCACCGGGACAACGACGCGTTGTTCGAGGCCTACCGCTGGCTACGGGAGAACAACCCCCTGGGCCGCGCCGTGGTGGACGGATACGACCCCATCTGGTTGGTGAGCAAGCACGCCGACATCATGGAGATCGAACGACAGCCCGACATCTTCACCAGCGCGGGCGGTGAGGACAAGGGCTCCGTCAACCCGATCCTGGCGAACCAGGCCGGCGACCAGTTCACCAAGAGCATCAACAACGGCAGCCTCCGCATTCTGGAGACCCTCACCTACCTCGACCCGCCGGAGCACACCGCGATCAAGGACATCGCGCTGGACTGGTTCCGGCCGACCAACCTCGCGAAGTGGGAAACAGTCATCCGCGACCTGGCCAAGGCCGCCGTCGGAAGGCTCCGCGAGACAGATGGGCGGATCGACTTCGTCAAGGACTTCGCACTTCACTACCCCTTGCACGTCATCATGAGCTTGTTCGGGGTGCCCGAGGAAGACGAGCCCCGGATGATGGCGCTGACGCAAGAGTTCTTCGGCACCGCCGATCCCGACGCCGTTCGTGAGGACGTCGAACCGCTGACCCCGGACGCAGCTGCGAAGCAGTGGGTGGCCACGATCCAGGACTTCTACGCGTATTTCGAGAGACTGCTCCAGGACCGGCGAGCCAACCCCAGCGACGACCTCGCGACGATCATCTCGGTGGCCCGCGACGAGAGCGGCGAGTACTACCCCAACGAGGTGGCCTACGGATATTTCATCGCGATCGCGACCGCGGGGCACGACACCACGTCGAGCACCCTCGCCGGCGGCATGCTCGAACTCGGCCGCCATCCCGACCTGCTGGCGAAGGCGAAAGCGGACCTGGCGCTGGCTCCGCAGATCGTCAACGAGTCGCTACGCTGGGCGTCGCCGGTCAAGCACTTCATGCGTCAGGCAACCCAGGATTACACGCTCCGCGGTCGTGACATCAAGAAGGGCGACCGCTTCATGCTGCTGTACCAGTCGGGAAACCGCGACGCGGACGTCATCCCGGATCCCGACCGCTTCGACTACACCCGCAGGCCCAACAAGCACATCGCTTTCGGCTACGGCCCGCACATGTGCATCGGCCAGCACCTGGCAAAGCTGGAACTTCGAATCATGTTCGAGGAGTTGCTCCCCCACATCGAGTCGCTCGAGTTGATGGACGAAACCAAGATGATTCAGACGAACTTCGTCGGCGGGATGAAAAACATGCCCGTCAAGATCGAGTTCACCGGTTAGCATGATGATCGCATCACACCCGTCACCCACAGTGGTGATCGTCGGGGCCGGGCATGCCGGCGGCACACTCGCCGGCATGCTGCGGCAGCAGAAGTTCGACGGCCGAATCGTCCTCTGCGGCGAGGAGTCTCATCCGCCGTATCACCGCCCGCCGCTGTCGAAGAAGTACGCCGAGGACGAGTTCGTCCAGTGGCTCAAGCCGGAATCGTTTTACGCCGACAATCAGATCGAAACCCGGCTGGGCGATCCGGTCGTCCGTATCGATCGCGACGCCCGAACCGCGACGACGGCGTCCGGCGCAGTCCTCGAGTACACGACGCTCGTCCTCGCGACGGGCGCCGCGCCGCGAACCCTGACGCTGCCGGGGAGCGATCTCGCCGGTGTACTCAGCCTCCGCACCCTCGCCGACGCCACCCTGCTGCGCGACGCCGTGCACACCGGATCGGCACTCGCCATCATCGGCGGTGGGTACGTCGGGCTCGAGGTCGCCGCGTCGGCCCGCGCTCGCGGATGCGAGGTCACGGTGATCGAACGGGAAGACCGGGTGCTGGCGCGCGTCGCAAGCCCCGAATTGTCCACCGTCCTCACCGAGTTCCATCGACATCGCGGCACGCGTATCCACACCGGGGCCGAGGTCCGCGAGATCACCGGGACGGCAGGCCGAGTCGGCGGTGTGACCCTCGGCGACGGAACCGAAATCCCGTGTGACCTCGTTCTGGTCGGCGTCGGTGCGATCCCGAACGACGCACTCGCACGGGAGTCCGGCATCGACTGCCTCGCGGGAATCGTCGTGGACGGTTCGGCACGCACCAGCGATCCGCACGTCCTCGCGATCGGTGACGTGACGTACCGCCTCCACGACACGCTCGGAAAAATGGTGCGACTCGAAAGCATCCCCAGCGCAGTCGAACAGGCGAAGCAGGCGACGGCCGTCATCATGAAGGCACCCATGCCGCCGCACGAGGTGCCGTGGTTCTGGTCCGATCAGTTCGACCTGAAGATGAAGATGGCGGGCATGGTCGGTCCCGACACCCGGGCGGTCCTGCGCGGCGACGCCTCCGACACCTCGTTCGCCCTGTTCCACCTCGACAGCGACGGGATACCGGTGGCCGTCGAGACCGTGAATGCTGCAAGCGAATTCATGGCCGGTAAGAAGTTCATCGGCAACCGCACCAAGGTCGACCGCACTGCCCTCGCCGATCCCGCGACGCCGCTGCGGGAAACCGTTCTCTGATCATCCGATTTCAACCGGCCCTTTTCGGGCCGGCCCACGACACCTGGAGTATTGATGATGGAAGCACTCGCAGCAGTCGCGCGAGAACCGCACACCGAGTTCACCCTCGAACCGATCACCATCGAGGGCCCCCGGGCCGGTGAAGTACTCGTGGAGATCGAGGCGGTCGGCATCTGCCACACCGACCTCGCCGCCCGCGACGGCGCCCTCCCCACCGCACTGCCCGCCGTCCTCGGCCACGAAGGGTGCGGTGTCGTCCGCGCCGTCGGCGACGGTGTCACCAAGGTCGCCCCCGGCGACCGGGTCGCCATCACCTTCAACAGCTGCGGCACCTGTCCGTCGTGCACCACCGGAGCGCCCTCGTACTGCCACCAGTTCATGCACCTCGCCTACGACGGGGTGCGCGACGACGGCACCGGACCGATCACCACCACCGACGGTGAATCGCTGACCGGTCTGTTCTTCGGACAATCCTCCTTCGCCACGCACAGCCTCGCGTTCGAACGCAACGTCGTGAAGGTCCCCGACGACGTCCCCGCCGAACTCCTCGCACCCCTGGGCTGCGGCATCCAAACCGGCGCCGGCGCAGTCATGCGCACCCTGAACTGCCGACCCGGATCGGCGATCCTCATTGCCGGCGCCGGATCCGTCGGGCTGGCCGCCGTCATGGGCGCCGTCGTCCAGGGCTGCAGCGCCATCATCGCCGTCGAACCGCACCAGTCGAGGCGCGACCTCGCCCTCGAACTCGGTGCCACCCACGTCCTCGACCCCGCCGCCGGCCCCCTCGCCGAGCAGGTTCGGGCCATCATCCCCGCCGGGGTGGACTACGCCATCGACACCTCCGGCGTACCCGCCGTGATCGAATCCCTCGTCGGCGCCATGACGTTCCACGGCAAGATCGGTCTCATCGGCGTGCCTGCCGACCCCGCGGCGTCAGTGCCGCTGAACATCATCAACTCCCTCGCCATGGGCCTGACCATCACCGGAATCATCGAGGGCGACAGCGTCCCCGACGAGTTCATCCCCGAACTGGTCGATCTGTACAAGACCGGCCGGTTCCCACTCGACAAGCTCGTCACCACCTTCCCCTTCGCGAAAATCAACGACGCCATAGACGCCCAGCACCGCGGCGAGGTCCTCAAACCCGTCCTCGTCCACGACTGACCACTCACTCCCGAACTACTCACGAAGGACACCCGATGACGATCGACTACCCAGATCTCTACATCCGCGGCGGATGGGCACGGCCGTCCGGCGACTCGACCATCCCGGTCATCTCCCCGACCACCGAGCAGCGGATCGGCTCGGTACCCGAGGGCATCGAGACCGACGTCGACGACGCGGTCGACGCCGCCCGCGCCGCACTCACCGACTGGGCATCGTGGAGCGCCGCTCAGCGCGCCGAGGTGCTCAGCCGCTTCGCCGACGAACTCGAATCCCGCGCCGAAGACACCGCCATCCGCGTGAGCAGCCAGAACGGCATGCCCATTACCCTTGCCAGGCAGTTCGAAGGTGGCTTCCCGCCCATCCTGCTGCGCTACTACGGCGAGATGGCGGCAAAGCAGGAAGACGAGATCCGGCCCGGCATGCTCGGCGGTTCCACCCTCGTCACCCGCTCCCCGATCGGCGTCGTCGGCGCCATCGTCCCGTGGAACGTGCCGCAGGCCATCACGTTCCTCAAAATCGCCCCCGCCCTCGCCGCCGGGTGCACCGTCGTCCTCAAGCCCTCCCCCGAGACGGTCCTCGACGCGTTCTTGATGGCCGAGGCCGCCATCGCGGCCGGGCTTCCCGCCGGTGTGCTGAACATCGTTCCCGGCGGACGCGACCTCGGCGCCTACCTCGTCGCCCACCCCGGCATCGACAAGGTCTCGTTCACCGGCTCCACCACCGCCGGCCGCGCCATCGGCCGCACTTGCGGCGAACTACTTCGCCCGGTCACCCTCGAACTCGGCGGCAAATCCGCCGCCGTCATCCTCGACGACGCCGACCTGGCAGCGAACCTCGAATCCTTCTACGCCGCAACCCTGCTCAACAACGGACAGATCTGCTGGCTCGGCACCCGCGTCCTCGCACCCCGCTCCCGCTACGCCGAGATCGTCGACACCATCACCGACCTCGCCAAGGGCCTGACCGTCGGCGATCCCCTCTCCGACACCACCCAGATGGGACCGCTGGTCTCGTCCCGGCAACGCGACCGCGTCGAGGGCTACATCGAAAAGGGCAAATCCGACGGCGGCCGCGTCACCACCGGCGGCCGCAGACCCGCCGACACCGACCACGGCTGGTTCGTCGAACCCACCGTGTTCGCCGACGTCGACACCGGACACACCATCGCCCAGGAAGAAATCTTCGGACCCGTCCTCTCCGTCATCCCCTACACCGACGAGGCCGAGGCCATCGCGATCGCCAACCACTCCGACTACGGACTCGGCGGCTCCATCTGGACCGCCGACCCCGACCGCGGCGCCCGGTTCGCCCGGGGCGTCGCCAGCGGAACGGTCGGCATCAACGGCTACTCCAACGACCCCACCGCACCCTTCGGCGGAATCAAGAGCAGCGGCCTCGGCCGCGAACTCGGGCCCGAGGGCCTCGCGAGCTACCAGCAGCTCAAGAGCATCTACCTCGACGTGCGATGACCCGGCGGGTGCGGCCGTGCGCCACCCCGCACGGCCGCACCCGAGCACCCAGACCTGAGAACAGACAAGGAGACGTCGTGACCAACGAAGAACTCGCCATGCTCGGCTTCGCGGTCAAATGGGCACCCTTCGGCGGCGGCGACGAACACATCCTCCCCGAATTCGGGATCTTCCCGGCCGTGTTCTACCGCCGGTTGCAACGCCTCCTCACCCGCCACCCCACAATCAACGACACCGTCCGGCGCCGGCTCGACGAACTCTGCACGGTGAAGCTCACACCCGCGGTGCGGACACGGAAGCCGTACTCCCGAGTCGGCAGCACGCGCTGAACAGGCCCTCGGCAGACCGACGTCAGTCGATACCGGCGATCCGACGCCAGCGCGCATGCGCGGTGGGGGTCCACTCGGCGCGGAGGTCCCGCAGCCGCCGGGCGGCCTCGAGCCCGCGCCAGTCGGGCAGCAGCACCTCGGGTAGCCGGGGGTCCATGTACGGCATGCGCCGCAGGGCGTCCGCGAGCTGGAGGTGCGCGAACAGTAACTCGTCGCCCGCTTCGAACGTGTGGGTGTCGAAGTGGTCGAGGAGTTCGTCGTACTCCTTCTCGGCGGCGTCCAGATCCCATGAGCGGCGGACGAGTTCGTCTTCGGTGATCCCGGGGACGGCGAGCGCCCCGACGAACGAGACCGTGTTGGGAGACAATCCGAGAGAATCGATGGTTCTCGCCGCTTCCGCCGCGCGGTCGACGTGGGGAGTGACCCAGACGCCGGGCGTCGGATTCCCGAAACCGGCCCACCGCAGCGCGGCGTACAGCTTCTTGCGGGTCGAGCGGTGCGATTCCGGGATCGGCACATTCACGACGAGCCAGCGACCGTCCCACTGCGTGGTGTCCACGTCGGTGGAGAACACCCGGAGTTCGCCTTCGGTGAAGAGCCGATGGGCCTTGTCCGTCAACGTCCACAGCGTCTCGCGTCCGTTCCGGTCCGCGGCGATCAGGCCCGCGGAACCCGTGCGAGCGATCGCCTGCCGGGCGGCATGCTCCCCGTACCCGAGCCCCTTGAGGACGTAGAGAAGCGCCGCTGTCCGCACCGGCTGCCCGTACGGTTCGACCAGCTCGCCGAGCACGGTGACGAGGACGGACCGCGCGCTACCGGTCGACGCCGCCTCCTTGTCGGGTGCGGGTACCTGGTTCGAGTCGGACGAGTCAGACATGAGTGCCATCGTCGCGCATCGGGACTGCCCGGTGCCACAACACCCCGCCGTGCCGGTCAGTGATCGTCATCGACAGCCCAGTCCCGGAAGACGGCCTCGGTGTCGGAGCCGGGCGTCCGGGGCGGCGCGTATGTTGCGGCGGCGGTGCTCGCGAAACGCGGCGCTGCGGCCGGCTGACGCTGCCTGAATGCGCTCACGATGGTGTTGCGCGCGGAGATGTGCGGGTGATCCTGCACCTCGGCGAGGGCCAGCACCGGTGTCACACAGGCATCGAGCTGCGCGAACGCCTGCACCCACGAGTCCCGGCTCCGCGTGGCGAATACGTCGGCGAAGGTCTTCCGGAGCATCGGCCATGCCGACTCGTCGTACTGGTCCGGCAGACCCTCGGGGTCGAGTCCGAGCCCCTCCAGCAGCTGGGCGTAGAACACCGGCTCGACCGCGCCCACCGCGATGTACCGACCGTCGGCGCACTCGTACGTGTCGTAGAAGGGCGCTGCGCCGTCGATGACGTTGGTCCCCCGCCGATCGGACCAGAGCCCGTTCTCGGTGAGGGTCCAGAACATCGTCATGAGCGCACTCACCCCGTCGACCATCGCGACGTCGACCACCTCTCCGACCCCGCTCTGCGCCCGTGCGTACAGGGCGCCGAGGATGCCCATGACCGCGAGCATCGAACCGCCACCCAGGTCCGCGACCAGATTGAGCGGTGCGAGCGGCCGTTCACCCTCCCGGCCGATGGCGTTCAGGGCGCCGCTGAGCGCGAGGTAGTTGATGTCGTGGCCGGCGTAGGGGGCGAGCGGGCCGTCCTGACCCCACCCGGTGATCCTGGCGTACACGAGCCGAGGGTTGCGCTGACGGCAGACGTCGGGACCTATGCCCAGTCGCTCCGCCGCGCCCGGTCGATAGCCCTCGATGAGGACATCAGCCCTGTCCACGAGTGTCAGCACCTTCGCGAGGTCGGCGGGAACCTTGAGGTCCGCGTTCACCGAGCGCCGATTCCGCAGTCCCGCATCCTTGTCCACGGGCAGCAGCTGCGCCACACCTCCGGGACGTTCGACTCGCACGACGTCGGCGCCGAGGTCCGCGAGAAGCATCGCGGCGTGGGGTGACGGGCCGATCCCGGCGAGTTCGACCACCCGCAGTCCATCGAGCACACGTTTCATCGGGACCCTCCGAATGCCGGCGCCGCGGGGTTTCCCACAGCGAATGTTTGACAAGTATGGATACTCACTATCAAATAAAGTAACATTTCCAATCAGGTCGCCGCGGCGCAGTTCGTCAGTCGTCACGGTGTATCAGTCCACGAAGTCGAGAGGCTGGATGTGAACGAACTGGATCCGACCGTCATGTCGTCGCTGCGAGCGACCGCCGATGACCCGGTCACCTATGCGCAAACGTGGAAAAAGAAGAACGGGAAGCACGTGATCGGATCTTTTCCGATGAACTTTCCGTCCGAGATCGTGCACGCGGCCGGCGCGTTGCCGGTGATCGTCCAGGAGAGCCGCACCCCGATCACGGAGGGACGCAATCTGCTTGCCGAGTTCTACTGCGGCTACACCCGAAGTGTCGCCGACCAGGCCGCAGTCGGTGAGCTCGACGTCTTCGACGGCTTCGTCGCCGCCGATCACTGCGTGCAACTCCTCGGCGCGGTCGACGTGATCCGCTGGGCACGACCCGAGAAACCCGTGCACTTCGCGCAATTCACCAGCGCGATGGACGATCCGTGGACCAAGCCGCGGGTGGCGGGCCGCATCCACGAACTGAGGAGCGAGATCGAACAGGTCGTCGGTTCGACGATCACGGATGAGTCTCTCGCCGAGAGCATTCGGCTGTTCAACACGAATCGGCGTCTGCTTCGGGAGCTCTACGACCTGCGTCGCACCGGCCGTGCGCGCATCACCGCGAGCGACATGCAGGCACTGGTGAAGTCGAGCATGGTGATGGACATCGAAGAGCACAACGCCGCCCTCGTCCGTGTTCTCGATCGGCTCGATCCGACTGCCGACGCGCCCGACGATCTGGTGCGACTGCACCTCTCCGGTCACTTCTGCCACGCCCCGCGCCCGGAGGTCCTCGATGTGATCGAGGAATCCGGAGTGCTCGTCGTCGACGACGACCTGTACACCGGCTTCCGGTACATCTCGACCGACGTCCCCGAGAACGGCGACCCGCTGGCGGCACTGTCGGAGTGGTACCTGGACCGCAACGACAACGCCCCGTGCCCGACACGGGTCACCGTCGGGGTCGACTGGGACACCTACCTGATCGACTCGCTCGAGGAGAGCCGCTCCAACGGTGTCGTCGTCCTGATGGCGAAGTTCTGCGAGCCCCACATGCTCTACTACCCGGAACTACGCAAGGCGCTCGACGCGCGCGGGATACCTCTGCTGCTCCTCGAGACCGAGCACGAAGGCAACCCCGTCGAGACGCTCCGCACGAAGATCGAGACCTTCGTGGAGCGCATTCGCCGTCTGCCCGCACCCGTTCCGTCCTGAATTCGACGCACCCTCAGAGGAGTTAGCCATGTCGATCGAACAGACCAGCAAGGAAAAGGCCCGCCGGCTGTCGAGCACGCGGGTCGGCGGCAAGATGGTGGCCGACTACTGGGAGAACATCTTCACCGCCAGGGAACGTGGGAAGCACGTCGTCTGGTACAACGGCGCCGCGCTGAACCCGTTGTTCCAGGCCGCGGGCCTGGAGTGGTGTCACGGCGAGGCGTTCGCCGCCCGTCTGGCCGCCCAGCACCTCGAAGGACCCGCGCAGGCAGCCGGCGCCGAGTACGGCTACATCGGTGAGCTGTGTTCCTATGCGCGAACACATCTCGGTTGCGCCGTGCTGACACACCAATCGGCAGCCGAACGAGAGACCGGCGTGGTCGGCATGGTCGACCAGCAGGAACTGGCAAGCAAGCTGCCGGCCCCGGACTTCTTCGTCAACGGCTACGCCGGATGCAGCACCGGCCAGCAGTGGGATGCCATGACGTACCGAGTCTTCGACCGCAAGCTCCCCCTGTTCAACGTCTCGATTCCCATGCTGTGGGGCAACAAACCCGACGCCGGCTACATGCGGGGCGAGGAGTGGAACGAGGTCGGCAAGTACGTCGAGGGTCAGTTGCGCGAGCTGATCGCCTTCCTCGAGTATCAGACCGGACGACCGTTCGACTGGGATGCGCTCAGCGAGAGCATGTCCTACATCAAACGCGCCTCCGAGTTACGTCTCGAGGGAATGGCACTCTGCAGACAGGCACCGACCCCGGCGACGTACTGGGACTGGGTCGCGAGCATCGCACCGATCAACTTCCTGCCCGGCAATCAGGCCCTCGTCGACTACTTCGCCGGTGTGAAGACCGAGCTCGAACAGCGGGTTGCCGACGGGGTCAGTGCATTGCCGGACGAGCGCTACCGCGTGTATTTCGACGGCATCATGAATTGGAACAAGCTCGGCTTCCTCACCCGGAAGTTCGCCGAGTACGACGTTGCCGTCGTCGCCGGCCGCTACACCCACGAGTCCTTCTGGCAGGAGCCTCAGCTCATCGATGTGGACAACCCCCTCCGGGGCATGGCGCAGCACTACCTCCTCTGCCCCCTGAACCACGGGTTGAAGAACCTGCAGGAACTGTTGCTCCGACGCCTGGACGAGTACGCGATCGACGGGATTGCGTTCCACTCCACCCGAACCTGCCGGGCGATGACCAATCCACAGACGATGCTGGCGCGCACGGCCGAGGAGCAGCGCGGAGTCAAGTCGTTCTTCTTCGAGGGCGACGTCGCCGACGCGTCGTTCTACAACGACGAACTGTTCGACAGCCGCCTGGAGGCCATGCTCGAGGCCATCGACGTGCAACGGATGAAGTCCGTGATCTGAATGGGTGAGGTGTCCGGAGAAACGAGAATGACGACTGCCGGCGGTTGGTGCGTCATGGGTGTCGACCTCGGATCGACCACCGCGAAAGCCGCCGTCGTCGACGAGAGCGGCGCCCTGATCGGGTCGAGCGTGATCCAGATGGGAGCGGTGAGCCGTGAGGCGGTCGCGCGCGCGATGGACGGTGCGCTGGCCGCGGCGGGTGTCTCGCAGTCCGATATCCGGCGGACCATCAGCACCGGATACGGGCGCAAGCTGGTCCCCGGCACGGACCGCACGTTCACCGAGATCACCTGCCATGCCCGCGGCGCCGCAGCCCTGCACCCGGGGGTGCGGCTGGTGATCGACATCGGCGGGCAGGACAGCAAGGCCATCATCGTCGACGACGACGGCCTCGTGGAACGGTTCGCCATGAACGACCGGTGCGCCAGCGGGACCGGCCGCTTCTTCGACGTACTCGCGCGGGCGCTCGAAGTCGACGTCAGCGCAGTCGGCGAACTTGCCCTCGCCGGCTCCGAGAACCTCGAGATCAGCAGCATGTGTGCCACGTTCGCGGAAACCGAGGTGATCTCACTACTGGCGCAGGGCCGCGACAAGGCCGACATCGCCGCGTCGGTGCACAAAGCCGTCGCGGCGCGCACACTCGGGTTGGTGGCGCAGGTGGGTAAGGCGACGCCGACGGTGATGACCGGCGGAGTGGCAATGAACCCGGCCGCGCGTCTGCACGTGTCGCGGGCGCTGGGACACCCGGTGGAAGTACTCGACCAACCACAGATCGCGGGCGCGTACGGTGCCGGATTGCTGGCGCGTGACGACTACGCCGGCGGCAGGGCCTCCCCGACGTCGTCCGACGCCGCGACGGACGAACAATTCCGGGCGAGCAAGTCGGCCGGTACGCCCCATTGCCAGGACTGCGACGGCACGCCCGGCCAGTCCCCTCCCGGCACCGGTCAACCGGTGCCGCTCGAACTGCAAAGGAACATCCGATGAGTACAGACACACACGAAGTCTGGGTGCCAGACCTGTCCGAGGCGACCGTCTACATCGTGGGTGGGACGAACGGAGTCGGCCTGCAGGTTGCCCGTCAATTGGTCCGGGCGGGCACCCAGCGCATCGGTCTGGTCGGCCGCAACACCGAACGGGGAGAGAAGGCAGCGACGGAGGTCCGATCACTCGCGTCGGGTGTCTGGGCCTTCTTCGCCGCAGGCGATGTGAACGACCCGGCGGAAGCCGCGAGAGTGACCGAGGAACTGAGCGCCTCGCTCGGCCCCGCCGACATCCTGATCAACAGCATCGCGAGTGTGTACTCGCCCCAGCTCTTCCACAACACACCACCCGAGGCCGTACCGTCCATCCTGCTGCAGCAGGCGCTCGGCCCGATCAACATGTGCCGCGCGGTACTGCCGCACATGCGGACGAAGCGCGGCGGTGTGATCGTGAACATCGCCTCCGACGCGGCGAAGCATCCGACCCCGGGAGAAACCGTCCTCGGCGCGGCGATGGCCGCCATCGTGATGTTCTCCAAAACCCTTGCGATGGAAGCCAAACACGACGGTATCCGCGTCAACGCCGTGACGCCGTCGCTCATCCGGGACACGGGCGCCTACGATCGCGTCATGGCCGAGCCGTTCAGCGCGAAGCTCTTCGAGAAGGCCGCCGGGCTGGCGTCGCTGGGGGTCGCCGAACCGGCCGACGTGGCCGACCTCGTGTTGTTCCTGTGCAGCCCGCAAGCCCGCCGGATCACCGGTCAAGTGGTCAGTCCGAACGGCGGCATCTCGGCGGGATGAGCAATCGGTTACCACCCGCATTTCCGCACACAAGCTCTCCAACTCCCCCGCACACCGCACAGCCCGAAGGCAGGATTGCATCATGCCCCTCGAAAAGTCTCTCTGGCCGGCGACACCGAGCTCAGGAGTCCGCGACATCACCGTCGGCGACCTGCTGCGAGAGGCCGCGACAGCGGAACCCGACCGTCTCGCCCTCGTCGACGGAACTCCCGATCCGGCCGATCGGCGAGAATGGACGTACCGTCGACTCCTCGCCGACGTCGAGGGTGCGGCGAGGGCGTTGCTCGCCCACTTCGCACCCGGAGACAGGATCGCGATCTGGGCACCCAACAGTGCCGAGTGGGTGATCCTCCAGCAGGCGATCGCGATGGCCGGGATGGTGGTGGTCGGCGTGAATCCCGCCTACCGTGCCCACGAACTCGAGTACATCCTGCGCCAGTCCCGCGCTGTCGGGCTCTTCTACCGGGAGAGCTATCGCGGCGCGGACCTCACGGCCGTTCTCGAGGAGGTGCGGCCGTCGCTGCCCGCCCTCCGCAAGGTCGTCCCGACCAGCGAATGGCGAGCGTTCGCCGCGGCCGGTGACCCGGCAACGGAGTTCCCTGCCGTCGCACCCACCGCCCCGGTGCAGATTCAGTACACGTCCGGGACCACCGGGTTTCCCAAAGGTGCTCTGCTGCATCACAAGGGCATCGTCAACGAAGCCACCTTCGTGTTCGAGAGGGCAGGAATGGTGGACCGTGTGGTCTGCGTCAACGCGATGCCGATGTATCACATCGGAGGCGGTGCCGTGACCGAACTCGGGACGTTCGCCGCGCACGGAACCTACGTGGTCCTGCCCGGCTTCGACGCCGCACTGACACTCGAAATGGTCGAAACCTACCGCGGGACGCACTCATTGATGGTTCCGACGATGCTCATCACACTGCTCGAGCATCCGGATCGCAGCACTCGCGACCTGTCGAGTCTGCGCACCGTGCTGTCCGGTGCCGCCGCGGTTCCCCAGACGCTCGTCGAGCGGGTGATAGAGGAACTCGACTGCCAGTTCACAATCCTGTTCGGGCAGAGCGAGATGCACGGAGTCATCAGCCAGACCCGGGTCACCGACGATCCCGCCGATCAGGCGACGACCGTGGGACAGCCCCTGCCGGAGCTGGAAGTGAAGATCATCGACCCCGTCTCCGGTGAGGTTCTCCCGATCGGCGAGCAGGGTGAAATATGCTGTCGCGGTTACCAGACGATGCTCGGCTACTCCGACATGCCGGACGAAACGGCCGCGACGGTCGACGCCGACGGATGGCTGTACATGGGTGATCTCGCAACGATGGACGAACGAGGCTTTCTGCGCATCACCGGACGCCTGAAGGACATGATCATCCGCGGCGGACTCAACATCTACCCACGTGAGATCGAAGAACTGCTGTTCCAGCACCCGGACGTGGCCGAGGTGGCGGTCGTCGGGGTGCCGGATGCCAGATGGGGCGAGCAGATCGGCGCCGTCGTCCGTCCGGCGGACCCCGCCGATCCGCCGGACGCGACCGATTTGAAAGCCTGGTGTCGCGAGCGGATCGCCGCTCACAAGACACCGTCGTTGTGGTACTTCACCGACGCACTGCCCATGACGCCCACCGGGAAGATACAGAAATTCCGCGTGCAGGCGGACATAGCGTCCGGAGTGCTGACCTCCACACATCCCGCGGAAGATCCGGCTTCGGAACAGCTCTCCAGCAGCTGATCGCACCCGACCACTTCCCTTTTCGCGCCCCCGACTTCTGCCCCTGGCACGTGATCGTCATACGTGTTTACGAACGCGTAACCCTCACTGGCGTCTACTGACATTACTCTCAGTTTCATCGCAATACCGCGATGGGCGCTCGCCATGGGCAGATCGGAGGACGTGAGGGTGACCGAACCAGCTGTGATGGGGGACGCGCCAACCGCTACCGCGACGGAGTTGTCCCTCGTCGTCGCCGACACCACGATGCTGTGCGAGGACATCCGCCAGATCGTGCTCGCACCGACCGACGGGGGAACCCTTCCGTCCTTCACACCCGGCAGCCACGTCGCGGTGACGTGGCGGCCGGGTCACCGCAACTCGTATTCACTGACCGGGCCCGCGATCGAGCCCGGCCACTACTCGATCTCGGTGCGACTGGACCGCGCCGGACACGGCGGCTCACAGTGGATACACACCCTGTCCGCGGGTGAGCGCGCGACGGTCTCCCGCCCGCGCAGCGCATTCGCACCGGTCCCCGATGCTCGACACCACCTTCTCGTCGCCGGCGGTATCGGCGTCACACCGGTCCTGTCGCACGTGCGCGCCGCCGTGCAGTGGGGCCGCTCGTTCGAGGTGATCTACTCCTTCCGTGCGGGATTCGGCGCGCACCGGGACGACCTCGCCGAGTTGTGCGGCGACCGGCTGACCACGGTCGAGACACCGGAGGAGTTCTGGGCGCACCTGACCCCGGCCCTCGGTCGCCAACCGATCGGCACCCACCTCTACACGTGCGGTCCCGTGCCGATGATCGACGCCGTCGCCGGCGCCGCGACCGGCCAGGGCTGGCCGATCCAGCGGGTGCATTCGGAGCCGTTCTCCTCCGGCGTCGCCGCAGGCGGGAAACCGTTCACGGTGCGCCTCGGTCGCACCGGCACGACCGTGCCCGTCGACGCGGACGAGAGTCTGCTCGAAGCGTTGCTCGACAACGGCTTCGACGTGCCGAACCTGTGCCGCCAAGGCGTCTGCGGGGAGTGCCGACTGCCCGTGCGCGGCGGCCGGATCGATCACCGCGACCTCTACCTCACCGACGAAGAGAAGGCCGCCGGCGACGCCATGATGCCGTGTGTGTCCCGGGCGGCCGGAGCGGAAGTCGAACTCGAACTGTGAACACCTCGGAAACCAGGACAGGAGACAGGCCGTGACGTTCATCGACGACTCCGAGACCTCCACCGCGGCAGTGGGAATCACTGCGGCAACCATGGACCTCACGGGTAGGCACTACCAGCTGATCGCGATCGGCCACGACCCGAGGACGACGGCCAGGCTCGACCATTGGAGACGCGCACTCGAATCCGCCGGACGCAGCGCGACGGTACACACGCTCACCGACAGTTCCGACGTCGAAAACATCATGGAAGCCGGCACGGTCGGCGACCGCTTCCTCGTCGCCGGTCCCGAACTCGAGGTGATGGAGGCGGTTGCCCTCGCCCGCGCCGCCGGCATTCTGCCCTGCGAACTGCTGGTCCACGTCGTTCACACCGATCTCATCAGCGTCTTCTGCGCGCACTGCGAGACCTCCACCCGATCGGTCGTCGAGCCCGGCGCCACGATCGAATGCTCCGGCTGCGCCCGCCGTGTGGTGGTTCGTCCGCACACGTCCTCCCACCGCGCCACGTACCTCGCCTCGGTGGGGTAGAGCCGACCACTGCTCACCGCGCCTGCGTGACCGTCACCCACACTCTTTGGAGCACACCATGATCGAGCTACTCGAAAGCGACCTGGCCTGTCTGCCGTGGCCGTTCTCGGAAGACGACAAGACCTTCCGCTACGCCGTCAACGTCGAGCCCGCCCCCCGCTACACGCCCACGCCCGCCGGCGGATGGGGTGAGCACATCGTCGATCTCGGCCTCGAATACGTGTCGATGATGCAACTCAAACGCGAGATCCTGCAGCGGGACCCCGGCCGAGTGCAGATCCTTCCCCACATGATGCCGGCCTGCTGGGACGTGATGCTCTACCTCATGCGGCAGCTGTCCGACTCCTACCCGCAGACCATGCAGCTCACCGGCAGCGGCGACAGCTACCACTGGCGCAACACTCTCCTCGGCATCGACCAGCACTTCGTGCTCGGCGATCTCGCGACGCTGCCCGAGGACCCGTTGACGTTCATCGGTTGCCAGGTACCCGACGACATCCTGCTGCTCACCGAGCGACAGGAACAGCTGTGGTTCGACGCAGCGCTCGTCACGTTCGCCGCCGACTGGTCGGTCAAGTTCGACGTCGGCATGAACTTCAACGAGATCCACCGCCCGGTTCCCGGACTCACCAGCGGTGGAGTCACCGGCCGCGCTCAGCAGTTCATGCGTCGGCTGACCACCGACCACGTCTTCCGACGCGTCAACTGGACGTTCTCCGCTGTCGGCTCCCCACAACGCGACACGAGCCTCGAAACGCGGCCCCACTGGGAACACGACCTTCCCCGGCTCCTCGCGGACGAGGACTACGGCCGCGTGCAGCTGCGGATCGAGTTGGAACACCTCATCCGCCTCCCGCTCACCGGTGCGCTGGTGTTCAACATCCACACCTACCTGGCGCCCCTGTCCGACATCGCCACGATTCCGGTGTGGGCCGAGCAACTGGCAGACATCGTCACCGAACTTCCCGACGAGATCGCTGCGTACAAGGGCATCGACGGGTACCGACACGATGTGGCGCGGTGGCTGCGCACTCACTCTCGCCAACCGATACCCCGGTAACAGGTACCCCGCGCACTCCCCACATCACAGACCACCCGGTCTGTGTTCTATAGTTCGGCGGTCCGCGGCATCGGGCCGACCGGTTCTGTGGGGAGTGGGGTTGTGGCGCGAAATTCCCGACCGATTCCCGATGCGCTTCCCCCGATGTCGTTCGAGCGGACGGTGCCGCGCAGGTATGTGCATCGCCAGTCCGTCTCCGAGGTCTTCCTCACCGACTGCGTCCCGCTGCCGGGCCCGGATCGGTTCGTCGTCGCCGCGCAGTGGCCCCGCCTACACGGCTTCTACCGGGCCCGGGGCGGGTGCTACGACACCCTGCTGTTGGCGGAGACGCTCCGGCAGACCGCGATCTACCTGGGACATACGCGCTACCGTGTCCCGCTGCCCAACCGGTTCGTCATGCAGCACCTGCAGGTTTCCGCGGTGCCGGACGCGCTCGAGGTGGGGGATGCGGCTGCCGACGTGATCGTCGAGGTCGCCGTGTCCGGGCACGCGTACCGCGGCGGGGCGCTGTCCTCGTTCCGGGTGGACCTGCGGTTCCGGATCGGCGGGCGGGAGGTCGGCACCGCGACCGGTGACGCGGCCGTGTTCCCGCCGGCCGCGTACTCACGCGCCCGGTGGGGTGAGCGCGGACCGCGACCAGTCGGGGCGCCCTGGTTCCCCGACCCCGTCCGGCCCGGGCTGGTCGGTCATCTCGACGACGCGCACGTGGTCCTGGGCCCGCAGGTGGCGGGCAACGAGTGGGAGTTGCGGGTCGACACCGCGCACCCCGTCCTGTTCGACCATCCGTGCGATCACGTTCCGGGGATGCTGATCCTCGAGGCGCTGCGGCAAGGTGCCCGCGCCCGGCTCGGCCTGCCCGATGCGCGCCTCGAGTCGCTCGACGCCACCTTCCACCGGTTCGCCGAACTCGACGAGCGGACGACGATCCGACTGGACGTGGTCGACGACGACGCGTCGTCGGTCCGGGGATCGATACTGCAGAGCGGCGTGGCGGTCGTCCGGGGAACCGCGGCACTGGCCGCCACCGTCCCTACCGTGGTGAACGCGTGCCCGCGGGTCTAATCGGCGTCGACGGGTGTCCAGCGCGCCCGGCGGATCCGAGCGATGTCCTGGTGCCGGGCCGTCGGCATGACTCCTGGGAGCAGGAACCCCCACATGTCGTCGACGCGCTGCTCGAGGTCCGTGCGCTGCGTCAGCACCTGGGAGACGGTCTGCACACCGGTGAAGGCGCCGATGACGAACCGCGCGAACCTCGGCGGGTCGATGTCCGCGAGGAGGTCGCCCTCCTCGACGGCCCGCCTCGCGAGCATCTCGCAGCTGTTGATCCAGTCGAGATAGGGGTCGGCGGGTCCCTGGTCGTCGGCACTGAGCTCGAGCGTGATCCGGATACCGGCTCGCACCACGGGATCGTGAATGATCTGCCGGGCCATTTCGTGGCAGAGCATCACGATCTGCTCGATCGCCGACACCTGCTCACGGCCGATCGCCTCGACCGACGCGATGGAGATCCGATGTTGCTCGGCGATGATGAAGCGAGCCAGGTCCTCTTTCGAACGGAAATGGAAGTACAAGGCCCCCTTCGTGATTCCGGCGTTCTCGACGATGTTGCCGAGCCGGGCTCCTTCGAACCCCGACTTCTCGAACATCTCCGCCGCCCCGCGGACGATCTGCTGTCGGGTCGCCGCAGCACGCGCCTGCTGAACCACGTTCACACCTTTCCCTGCCGCACGAGAGAAGAACGATGACGATGAAAGCACGGAACACGCGCCCAGTGCCCGGAGAGACGGTACCAGCGTCGACCGCAACGGAGAACGGCCGAACACCGTCCACGCCCCTACGTGTCGCGGTCGTGGGCGCTACAGGTTTCATCGGATCCGCCGTTCTGACGGCGTTGGCGTCGGCCGGGATCCGCTGCATCGGCGTGGCCCGCGGCCCACTGCGCTCGGACCTTCCGGGCATGACGTCCGCGCGGGCGGATCTGACCGATCCGGTGAGCCTCGCAGCTGCGCTCGCCGGCGCCGACGTCGTGATCCATGCCGCCTCCTACACAGGTGACGACGCGGCGCAGTGTGTCGCCGTCAACGTCGACGGCACCGAGAACCTCCTCGACGCCGCGGCCCGAAACGGGGTCGGCCGGGTGATCTATGTCAGCACCATCGGCGTCTACGGGTTCGGGCCGCACAGCGGAATCAGGGAGCACGAGGCCGTACCCGCACCCGTCTCGGCGTTGAGCGCGAGCAGGCTGACAGCCGAACAGCGGGCCCTCGCCCGGGGCGGCTGCGTCGTCCGGCCCGGGTTGGTCCACGGCCCCGGCGACCGCTGGTTCGTTCCCGGACTGATCCGGATCCTCAGGACGCTGGGAGCCTGGATCGACGAGGGACGATCCCGGGTCTCGATCATCGAGGTGAACGACCTCGCCCGGCTCCTCGCCGACCTCGCCGTGCGGACCCCCGCGCAGCCGGGCGCCGTGTTCCACGCCTGCCACCCCGACCCGGTGACCGTCCGTCAACTCGGGCACGCACTCGCGGACTCGGGCCGGCTTCGGTTGCCGGCCACCAGCCTCACCTTCGACCAAGCTCTGGCTGCCGGAACGCGGCACGGCCTGACCGAACGCCACCTCGACCTGATCGGCCGCGACCACTGGTACGACCCGAGCCGCATCAGGGCCGCCACGGGTACGACCGTCGACCACGGTCCCATGGACCATTTCCCGTCCCGACCGTAGCCACTACTGCCCGGCGCGGGAGACCACCAGTTCGGTCGAGCTCACGACGAGATCGGGTTGTGAGAACTGAATGTAGTGGTCACTACCGGTCGCGAAGGTGTGCGGCGTCGCCGGTGCCAACGCGACGAGGTCGTCCTGCGCCTTCTCGTACACCCGGTTCACGTCCTCGGCGGGGAGACCAGGCAACGACTGGAGGCCCGCGAACGATTCGGTCTTCGTCAGCACCGCCAGCGGCATCGCAGGTAGCGGGGGCGCGGCCAGCACCTGCGCGACACTGGCGTCCAGGTCGACGCGCTCGGACTCGGGGCTCTGCATGGACGGTATGGGCAGCTGATCGATCGGGGGATTCAACAGTTCGTCGCGGTAGCCGGCCCACTGGGGACCGAACAACGCGGGAACGGTGGGGCTGAACGCGTCGACGAACACGACCCCGCGCACCTGATCGGGATGGGTCTGCGCGTAGAGGCGAACGACCAGTCCGCCCAGGGAATGCCCGACCAGGATGTACGGCCCGGGCACCTCCCCCGCGCTCAGAACCGCCGACAATTCCGCGACGAGGTCCTCGGCCGTGCGCGGCTGCGGGACCGGCGAACTGCGGTCGGTCAGCGGAGTGCCCTCGATGTAACGCACGGTGCCCGGCCGGTCGTACGCGCACACCCGCTGCGAGGCGGCGACGCCTTCGAACACCGGCGGCCCCGTCGCCGGACCGATCAGGGTCAGCAGGTCGGGTTGCGTCCACACATCGGAGGAATCGTGATACCCCGAGACCAGGACCACGGTCGGGTCGCCGTCGCGACTCTCGCCGCTGCACGTCAGATACACACTGCGGCCCCCGCCGATATCTACCGGGCCGGCAACGTCTTGCGTGGCAGCATCATCGGAGTCCGACGAACAGGACGAGACGACCACCAACACTGCGACGAGCACCCCCACCCACGGCCGCCGAGATCTCCGCACGACCGATCACCTCATCCTGAGCCGGGACTCCTCACGCTCCTCCTGCGCCCAGCCGGGGTCAAGGCTCGCCGCGGCGCTCGAGTTCGACTCCGTGACCCGCGGCGCGGTCGTGCAGTCCGGCAGCGGAACGCTCCGTCTTCGTCCGCCGCCCGCGAACGAGGTGTATACCCAGATTGAGGATGATGTCCCCCACCTGACGGAGTGTCGAGATGGCCGTTCTCGCCGAGATCATCGTGGACACCGAAGGCGACAGCCGAGTAGTCGTGCTGTATCCGGTGATGTGGCTGTTCATCGCGGTCCTGGTCACGTTCGTCGTCACCCGGACCATCACCCGCCGAATCCGCGCGAAAACGGGAGAGGCGGACGACGCGGTCGAGCCGGAGGGCGGTCTGATCGGCGACATCACCGTCGGCGGTGTGCACGTCCATCACCAGGTTCTCGGGATCCTCCTCATGACCCTCGCCGGGGTAGCACTCATCGCCACCACCCCGGAGGGCACGGCGCTCAACATCTTCGCGGCGGCGTTCGGGGTCGGCCTCGCGCTCACCTTCGACGAGTTCGCGCTGTGGGTCCACCTCGACGACGTGTACTGGAGCACTGCCGGCAGAAAGTCGGTGGACGCGATCTTCTGCGCGCTGATGATCACGGGTCTGATGATCGGAGGCGCCGAACTCGTGACCGGACGGATCGGCACCACCGAATGGTGGGTGTCGATCGGCTACCTGTTCGTCACGCTCGGCATCTCGGTGATCTGCCTGCTCAAGGGCAAGTTCGTCACGGGGATCGTGGGGGTCGTGTTCCAGCCGGTCGCGATCGTCGGCGCGATCCGCCTGGCCAAACCCGATTCCTGGTGGGCGGTGCGCCGCTACGCAACAAGGCCGCGGCGGATGGAACGCTCCGAGGCACGTTTCGACGAGCGTTACCACGCGCGCTGGAACCGGGCACGCGACTTCGTCGCCGGGCCACCGGACCCCCATCACGCCGGGACTCAGCGTTAGAACTGGGTTAGTCTTCGTCGGCCGTCCGCGAGCGGCCCATCATCTCCAGCCCCGCCATCGCCTTCTCCGCACCCGCCTCGTCCACCTTTTCCATGGCGAAACCCATGTGGATGACGATCCAGTCGCCCGGCTCCAGGCGGACGTCCTCGGGCAGCATGCCGACGTTCACCTTGCGCTGTTCGCCGACGACGTCGACGAGCGCGAGTTGGTTTCCGTAGCCCTCGAGCATGCGCACCACCTGACCGGGAATACCGAGACACACGATTCAGCCCTCCGTCCCGTCCGGTAGCACCGTTGCCGTGGAGCCGGACTCCAGCAGTTGTTGCACGATCTCGAACACCGCGTCCACGGCCGGTCCGACGGCGGCCTCGACCCGCGGCGACAGTCCGATCCCCTCGTCGGTGTTCGCCACCTGGCAGCCGAGCACCACGGTGCGCGGCGGAGTTCCGCCGAGGGCGCGCAGACTCGCGAACACCGCTCCCGGGTCCATGCTGTGCGCGTCGAGCGGTGCCACCGGCCCCGGCTCGGGGCCGACCTCGAACGCTCTCAGTGCGCCGGGCTCACCGCGATCCGGAACGGCATCCACCAGTAGGAGCGCACCCCACCCGTCGAGCAGCTCGTACGCGAGATGCGTTCCGCGGATACCGAAATCGACAGCACGGACACCCGGCGGCAGCGACCTCGCCGCGACACCACGCAGCACCTCGGGTCCGAAACCGTCGTCACCGAAGAAGATGTTGCCCACACCGGCAACCAGCACCCGCCTGTCCACCGTCACGTGCAGCTCACATCTGTCGAATACGCAGATACCGCCTGATGTCGGGAATCGCGATGACTGCGATCGCAACGCCTGCGACGGCAACCAACGCGAGCGCCGCAGTGGTCATCTCTCCAAGGATCTTCATGGCTGTTCTTCCTTTCCGGTGTCTGCCGATACGGGCTCCACCTCGTCCGGGGCGAAGTACAGATACCGTCCGTACCACTCATGCAATTCCGAGGCCGGGTCGTCGATCATGACGACGCCGACGTGTGTGCCACCGTCCACATCGGCGTGCACGGTCACCACGCGAGCCAATTGTCCGGCGAAGAACAGGTCCTGGGCGTCGGCTCGGCGCGACGGGTGGATCCGCACCACGGTGCCCTTCGCCACCCGGACCCCGTTCACGATGACGCCGTCGACGTCGGGTCGCACGGCGGTGTCGGCGTCCGGATCCCACCACGGCACGTCGTCGGTCAATTCCGGGACGAGCCCCATGTCGGGGAGGCCCGGGTCCTGCAGGTGCGGGTCGGGGAGGTGCGGGTTTCGGAGGACGCCGTGCATCTGGGCGAGGGTGGTCGGCGACATCTGCTCGCAGCGGTCGATGATCTGGGCGGCCAGCGGGTCGGTGGCGCGGGCCTGCCGCTTCTCCTCCTCGGTGAGGGTCATGACCCGGAGGGTGAGGATCTCGTCGATCTCGGTGGCGTCGAACAGAGCACCGTCGCTCTGCTCGGCGATTTCGGGGTGGTCGTACAGAATGATCGGCGACACCAGCACGAGGTCCGTCTCCCCCGGCAGGCCGGCGAGCACGGGGTAGCACCGCTCCTGCGCACACGTGCCCGCGGCGTGCTCCGCCCCGGCCGGAGGTTCGAGGAGCGAGACGAATTCGCTGTTCTCGGCCGCCAGGATCAGGTGGGCGCCGATCAGCGACTGCCGGATCGCCGAGTCCTTGCCCCAGACTCCCGCGTCCCGCGGTTCGGTGCCCCAGTCGGCGGCGTCCTGCGCGGTGGTCACGTTCTCGACCGACACTTGCACCCGGCTCAACCCGTCGATGCTCTCGCACGCCACCGTCACGACCGCGTGGGCGGGCCAGCGGGTGCGGACGGCGCGGCCGGCGAGCGATCCGTCCCCGCCCCGGAGTTCCTCGATCTCCGTGCCGCCTTCGATCCGGACGTCGAGGCGGTATTCGCCCGTCCACTCACCGGGGTGCTGGGGACCGAGATCGAATTCGCGCTCCACCGCCTCGTCCCAGCTGAGCCAGCTCGTCCCCGCGACGGTCAGTTCGTCGACGGGAACGAAGTCCGGCGATCCGTCGACCGCACGTTCGATGCTGCGCACCTGCAACTGCAGGAATCGCACGGTGACGTTCACCCCCGCACGGTCACCGGGCCGCATCAGCGTCTGGCAGGACATCCGCGGGTCCTCACCGACCCCCGACTCCGCCGCCCCGGGCGGTCCGAGCACCCCGAACTGCCACCGCGACTGATTCTTCGACGAGCTCGCACGGTAGGGGTACAGCAGGTAACCCTCGTAGAGCACCGCGTCGGCCACGGCACGTACTCGCTGCAGGGACGCCGGGGAGATCACGCGATCACCTCCCCGGCTCCCTGCAGCAGGTCTGCGATGGCGACGTCCAGGCCGATCAGCCCGTGCGCCGCCTTGTACCGCGCCAGCGCGGCGAGGGTGTCGTGGTCGAGGCGCACCCACCCCGTGTTCGGGTAGTGCGCCTGGACGAGTTGGCGCCACACCGCGACCGGCAGATCGAAAGTCGATTCCCGGTCCCACGGGATCCGCTCCACCCCGAATCCCGCGACGCCCCGGGTGAACACCGTTCCGCTGAACAGGAACACCAGCGGAACCGTCGACCCGGCCTCGTCCAGGGCGTGCAGGTACTTCGAGGCCGTCACCTCGAAGTCGTACGTACACGGCAGCGGCAACTCGAGCACGCTCGACTCCGTGAACCCCTGGGCAACCGTGCTGGTCTGCATCCACTGGAAGGGTTTGAGCGTCGACGTCCACCGCTCGCGGGGACCGAACAGGTCGAGGAGCCCCTCCCCTTCACCGTCCGTGTACCGGCGGCGCTGGGGGTCGATGCGCACCTGGCACCGGACGGCCATCGCGTGCACCACGGCACCCGTCGACTCGGTCACCGCCACGCGCGCAGTGAGATTCGGCGCAACCGCGAACGGCTCCGGGAACACGTCCTCCACGTGGAACGACAACTCGGTCACGTCGGCTCCTTCGCGACGCGGCTACGCGCACGCACCGTCTCGAAGAACGTGTCGATGACCCGGCGCGCGTCCTGGCCGCCGTCGAATCCCCGCCACACCTGCCGCAATTCACCCACGAGCTGGTAGCAGGCATCGATGGGGACCAGATAGCATTCGGGGTCGCCCTCACCGTGCTCCGGGACCCGCAGTAGCAGGGCTTCCGTGTCGGCGGCGAGCTGCCCGAGCGCCGGGTTGGCGGCGAGTACCCCGTCCCAGGCGTCGAGCGGTAGCTCCGATTCGGTGGCCCCGGCCGGTCCGGGATAGAACGCGACAGTCTTGGCCAGCAACGAGTTCCGGAACACGAATGCGAGCCCGACGGGGATCTCCAATTCGTCCCAGCGTCCCGGTGCGAGTTCGAAGCGGGGAAACGACAGGTAGCGTTCCGGGACGGCCCGGAAGCGCAGTTCGGCGCTCTCGTCGGTGAACAGCAGATAGCACCCGCGGCACACGCACATGAGCTGCCGGTCCTGCACGTTCACCACGTGCTGGTGCGCGGCGGCGATCGGTTCGGCGCACATGTCGCACCGTTCCCCGACCACCGGTTTCGGCCGCTCGGACGCGATGCGCTGCAGAATCCGCAGCCCGTTGCCCGACGTGCTCATCACGCCACCTCCGCGGCGGGTACCGCGACGGAGACGACGCCCTCACGCACGAGCACCGGAAGCGGCGCCAGCGTTTCGGCGTCGGCGTCGCCGTCCAGGCGCAGGCCTGCCCGGCGAGGGTCGAAGTGCGCCCGGCACGACGGACAGCGCAGCACCGCGTCACCGACCTGCCCGCCCGCCTTCCGCTGCAGGGTGGCGCCGGCCAGCGAATTGGTGCAGGCGGCGCACCGGTCCCGGTAGGCGAACAGCTGCTCCCCGATCCGGCACACCAGGATCGGCAGCCCGGCCACGGAGAACCCGGCGACCTCACCCGGCGTGAGTTCCTCGAGTTCGGGCACCGACACCCACGTCCCGGTAGCGCTCGACCCGTCCGATCCGTCCGAATGCACATGGGAGAATAGCGATTCCGCGGCTATCAGTCCGGACCCGGCCGCGGGCGTCGCACCCACCACCTCGATGTCCACGGTTTCCGGGGCCGCGCTGAGGACCGCGTCCTTGACGGCGAGTTCCAACGTCACCGCCGACGACGGGCAGCTCTGACAACTTCCGGTCAGCCGCAGCCGCACCACCCCGTCCACCACGCCGAGCAGTTCGACGTCACCGCCGTGGGAGCCCAGGTAGGGGCGGACACTGTCGAGCGCGGTGGCCACCCGCGTCTCGACGCCGTGCGGGTGGAGCCCGTTGACCAGCAGCAGGCTGGCCACGAGTTCGTCGGCGGCCAGCCTGTCGACGAGGTCGTCGTCGCGGTCGCCGATGATCTCGAGGACCCGCTGCAACCCGGCCCCGTACAGCTCTACGACCTCCCGGACCAGTTGTTCCGCGCGCTCACGTGCCACCGACCCGCCTGTCGAACTCGCGTCCAACAGACTGTCGATTCGCTCGCCGGCTGTCCGCCACCGATCGGGGGCTTCCTCTACTGCGTCACTCCCCCACGTCTCCGATCCAGCACTTTCCATGCGTCCCTCGTCACTCGCCGGTCACGGACTGGGTGGGCGAATGCAGCTTCTCCAGTGTCTTTCCCTCACCGAGGTACATGTGCACGCCACACGGCAGGCAGGGATCGAAACTGCGGACCGTCCGCATGATGTCGATGCCCTTGAAGTGCTCCCGGTCGTTCTCCTCGAAGATCGGCTGACCCTGCACCGCGTCCTCGTACGGCCCCGGTGTCCCGAAGCTGTCACGCGGGTTCGCGTTCCACGGTGTCGGCGGGTACGGGTGGTAGTTCGCGATCTTGCCGTCGCGAATCACCATGTGGTGCGACAGGACTCCGCGCACCGCCTCCGTGAAGCCGCAGCCGATGCCCTCGTCGGGAACCTCGAACTTCTCCCACGTCTTCGTGTGCCCGGCCCGGATCTCGGCGAGCGCCTTCTCCGCGAAGTGCAGTGCACACGCCGCCGCGTACGCCTGGAAGTAGGTGCGCGCCCGGTCCCGCTCGATCGTGTTGCTGCCGTACTGCGGGATCTTCCATTCGAACTCGACCGGCCCCTTCAGGGCGGTCTTCGGCAGGTTGATCTTCACGCTGTGCCCGGTCGACTGCACGTACCCGATGTCGACGAGCCCCGCGAGGGCGGTGCTCCACAGCCGCGCCAGCGGCCCGCCGCCGGTGTCCAGCGCGAGGTGGTCGGTGCCGTCGAACCACCGCGGCGACATCACCCAGCTGTACTTGTCCTCCATGTCGCGCTTCTGCGGGTGCGGGTTGGTGTGCTGGTTCCACGGATGCCGGCGATCGATCGGGTTTCCGAGCGGATCGTTCTTCACGAACATTTCCTGATCGGTCCAGTCGTCGTAATACGAACTGCCCAGAAGGATTCGGATACCGAGGTTGATGTCGACGAGGGACGTCGTGATCAGTTTGCCGTCCACCACGATGCCGGGCGTCACGAACATGGCCCGGCCCCACTTCTCCATGTCCTTGTAGGAGAAGTTGCAGACCGCCGGATCCTGGAACGACCCCCAGCAACCGAGCAGAGTGCGGCGCAGGCCGACCTTCTCGTACCCGGGCATCGCCTCGTAGAAGAAGTCGAACAGATCGTCGTGCATGGGCACGACCTTCTTCATGAACTCCACGTACCGCATCAGACGCGTCGTGTAGTCGGTCATCAGCTGGATCGTCGCCACCGTGCCGACCCCACCCGGATACAGGGTGGACGGGTGCACGTGCCGACCTTCCATGAGACAGAACATCTCTCGCGTCCACCGGCTGACCTGCAGCGCCTCGCGATAGAACTCACCGGTGAACGGGTTGAGCGAGCGCATGATGTCGGCGATGGTCTTGTAGCCGTGCTCGCCCGCGTGCGGCGCCTCGGTCTTCTCCGCCTGCGCCAGCACCCCGGGATTGGTCTCGGAGACCATCTTCTCGCAGAAGTCCACGCCGACGAGGTTCTCCTGAAAAATGTTGTGGTCGAACATGTATTCCGCAGCCTCGCCGAGGTTGACGATCCACTCAGCGATGTGCGGGGGCTGCACACCGTACGCCATGTTCTGGGTGTAACACGAACACGTCGCATGGTTGTCACCACAGATGCCGCAGATACGGCTCGTGATGAAATGGGCGTCGCGGGGATCCTTACCTTTCATGAAGATCGAATAGCCGCGGAAGATCGACGAGGTGCTGTGGCACTCCACGACTTCCTTCTGCTTGAAGTCGATCTTCGTGTAGATACCCAGGCTGCCCACGATGCGCGTGATCGGATCCCACGCCATCTCGACCAGGCCGTCGGATTCCGACTTGTGCGAAGGTTCCGGAATGATCGTTGTCATCGACGTACCTCTCAGTGTTCGAGGCCGGCGGACTACCGCCCGAGCCCCCGAGCGGGACTACCAGGTGCGTGTGGCGCCCGTGGTCAGTTTCGTACCGCGACTGCGCCAGTGCGGTTCCTGGTCCAACGTGTGCTTGGTGATCTTGCGCAGGCTCCGGATAGCCGACCCGTACAGCCCGGATGCGACCGTGGACAGCTTGCCGCCCGGCGGCTCGTCCATGAACGGCATGAACTTGTCCGGGAAGCCCGGCATCGTGCACCCGATGCAGATACCGCCCACATTCGGGCACCCACCGACACCGTTGATCCAGCCCCGCTTCGGGACGTTGCACTTGACGACGGGACCCCAGCACCCCAGCTTCACGATGCATTTCGGCGAACCGTACTCGGTCGCGAAATCGCCCTGCTCGTAGTAGCCGGCGCGGTCGCAGCCCTCGTGCACCGTGGCCCCGAACAACCACTGCGGACGCAATGCGTCGTCGAGCGGAATCATCGGCGCCTGATCGGTGGCCATGTAGAGGAGATACGTCAGCGTCTCCGACAGATTGTCCGGCTGGATCGGGCATCCGGGTACGCAGACGATCGGGATGCCGGCCTTCGACTTCCAGTCCCAGCCGAGATAATCGGGAACGCCCATCGCACCGGTCGGATTACCGGCCATCGCGTGGATTCCGCCGTACGTGGCGCACGTTCCCGCCGCGACTATCGCCGTCGCCTTCGGAGCGAGACGATCGAGCCATTCGCTCGTCGTCACCGGCTGGCCCGTCTCGGGATTGTTGCCGAAACCGCACCAGTAACCCTCGTCGTGAAGTTGCTCGTTGGGGATCGAGCCCTCCACCACCAGGACGAAGGGTTCGAGCTCGCCGCGGTCCGCCTTCCAGAACCACTCCAGGAAGTCGTCGGCGCCGCCCTCCGGGCCGTTCTCGAAGTCGATCAGCGGCCAGTGCACGGCCACTTTAGGTAGGCCCGGCAGGGCCCCCAGGGCAATCTCCTCGACGCTGGGCTGCGTCGCCGCTGTCAAGGCCACCGAATCGCCGTCGCAACTGAGTCCCGCATTGATCCACAGCACGTGAATCAGGGTGTCCTCGGCGTTGATTGCTTCCTGTGTCGGCATAGCAGGTCGCTTTCCGGAGTGAACACAACTCCTGTCGCCACCGGAGTCGACCGTCGGCCCACCTGTGTGGCGCTGATATTTATTTAGCTCCGCCGCCGAGCGGATGTCAACGGTCCCCGGCGCGTCGTGACGCGCGCGGCCGGCTGGTCGTGTAAGGGCCTCATTGCGTCGCGATCCAGTCGTACCACTGCTGAATGCCCTGACCGGTGGTCGCCGACAGCGTGATCATCTGCAGGTCGGGGTTCACCGACCGGGCGTACTTTCCGCAGAGGTCGACGTCGAAATCCACGTACGGCAACAGGTCCGCCTTGTTCACGATCACCAGGTTCGCCGCCGCGAACATGTGCGGATACTTGAGCGGCTTGTCCGTCCCCTCGGTCACCGAGATCACCACCACCCTGCTCTTCTCACCGAGGTCGAACAGTGCGGGACAGACCAGATTGCCCACGTTCTCGATGAACAGCAGCGAGTCCGATTCGGGGTCGAGGGCGGTCAGCGCGTCCCGCATCATCTCCGCGTCGAGGTGACAACCGGCGCCCGTGTTCACCTGCACCACAGCACAACCCGTCGCCTTGATGCGATTCGCGTCGAGCATCGTCTCCTGGTCTCCTTCGACCACCGAGACCCGTCGCTGCCCGCCGATGTCGGCGATCGTCCGCTCGAGCAGCGTCGTCTTCCCCGAACCCGGCGAGCTCATCACATTGAGCGCGAGCACCCCGCGTCCCGCGAGCCAGCCCCGGTTGCGTTCCGCCGCGACGTCGTTCTTCGCCAGCACCTTCTGCTCGAGCGTGACCGTCTCGGTGGTGTGCTCGTGCTCGTGCGGATGTTCGTGCTCGTGCTCGTGCGGATGTTCGTGGGTGTGCTCGTGGTCGTGCGGGTGCTCGTGGTCGTGGTCGTGGGGGTGCTCGTGGTCGTGGGGCACCGTGATCCTGGTGCCGGTCTCGTCTCCGCATCCACAGGTGGCACACATATGCGTCAACTCACTTCCATCGAGAGGATTCGTAGTTCCCGCCCCGACGTGACCTCCACGTCCGCACTTCCGCACGGGCACAGCAACACCAGGTCGGTGAGCACGAAGTCGTCACCGCACTCTCGGCAGTGCGCGCCGCCCGGGGTGTGGTCGATGTCGAGGCGGGCTCCGTGCGCGACGGTCCCTTCGGTGACCAGCTCGAAACAGAACTGCATCGAATCGGCGACCACGGCTGTCAACGCACCCACCTGCACGCGCACGCTGTGGACCGTCCGTCCCGCGGCGGTTTCGCAGACGGCGTCGACGACGCTCTGGGTGATTGCCAACTCGTGCATCACGGCCCCGTTCAGGACTCGTCACCTGTCGATTCGAGCGTAGCGCTTCGCGCCTGTGAGTACTTGTTAACCGCGGGCGGTTAATAAGTACTCACAGGGGACGTACGCTGAGGATTTCCGCCATCCACTTCAGGGAGGGCGCGTGGACGCCTGGAATATCCGCGACTTCGAACCCGAGGATCTCGAGGCCGTCGTGCGCATGGACAGCAGTTCCACCACCACGGACCAACCACCCCTGTTCGCGTTGTCGGACGTGGTCGGGAGCTTGCTGAACCGTCATCCGGCCGTCGTCGCGGTGAAGGACGGGAGCATCGTGGGTACGGCAGTCAGTCGCGTCGACGAAGACCGTGCCTGGATCATGCGCATCTCCCTCGACCCCGAATGGCGAGGAAGAGGGCTCGGCAGCGAACTGCTGTCGCAGCTCGAGCACCGGCTCCTGGCCAGAGGAGTGCGGCGGGTGACGGCCCTCCTCCCCGATGGCGAGACCGGTGCGACCGCTCTGACCAATTCCGGATTCGCGGCCCGCACCGGAGTCACGTACTACGAGAAGCTGGAGACGGTCTCGCCCCGCACCGCCGGGGTCCTGGCGACGCTCGGCGGTGCGGTGCCGCCCGCCGGACTGTGGAAACAGGTGGCCGGCATGACCCGGGAGAAGTCGCTGATAGAACGCAAGATTGTGCTCCCGCTGTCGAGGCCGTCGCTGGCGGCCGACCACGGAGTCGCAGCACCCCGCGCCGTGGTGCTGTTCGGGCCGCCCGGCACCGGGAAAACGACTTTCGCGCGTGCCATCGCCAGCCGGCTCGGCTGGCCGTTCGTCGAACTGTTCCCGTCACGGCTCGCGTCGAGCGAGAACGGTCTGGCCGCCGGCCTCGGAGAGGCATTCACGTCGATGGACGAACTCGAACACGTCGTCGTGTTCATCGACGAGGTCGAGGAGGTGGCAGCACGTCGCCGGCCCGGATCGCAGTCCGTCGGGGTCGTGAACGAACTGCTGAAGTCGATCGTCAACTTCCGCGAACGCGGCGGACGCCTACTGGTTTGCGCCACCAATTCTGTTCGCGCACTGGATGATGCGTTCCTGCGCCACGGACGTTTCGACTACGTGCTGCCGATCGGGGCCCCCGACGCGGAGGCCCGGTACTCCCTCTGGGAGCGGTATCTCGGCAACGAACAGGTCGACGTGTCTGCCCTCGTCGGCGCGACCGAGGGCTACACCCCCGCCGATGTTGCGCATGCGGCGCGGACCGTTGCGCAGGCGACCTTCGAGTGCAGCGTCGATTCGGGCGGACGCTGCCATGCCGGCACCCAGGACTACCTCGACGTGATCGGCACGGTGCGTCCCACTCTCACCTCCGAGATGATGCAGGCGTTCACCGAGGACATCGCCGGTCATGCCCGCACCTGAGCCTGTGAGTACTTGTTAACCGCCCGCGGTTAACAAGTACTCACAGGCGTTCGATGATGGTGGCGTTCGCGGTGCCGCCGCCCTCGCAGATGGTCTGCAGACCGTAGCGGCCGCCGGTGCGCTCGAGTTCGTTGAGGAGCGTCGCCATCAACTTGGTACCCGTCGCGCCGAGCGGGTGGCCGAGGGCGATGGCGCCGCCGTTGACGTTGACCTTCGCCGGGTCGGCCCCGATCTCCTTGATCCACGCGAGGACCACCGGCGCGAACGCCTCGTTGATCTCGACCAGGTCGATGTCGTCGATGCCGAGGCCCGTCTTCTCCAGCGCGTAGCGCGTGGCCGGGATCGGGGCGCTGAGCATGAAGATGGGGTCGGCGCCGCGGGCACTGAGGTGGTGGATGCGGGCGCGGGGCGTCAGTCCGTACCTCTCGACCGCTTCCGGTGAGGCCAGCAGCACCGCGCTCGCGCCGTCGGAGATCTGGCTCGCGACCGCCGCCGTGAGACGCCCGCCCTCGGTGAGGGTCTTCAGTGCGGCCATCTTCTCGAGGCTGGTCTCGCGGGGACCCTCGTCCGTCGTCACGTCACCGAACGGGACGATCTCGCGGTCGAAGCGACCTTCGGCGATGGCCGTCCTCGCCCGCTCGTGGCTCTGCAGGGCCCAGCGCTCGAGTTCCTCGCGGCTGATGTCCCACTTGTCCGCGATCAGTTCGGCGCCGTTGAACTGCGACACCTCCTGGTCGCCGTAGCGTTCCGTCCAGCCCGTCGACCCGCCGAACGGGGTGTCGAATCCGTACTGCTGACCGACCACCATCGCCGACGCGATCGGGATCTGGCTCATGTTCTGCACACCGCCGGCGACGATCAGGTCGGCGGTGCCGCTCAGGATCGCCTGCGCCCCGAAGTGCACGGCCTGCTGACTCGACCCGCACTGCCGGTCGACGGTGACACCGGGGACCTCCTCCGGGTAGCCGGCGGCGAGCCACGCGGTGCGGGCGATGTTGCCGGCCTGCCCGCCGATCGCGTCGACGCAACCGAAGACGACGTCGTCGACACCGGCGGGGTCGATGCCCGTGCGCTCGACGATCGCCTTGATGACGTGCGCACCCAGGTCTGCGGGATGCACGCCGGACAGGCCACCGTTCTTCTTGCCGATCGGGGTGCGAACGGCATCGACGATGTAGGCCTCGGTCATGTGAAACTCCTAGTCAGTTGTGGGGACTCGCAAGTCCGTCCAGGACGATCGAGAGGTACTGCTTGGCCACGGTGTCGACCGTGACCGAGCCGCCGGGCCGGTACCAGCGGACGGCGACCCAGGCGGTGTCGCGGAGGAACCGGAAGGCGAGCTCGACGTCGATGTCTGCCCGGAAGGTGCCGTCCTTCACACCCGCCTCGAGCACACCCATCCACAGCTCCCGGAACTCGGTGTTCAGTTCGGACAGGTACGCGAACCGCTCGTTGGCGACGAGGTGCTTCACCTCGTCCTGATAGATCGCGACCGCCGAATGCGACGCGTCGATCGCCTCGTACGACGTGGTGACCAGCGCTTCGAGGGTCGCGCGACAGTCGAGTCCGGACGCGACGATCTCGCGGTACTTGCCGAACAGGTCGTCGAGGAAGCCCCGTAGGATCTCGTCGACCATCGATTCCTTGGAATCGAAGTGGTGGTACAGGCTGCCCGACAGGATGCCTGCGGCGTCGGCGATGTCGCGGACGGTGGTGGCCCGCAGGCCGCGTTCCGCGAACAGGGTGGCCGCGATGTCGAGGAGTTCGGCCCTGCGTCCGGACTTGTTTGCCGAATCGTCGGTGCCCTGGGGTGGAGTCATCGTGCCATCCTATCAACCAAGCGCTTGTTAGGGCCTTCGGCCCTGTGCGCGGTCAAGGAGTCCAGACACTCGTCAACCACGCACGGGCGGCGGAGCCGCCTACGCCCTCTGCGACGAGATCGACACGACCTCGCCGGTGAGGTAGGTGGTGTAGTCGCTGGCGAGCATGGCGATGGTGGCGGCGATCTCCCACACCTCGGCGGCGCGGCCGAACGCCTCGCCGGACGCCAGTTTGTCGAGGAGTTCCTCACTGGTCACCTTCGCGAGGAACGCGTGCCGCGCGATGGACGGTGCGACGGCGTTGATCCGGACCCCGTATTCGGCGGCCTCGATGGCGCTGCACCGGGTCAGCGCCATGACCCCGGCCTTCGCCGCCGCGTAGTGCGCCTGCGAATGCTGGGCCCGCCAGCCGAGGACGGACGCGTTGTTGACGAGCACCCCGTTGTGCTCCACCCCCTTGAAGTAGCGCAGCGCGGCGCGGGTGGCCCGGAACGTTCCGTTCAACGTGATGTCGAGGACGCGGTCCCACTCCTCGTCCGTCATGTCGACGAGAGGTGTCTCGCCGCCGAGCCCGGCATTGTTGACGAGGACGTCGATCCGGCCCAGCGCGCCGGCGGCCCCGGAAATCAGCGCGTCCACCTGCTCGGTGCTGGACACGTCGCACGTCAGCGCCTCGACCGCCTGCCCCGGGAACTCGGCGGCCAGCTTCTCCTTGGTCTCGAGCAGGCGGCGTTCGTGCCAGTCGGACACCAGCACGTCGGCGCCCTCGAGCAGGGCACGTCGCGCGGACGCGAACCCGATGCCGGTGCCGGCGGCCGCGGTGACGACGACCTTCTTGCCCTTCAGCAGGTCGTGGCCCGGGGTCTCGACGGGCGCGGTGGCGAGTGGAGTAGTGGTCATGAACGGGCCTCTCGGGGAAGTCCGAGCACGCGCTCGGAGATGATGTTGCGCTGGATCTCGTTGGATCCGCCGTAGATCGTGTCGGCGCGGGTGAACAGGAACAGCCGCTGCCATTCGCCCAGTTCGAGATGTTCGGGGTCCGTGATGTCGGACGACGCCCCGACCGGGGCGAGCAGCGACGCCGCGCCCTGCACCTCCATGGCGAGCTGTCCGAGGTCGCGGTGCCAGTTGGCCCACAACAGTTTCGCGACGGACGCCTCCGAACCGGACGTCCCGGCGTCGACCGCTTCGAGGGTGCGCAGCGCGTGCGCCCGCATCACTCGCAGTCCCACCCAGGCGCGGGCGATCTTCTCGCGGATGTTCGGATCGGCGGCGGCACCGTTGGCTTTCGCGAGGTCGACGACGCCCTGCAGTTCGCGGGCGAAACCGATCTGCTGTCCGAGCGTGGACACGCCGCGTTCGAAGGTGAGCAGTCCCATCGCGACCCGCCAGCCGTCGCCGGGGTCCCCGACCACCAGATCCGCGTCGGTGACGGCGTCGTCGAAGAACACCTCGTTGAACTCGGACGTGCCGGTGAGTTGCTGGATGGGCCGGACGGTGACGCCGGGCTGGTCGAGCGGGACGAGCAGGAAGCTCAGGCCCTGATGCCGCTTCGAGCCCGGCTCGGTGCGGCACAGCACGAACGCCCATTGCGCGACGTGCGCGAGCGACGTCCATACCTTCTGCCCGTTGATCACCCATTTGTCGCCGTCCCGGCGCGCGGTGGTCGAGACGTTCGCGAGGTCGGAACCGGCGCCCGGCTCGGAGTAGCCCTGCGCCCACAGTTCCGTCACGGTATTGATTCCGGGCAGGAAGCGACGCTTCTGTTCCTCGGTGCCGAACGCGATGAGCGTCGGACCGAGCAGTTCCTCGCCGACGTGACTGACCCGGGCCGGCGCGCCCGACTCGGCGTACTCCTGATGGAAGACCACTTGCTGGGCGAGCGTGGCTCCGCGGCCGCCGTGTTCCTTCGGCCAGCCGAGGCAGGTCCATCCCGCGGCGGCGAGGTGACGGTCCCAGGCGAGGCGTTCTTCGAAGAACTCGTGCTCGCTGCCGGGTCCGCCCTTGCCTTTGAGTCGCGCGAAGTCCCCGGTCAGGTTGTCTGCCAGCCAGGTCCTGACGGTCTGCGCAAAGTCGTCGTCGGTGATCAGCCCGTCCGGGCTCTCGCTCTGGTCCACGTCTGTAAGATAACCTACCAAGCACTTGCTAGGTAGGTAGGGAGCCCAGTGACCGAACAACCGACAACCACCCCGTCCGCCCTGAAACGGGCCGCACGTGAATTCGGCGAGCTCACAGCCGTGGCGGACGGCGACGTCCGTCTGACCTTCACACAACTGCACGACCGTGTCCGCGATTTCGCCGCCGCACTCTGTTCCCAGGGTGTGCAGCCCGGCGCGCACGTCGCCGTCTGGTCGCCCAACACGTACCACTGGGTTGTCGCGGCACTCGGCATCCACTACGCCGGTGCGACGCTGGTGCCGATCAACACCCGCTACACACCGACCGAGGCGGCCGACCTGCTCGAGCGCACCAAGGCCACCGCGCTGGTCGTCGCGGGCATGTTCCTCGGCGCCGACCGCTACGCCGCACTACGGGATGCGTCGAGCACCCTCGACGTGCCGACCGTCGTCCGCGTACCCGTCGACGGCGGCGACGTCCAAACACCGGGCGTGTACGACTACGACGACTTCCTCGCCCTCGCCGACGAGGAGACCCGGGCCGAGGCGGACGCACGCGCCGAGGCCGTCTCCCCCGACGACGTCTCGGACGTCATGTTCACGTCGGGCACCACGGGACGCAGCAAGGGCGTGATGTCGGCGCACCGGCAGACGGTCGGCATCGCCGGGGCATGGGGTGAGTGCGCGGAGGTGACCGACGAGGACAACTACCTCATCATCAATCCCTTCTTCCACACGTTCGGATACAAGGCCGGATTCCTGGTCTGCCTCCTGAACGGCGCAACCGTGGTGCCGATGGCGGTGTTCGACGTCCCGAAGGTGATGGCGACGGTGCACGACGAGCAGATCACCGTGCTGCCCGGCGCACCGACCATCTTCCAGTCGATCCTCGATCACCCCGACCGCCCGAAGTACGACCTGTCCAGCCTGCGGGTCGCCGTCACCGGCGCAGCTGCGGTCCCGGTGGCGCTCGTCGAACGCATGCAGTCGGAACTGAGTTTCGACGCCGTCCTCACCGCCTACGGGCAGACCGAGGCGGTGGTGGTCACCATGTGCCGCACCGACGACGACCCGGTGACCGTTTCGACGACGTCGGGCCGGGCGATCCCCGGCATGGAGGTCCGCATCGGCGACCAGGGCGAGATCCTCGTCCGCGGCGAGAACGTGATGCTCGGCTACCTCGACGATCCGGAGGCCACCGCCAAGACCGTCGACGCGGACGGCTGGCTGCACACCGGCGACGTCGGCACCCTCGACGACCGCGGGTACGTCGACATCACCGACCGTCTCAAGGACATGTACATCTCCGGCGGTTTCAACGTGTATCCCGCTGAGGTGGAGAACGCTCTTGCCCGACTCGACGGCGTCGCCGAGTCTGCAGTCATCGGTGTGCCCGACGAGCGGATGGGCGAGGTCGGGCGCGCGTACATCGTGACCAAGACCGCGGTCACCGAGGACGAGGTGATCGCGTACTGCAAGGAGCACCTCGCCAACTTCAAGGTGCCCCGATCGGTGCGCTTCGTCGACTCCCTCCCCCGGAACCCCTCCGGGAAGGTCATGAAAAACGTTCTGCGTGAGGAGAAGAAATGACGGTTCCGGACGAGGGTGACGTCGTCACCTACGAGGTGCGCGACGGCGTGGCATTCGTGACGCTCAACCGCCCCGACTACCGCAACGCCCAGAACTCGGTGATGACGTATGCCCTCGACGCCGCGTTCGAGCGTGCGGTCGAGGACGACGACGTGAAGGTGATCGTCCTCGCCGGCAACGGCAAGCATTTCAGCGCCGGACACGACATCGGGACCCCCGGCCGCGACCATCACGTGCAGTACGACAACAAGGCCGTGATGTGGTGGGACCACGTCGACAAGCCGGGCGGCGACCAGCGGTTCGCGCGCGAGATGGAGGTGTACCTCGGGATGTGCCGCCGCTGGCGGGAGATCCCGAAGCCGACCATCGCGATGGTGCAGGGCGCGTGCATCGCCGGCGGCCTGATGCTGGCGTGGGTGTGCGACCTCATCGTGGCGTCGGACGACGCGTTCTTCTCCGATCCGGTCGTACGTATGGGCATTCCCGGTGTCGAGTACTTCGCGCACCCCTGGATGCTCGGACCGCGGTTCGCGAAGGAAATCCTGTACACCGGTGACCGTTTCACGGCTCAGCGCGCCTACGAGGTGGGCATGGTCAACCGCGTCGTGCCCCGCGAGGACCTGGAGAAGGAAACACTCGCGATCGCCGGCCGGATCTCGGCGATGCCGCGGTTCGGTCTCGCGCTCACCAAGAAGGCCGTCAACCAGTGCGAGGACCAGATGGGCATGCGGAACGGGATGGACTCCGTCTTCGGACTGCACCACTTCGCGCACGCGCACAACGCCGAGATCGACACCGATCCGCTCGGCGGCATGAACGCCAAGTCGATGGCGGAGAGCGCACGTAACTCGGAGAACGGGGCCAAGTAAGTGGATCTGGAGTACGACGACGCCACTCTCGCGTTCCGCGACGAGGTACGAGCGTTCCTGAAGGACAACGTGCCGGCCGAGCCGCTGCCGTCGATGGACACCGCCGAGGGTTTCGAGGCGCACCGCGAGTGGGAACGCACTCTCGCGGACGCCCGGTTGTCGGTCGTGTCGTGGCCGGAGGAACTGGGTGGACGCGATGCGTCGCTGCTGGAATGGGTGGTGTTCGAGGAGGAGTACTACCGCTCCGGCGCACCCGGACGCGTCAGTCAGAACGGCATCTTCCTGCTCGCCCCGACGCTGTTCGAGCACGCGAACGCCGACCAGCTCGCCCGCATCATGCCGCGGATGGCCCGCGCCGACGACATCTGGGCGCAGGCGTGGTCGGAGCCGGAGTCGGGGAGCGACCTCGCCTCGCTCCGCTCCACGGCCCGGCGCGTCGACGGCGGCTGGGTGCTGAACGGGCAGAAGACGTGGAGTTCCCGCGCGAGCTTCGCGGATTGGGGTTTCGGGCTGTTCCGGTCCGATCCGGACGCGCAGCGGCACAAGGGAATCACGTACTTCATGTTCGACCTGCGGTCGAAGGGCGTCACGGTCCGGCCGATCGACCAGTTGGACGGCGAGCCAGGTTTCGCGGAGATCTTCCTCGAGGACGTCTTCGTCCCGGACGACCCCGCGAACCCCGGCGAGTCCGGAGTGATCGGCGGCGTCAACGAGGGCTGGCGGGTCGCGATGAGCACGGCATCCAATGAACGCGGGCTGTCGCTGCGCAGTCCGGGCCGGTTCCTGGCGACGGTCGATCGGCTGGTGGAACTGTTCGAGACCACGGGACGCACCGACGACACCGCCCTGCGCAACCGGGTCGCCGACGCCTGGATCGGCGCCCGCGCGTACCAGCTGAACACGTTCGGCACCGTCACCCGGCTCGCCGACGGCGGGCAACTGGGCGCCGAATCGTCCATCAACAAGGTGTTCTGGTCAGAGTGGGACATCGCCACACACGAGACCGCACTCGAATTGCAGGGCGCCTCGGCGGAATTCGCGGACAACTGGATGGACGGCTACCTGTTCTCCCTGTCCGGTCCGATCTACGCCGGCACCAACGAGATTCAGAAGAACGTGATCGCCGAGCGGCTGCTCGGCCTACCGAAGGCGGATCGATGAGATTCACACTCGACTCCTCCCACCAGGACTTCGCGTCCAGCATCGACGCGCTGCTGTCAAAATCCGACATGCCGTCGGTGATCCGGTCGTGGAACACCGGCGATACCGGGCCCGGCCTGAAGGTGTGGCAGCGCCTCGCCGAGACCGGCGTCAACGGTCTGCTCATCGCCGACGAGCACGACGGTCTGGGCGCCGACGCCGTCGACCTCGTCGTGGCCGTCGAACAACTCGGACGCCATGCCGTACCCGGCCCGGTGGCCGAAACCGTCGCCGTCGCACCGGCCCTGCTCGCGCAGGCGGAACCGGACCGGCTGTCCGCGTTGGCATCCGGATCACTTGCCACCGTGGCCGCCGCGCCGCACGTGCCGTTCGCGGTCGATGCCGACGCAGTCGATCTGGTCCTGCTCGTCGACGAGTCGACGGTGAACGTCGGCGCGCCCGGTGCGGTGCAGAACTCGGTCGACCAGTCGCGACGGTTGTTCCCGCTGACGGCGACCGATGCGCTCGGCGACGCGGACTTTTCGCCCGCGTTCGACCTCGGCGCCCTCGCCACCGCAGCACAGTTGCAGGGCCTCGGGCAGACCCTGCTCGACGTCACCACCGACTACGCCAAGCAGCGCAAGCAGTTCGGCAAGGTGATCGGACAGTTCCAGGCCATCAAGCATCACCTCGCCGAGGTGGCCGTCGGTCTGGAGATGTCACGGCCGCTGCTGCACGGCGCCGCGCTGTCCGTGCGGGACGGGTCGGCCGACAGTTCCCGCGACGTCTCGGCCGCCAAGGTGGCGTGCGGGGACGCCGCGTACCGGGCCGCGCGGGTCGCGCTGCAGGTGCACGGCGCCATCGGGTACACCCAGGAGCACGACCTGTCGCTGTGGTTGACGAAGGTCCGGGCGCTGGTCACGGCCTGGGGCACGCCGGCGTTCCACCGCGGCCGCGTCGTCGATTCACTGGTAGGTGTGTCGTGAGTTTCGACAACGACGAACGGGCCGCGCTGCGGGAATCCGTCCGCGACCTGCTGGGCAAGCATTCCGACTCCGCCGCCGTCCGCCGGGCGACGACCGCGGATCACGGTTACGACGACGCGCTGTGGTCCAAGTTGTGCGAGCAGATCGGTGTCGCCGCGCTCGCCGTGCCGGAGAAGTACGACGGCGTCGGCGCATCGCTGCTGGAAGTCCATGTAGTGCAGGAAGAGCTGGGCCGCACGCTGACGCCGTCGCCGATGCTGGGCAGCGCCGTGCTCGCGGCGCAGGCGCTGGTGCTGTCGGGGGACGACGACGCGTGCGCCCGCCTCCTCCCCGGCATCGCGGCGGGGTCGGTGGCCGCGCTGTGCTGGGCCGGTCCGTCCGGGTGGCGTGACTTCGGGGTCACTTTTTCGGGCGAGGCGCTGTCGGGGACGGCGTCGTACGTGCTCGGCGGTGACGTCGCGGACGTGCTGCTGGTTCTCACGTCCGAGGGCCTGTTCGAGGTCGACCCGTCGGCCGAGGGCGTGACGCGTCGTCGCGTCCCGGCGATGGACCCGACACGTCCACTGTCGGAGGTCGTGTTCGACGGGGTCGCGGCGCGCCGGCTCGTCTCCCCCACCGACCTCACCGAGCAGATCCGCGCCGTCGCGTTGGTCGCGTTGTCGGCGGAGCAGGTGGGTGCGGCGTCAGCGGCGCTGGAGCAGACGGTCGAGTACGCGAAGTCGCGCAAGCAGTTCGGGCGGGCCATCGGATCGTTCCAGGCGCTGAAGCACCGCATGGCCGACATGTACGCCCTCGTCGAGACGGCCCGGTCGATGTCGTACGCGGCGGCGCTGTCGGGGACGCACGAGGACGCCGTCATCGCGAAGGTGTACTGCTCGGAGGCACTGCAACAGGTCGCGGCCGAGGCCATCCAGTTGCACGGCGGCATCGCGATCACGTGGGAACACGACGCGCAGCTGTACTTCAAGCGTGCGCACGGGAGCGCGCAGCTCTTCGGGCAGCCGCGGGAGTACCTGGCCGAGCTCGCCACCGCCGCCGGGCTGTAGGCGGCTCCGCCGCCCGTGCGTGGTTGACGAGTCTCTGGACTCGCTAAGTGCTCACGGGCGCGGAGCGCCCACCAGCCCCTCCAGGTAGCTCGCGACCCCGTCCTCGTCGTTGCTCGGCAACACCCGATCGGCGAGGGCGAGGACTTCCGGCAGCGCGTTGGACGGGCAGAGCGCCGTCCCCGCCCACGTGAGCATCGGGACGTCGTTGATGGCGTCTCCCGCGACAGCGACCTCTGCCGTCGAGATCCCGTCGACCGCGCACAGCTGCGCCAGGGCGCTCGCCTTGGACACCCCGGACGCCGCCATCTCCACATACGGTGCACCGGAATGCGTCAGTTCGACGCCGTCGACGCCCGCAGCGACGGCCGCCCGGTACAGGTCCGCGCTGGGCACCTCGGGGTGCCGGGCGACGATCTTCACCATCGGCTCGTCCATGTCGGGCAGCAGTTCCGACAGCGTCATCTCGTGCGGGTGCCGGTGATGGTCTGCGAACTCGCACAGCGCGGCGTACGCGGGTTCGGCGACGAAACGCGTCGGGCCGACGTTCGCGAACACGACACCCGGCATCAGCGTCCGCACCCGGTCCATCGCCGCAGCAGCCGACGCCATCGCGATCGTCGTCGTCGCCGTGATCACCGGGGTTCCGTCGGACAGGTCGAGGACCACGGCACCGTTCGCGCAGATCGCCTTCCCGCGGAACCCGCACGACTGCGCCAACGCGTGCACGGAGTGCCGGGCTCGGGCCGTGGCCCACACCACCTCGACCCCCGACTGGCGCGCGTCCGCCATCGCCTGTGCGGTGCGCGGGGAGATCGTGCGGTCCGACCGCAGCAGGGTGCCGTCGAGGTCCGTCGCCAATAGCCGAATTCGGGTCACCTCCGCATGATGCCAGGCTGCGCATGAACCCCTCGCGACGCCACCGCAGTCGATAGCCTGGACAGCATGAGTCCTCGAGTACCCAGCATCGTGCTGAATTCCGGAACCATCGTCCCGCAGCTCGGCCTGGGAGTGTGGCAGGCAGGCAACGACGAGACCGAACACGCGGTCCGGTTCGCCCTGGACGAGGCGGGCTACCGGCACATCGACACCGCCTCCGCGTACGGCAACGAAGAAGGCGTCGGGCGCGGCATCGCGACGTCCGGAGTCCCGCGTGAGGACGTGTTCCTCACCACCAAGTTGTGGAACGCGGACCAGGGCTACGAGCCGGCGTTGAAAGCGTTCGACGCGAGCCTCGGACGTCTCGGCGTGGACTACGTCGACCTGTACCTGATCCATTGGCCGCTGCAGGACGACGACCGCATCCTCCGCACGTGGGACGCGCTGGAGAAGATCGCCGAGTCGGGTCGCGCCAAGGCGATCGGTGTGTGCAATTTCGAGCCCCGCCACCTGCAGTTGCTGATCGACCGGGGCGGCGTCGTCCCGGCGGTCGACCAGGTGGAGTTGCATCCGCACCTGGCGCAGCAGCCGATCCGCGAGTTCGCCGTCGAGCACGGCATCGCGGTCGAGTCGTGGAGCCCGCTCGGCGGCACCAGCAACTCCGGCTGGGGCGACGCGTCCAAGCCGAACACCCTGCTCACCGATCCGATCATCACCCGCATCGGTGACCGGCACAGCAAGAGCGCGGCGCAGGTGCTGATCCGCTGGCATCTGCAGAGCGGGCTGATCGTCATCCCCAAGTCGGTCCACGAATCGCGGATCCGCGAAAACATCGACGTGTTCGATTTCGAACTGAGCGAGCAGGACCTCAGCGAGATCGAGACGATGGACGACGGCACCCGCGTCGGCGCGCACCCGGATGAGCTGAACATCGGCGCACCGGAGTAGGCGGCTCCGCCGCCCGTGCGTGGTTGACGAGTCCAGAGACTCCTTCACCACGCACGGGCGGCGGAACGCCTACGCCACTTTCACCGGCATCTCCTCGAGCCCGGACACGAAGTTGGCGGGACGCCGCCGCAGCGGGCCGTCGTCGACGAGCATCATGTCGGGCAGCCGCGAGAGCAGTTGCTCGAACATGATCTTCGCTTCGAGCCGGGCGAGTTGGTTGCCGAGGCAGAAGTGGGTGCCGAAACCGAACGCGACGTGCGGGTTCGGCGACCGCTCGATGTCGAAGACGTCGGGATTCTCGAATACTGCCTCGTCGAAGTTGGCGGATTCGAACAGCAGCATCATCTTCTCGCCCTCACGCAGGTCGGTTCCGAAGAATTCGACGTCGCGGGTGACGGTGCGGCACATGTTCTTGATCGGCGACGACCAGCGCAGCATCTCCTCGACCGCCGCCGGAATTCCGTCGGGGTCGCTCGCGAGACGCGCCTGCTGTGCGGGGTGGCGCATCAGTTGTTCCATGCCGCCGCTCAGGACGTGCCGGGTGGTCTCGTCACCACCGATGAGGATCAGCAGGGTTTCGCCGACGATGTCCTCGTCGCTCAGCCGGTGCCCGTCGATCTCGCTGTGCACGAGGATGCTGGTGAGATCTTCGGTCGGGTTCTTCCGCCGCTCCTCGATGGTGCGGAGCGTGAACTCGTTGAACGCCACGTAGGCGTTCGCCTGCGCCAGCAGTTCCTCGTCCGTGGCGTTGCTGCCGAGGGCGTTCATCAGGTCGTCGGACCACTGCAGGAACGTGGCGCGTTCCTCGGGGCGGACGCCGAGCATGTCGCCGACCACCGCCATGGGCAGCGGCGCCGCCAGATCGCGGACGAAGTCCACTTCGTCCTTGTCGAGCACGGCGTCGATGAGCTGATCGCAGATCTCCCGGATCCGGCCGATCTTCGCCTCCACCTGCTTGCGGGTGAAACCCGCGTTGACGAGGCGCCGATGCTGCAGGTGCTGCGGGTCGTCCATGTCGATCATCTGCGGCAGCGGTCCCACCCCGGGCCGGATTCCACCCGCATTGGAGAACAACTCGGGGTCGCGTTCGGCCGCGAGCACGGCCTCGTACGACGCGGCGCCGAGGATTCCGTCGGCGCGATACACCGGCTCGTGCGCCCGCATCCACGCGTAGGCCTGCCGCGGGTCGCCCAGTTCGCCCGAGTAGAACCGTCCGTCGATCAGATCGAATTCCGGCCTGTCCTTCATCGAGACGCTCCTCAGTTGAATCCCGCCGATCGTGCCCCGATAATAGAACGTGTTCTTACTATGACGCAGTGGTATAGCGGCAAGTTTCCACAGATCTTCGACTCAAGAATTGACACGAGTTCTATCACCTGGAGGTGTACGTGGTCACCAACGACGGCAACAGCGGGCTCGCGAAGACATCGGTACTCGTCACCGGCGGCGGCAGTGGCATCGGATTGGGCGTCGCCACCGCCCTGGCCGCCGAGGGCGTCCACGTCACGATCTGTGGTCGCAACGAGCAGAAGCTGGCGCGCGCGGTAGAGCTGATCACCACCGACGGTCCCGCCGGCACGGTCGACACGGTCGTCGCCGACGTCACCGACGAGGACGACGTCATCCGCGCGGTCGCGAAGGCGAGCGAGCGCACCGGCCGGCTCGACGGCGCGGTGGCGTGCGCGGGCGGCAATGAAACCGTGGGCCCGGTGACCCAGCTCGACGTCGACGCCTGGCGCAGAACCGTCGACCTCAATGTCACCGGCACCATGCTGACGATCAAGCATTCCGCCCGGGCGCTCGTCGCCGGGGGCGGCGGTTCCATCGTCACCATCTCCTCGATCGCGAGCAGCAACACGCACCGCTGGTTCGGCGCGTACGGCCCGTCCAAGGCGGGTGTCGACAATCTGACGCGACTCGCCGCCGACGAACTCGGGGCCAGCAACGTGCGCGTCAACTGCATCCGGCCCGGACTGACCCGCACCGACCTCGTCGCACTCATCACCGACGGCGGCCCGGTCCTGGACGACTACATGGCGAACACCCCGATCGCTCGGGTCGGTGAGGTCACCGACATCGCCGCGCTCGCCAAGTTCCTCCTCGGCCCCGACTCCACGTGGATCACCGGGCAGATCATCAACGTCGACGGCGGTCAGATGCTGCGTCGCGGCCCCGACTTCACGTCGATGTTCGAGCCCATGTTCGGCGCCGACGGCCTCCGCGGGGTGGTCGCGCCGTGACGTCACACCAGGTTCTGGGCAGGCAGGTCGACATGCCCGTGGAGATCCGGTCGGCGTCGGCGTTCACGGCGATGTATTCGGTGCCGACCGCCGCCGCGCAGTCGCTGATCGACTACACCGGCCTGGAGATCCTGCAGTTCCGGCCGGGACGCGGCATCTGCGTCCTCGTGTTCGTCGACTACGTGGACGGCGACCTCGGCCCGTACAACGAGTTCGGGGTGTCGTTCCTCGTCCGAGATCACCGGGCCGACGGCACCTCCGTCCCGCAGGATCTGAAGGCGCTGGCCCGGGGCCGGGCGGGTGCGCTGATCCACCACCTGCCGGTCGACGGCGACTTCACGCTGGCCGCCGGCCGCGGCATCTGGGGTTTCCCGAAGGTCCTCGCAGATTTCGACGTCGACCACGCCGGGTCGATCAAACGCGGGTCGGTGAGCCGGGACGGTCGGCTGATCGTCCAGTTGAGCGTCAAACCGGGCATTTCGGTGCCGGGATCGGGTGCGAGCACGTCGCTCGCCGCCTACTCGCATCTCGACGGACTCACCCGATTCACCACGTGGGACATGAAGCCCAGCGGGGTCCGCACCCGGCCGGGTGGCGCGGAGCTGAAACTGGGCAGCCATCCGATCGCCGACGAACTGCGGTCGCTGGGACTTCCGAAGCGGGCTCTCGTCACGTCGTCGATTCCCGATCTGAAGATGACGTTCGGGGACGCGCAGCCCGTCTGACCGCACGTGAGTGGCGATGTGTGCGCGGGCACGCATTGTCACTCACGTGGGGTGGGTTGCGTCGCCCAGCAAACTGGGGTCCAATACCGGCTACAGTTCTGGACGCTTGACCAATTCGTGGCACCCCGGAGGGCTCGCCGCCGAAAGGACGATCGGTAGTGCAGATCAGACGACGCAGCGTGCTCGCGGGGGCGGCCCTGACTCCGGCGGTCGCCGCCCTCGGTTCGGGGACGGCGGCCGCGAGGCCCGATAACGGCGGCGAATTCCTGGTCGGCGTCGGCATTTCCGACGCCACCGGCCCGGTCGCCGAGGTCGGGATGATGGGGTATTCCAGCTTCGAACAGCGCGCGGAGGGATTGCATCAGCGCACCCGTGCGCGGGCATTCGCGTTCGCCGAGTCGGGCGGGACGCAGCGCGTGATCTACGTGTGCGTCGACGTCTGCATGATCTTCCAGTCCGTGCACGACGCCGTGCTCGCCCGACTCGCGCAGCTCTACGGCGACCTGTACACCGAGCGCAACGTGATGCTCACGGCCGTGCACTCGCACGCGGCGTGCGGCGGCGCGTCCCACGACTACGCCTACAACCTCGCCGTGCTCGGCCACAATCGTCAGGTGTTCGACGCCGAGGTCGGCGGCATCGTCGAGGCGATCACCGCCGCGCACGACTCCCTCGCCCCTGGTTCACTGTCGTACGGTCGCAGCGAACTCACCGATGCCAGCGTCAACCGATCGCGGATCGCGTTCGACCGCAACCCCGCCGAGGACAGGGACTACTACCCCCTCGGCATCGACACGTCGATGCGGGTCCTGCGAATCACGCAGGGCGGCAGTGACGTCGGCGCGATCAACTGGTTCCCGACCCACGGTGCGTCGCTGACCAACACGAACCATCTGATCTCCGGCGACAACAAGGGAGCGGCCGCATACTTCTGGGAGCACGACCGGGAAGGCGTCCGCTACCTCGACGGCGCGCCGCAGTTCGTCGCCGCGTTCCCGCAGACGAACACCGGCGACATGTCCCCCAACCTCGACCTCCGGCCCGGCCACGGGCCCACCGACGACGAGTTCGAGAACACCCGCATCATCGGGCAGCGGCAGGTCGAGGCCGCGCGCGCCGCGTGGGACTCGGCATCGGAGAACCTGACCGGCAGCCTGGACAGCCGAATCATGTACCTCGACATGGCAAATCAGGAGGTCGGCGGCGAGTTCACTCCCGACGGCCGCACGTACCGGACCTCGCCCGCGTGTGTCGGTGCCGCCATGAGCGCGGGCAGCACCGAGGACGGTCCGGCCATCCCGATCTTCCCGGAGGGCACCACCAACCCGCTCGTCGACGCGCTCGGCGGGATGGATGCCCCGATCCCCCAGTGGTTGCAGGACGCGCAGGCACCGAAACTCGTGCTGGTAGCCGTCGGCCTGCTGCCCCCGGACGGCTGGGTTCCGCACGTCCTGAAGATTCAGATCCTCCGCATCGGCGGACTGTTCGTCGTGGGCGGCCCCGCGGAGTTCACGATCGTGTCCGGCCTGCGGATCCGCCGCACCGTCGCCGACCGACTCGGCGTCCCGCTGGAGAACGTGATCTTTCAGGGTTACGCCAATTCGTATGCGAGTTACTGCACCACCCCGCAGGAGTACGACGCGCAGCAGTACGAGGGCGGGTCGACCCTGTTCGGCCGATACACGCTGCCCGCATACCAGCAGGGGTTCGCGACACTCGCCGACGCGTTGCGCACCGGCAGCGAAATCCCGCGCGGCCCGGCGCCACGCGACCTGTCACAGTTCCAGCCGTACGTCGGCCCGGGCATCGACCGCGACGAATCCCCCACCGGCCGTGCCTTCGGGGATGTACTGACCCAGCCGGAAGCGAAAACCCTGACGGGCCACCAGATCGCCGTCGAATTCGTCACCGGACATCCCGGGAACAACCCCCGCCGTCGTGGAACGTTCTTCGAGATCCAGCGCCGGAGCGGCGACCACTGGCTGCGTCACGCCGACGACGGCGACTGGTCGACCAAGTACCACTGGACGCGCACCGAGCCCCACCAATCGGTCGCGCGCATCACGTGGGACATCCCGGACGACACGCCCGCCGGACAGTACCGCGTGCAGCACGACGGAGACAGCCGGGACGCGGGCGGAGCGATCACCGCCTTCACCGGGACGTCGAACGAATTCGAGGTCGGATAGCCGCCTACGGGATCTCGTCCGTCAGGTCGAGGGACGATGCCACGTCGAGGAAATGCCGGATCGCCGAGATCTGTTGCCTGTCGGCGCGATACGCGACCGACACCGTCGACGCCGCCTGCGGGTCGGAGAGTGCGACGTACCGCAGGTCCGGGAGGTGCAGGGCACGGAGACTCGCCGGAACGATGGTGACTCCGGTATTGGCGGCGACCAACCCGAGGAGGGTGGGAAATTGGACGGCTTCCTGCGCGGCCTCCAACCGGAATCCCGCGTGATGGCAGAGGGCCGCGATGTGGTCGTACAGTCGCGACACCTGACCACGGGGAAACGTGAGGAACCGCTCGTCGCGCAATTCCACGAGCCGCACCGATGCGCGGGCGGCGAAGGGATGCGACGAGTGCATCGCCACCAGTAACGGCTCGCGGGTCAGCGGCCGGACCACGATGCCCTCTGCACGGTCGACTTCACGGACCAGTCCGATGTCGAGAGTCCCGTCCGCGATCGCGGACAGCTGGCGGTCGGTGGTCGACTCGGACAGTTCCACCTGAACCCCGGGCCACTCCTTCTGCAGGGCCAGGACTGTCGCGGGGACGATCCTCAACGCCGCGGAACTGACGAAGCCGATCCGCAGCAGCCCCACCTCACCGTGCGCGACCTGTTCCACCGCGGCGAGCGCGTGATCGGCTTCCGCCAGGACACGCCGCCCCTCGTCGAGGAGCACCCGGCCTGCGTCGGTCAGTTCGACACGTCGCGTCGTGCGCTCGAACAGGGTGGTGCGCAGTTCCTTCTCGAACTTGCTGATCTGCTGGCTGAGCGCGGGCTGCGCGATGTGCAGGCGTTCCGCGGCGCGCCTGAAGTTCATCTCCTCGGCCACCGTCACGAAGTATCGAAGCTGCCGCAGTTCCACGCGATTGATACTTGCAACTTATCAGTCGGTTGACAATAGGTACTTCTGCACGGTGTTCGCCGGGCCTAGCGTTGAGGGCACCGAATTACCAGGCCTTCGAGGAGTCAGCAGTGCAGCACCACCTCACCGCACCAGACACGGACAATCGTCTCCGCCACCTGATCGGCGGTCAATGGGTGGACGGCGACGGTCCGGTCACCGCGACGACCAACCCGTCCGACGAGACCGTCGTCGCGGAGTACCACCAAGCCGACACACATCTTCTCGACGCGGCAGTCGCTGCTGCTCTGTCGGCACGCCGCGAGTGGGACGACCGCGGGATCATCGCGCGCGGACTCGTCCTCCGCCGGGCAGCCGAGATCCTCGCCGATCGTGCGGAGGCCGTCGCGACTCTGATGACCCGCGAGCAGGGCAAGACGCTCCCCGAATCGCGAGCCGAGGTGGGCGCCACCGTCGAGACCCTGTATTACCACGCAGCCCAGGCACGGAACGCCGACGGCGCCACCTTCCCCTCCTCGCATCCCGACGAGGTGATCCGCACGGTTCGCCGACCGCTCGGTGTGGTCGCCGCCATCACCCCGTGGAACTTCCCGCTGCAGATTCCCGCGTGGAAGCTGGCACCGGCACTGCTGTGGGGCAACACGGTGGTGTGGAAACCCGCCAGCGACACGGTGGCCGTTGCCGCCGCCTTCGCCGAAGTCCTTGCCGCAGCAGGTGTCCCGGCGGGTGTCGTCAACATGATCCTGGGCCCGGGCCCGATCGGCGCCGAACTGGTGGCCCGGGAGGAGATCTCGGGAGTCACCTTCACCGGTTCGGTTCCGGTGGGCAGGTCGATCCAGGCGGCCGCGGTCCCGCGCGGCGCAAAGGTTCAGATGGAGCTCGGCGGGCACAACGCGGCAATAGTGCTCCCCGACGTCGATCCGAGCGAGGCGGCAGCCGTCCTGATTGCCGGTGCCATGGGAAGCACCGGCCAGAAATGCACGGCGACGAGAAGGATCATCGCTGTCGGCGACGCCTACGACGACCTCGTTCCCGAGCTCGTCGCGCGCGTCGAGGAACTGGTGGTCGGCGACGGGCTGGCCTCCGGGTCCCAGGTCGGTCCGCTCGTCTCGCCTCGCGCGGCAAAGGAAGTGACGGCGGCGATCGAACAGGCGTTGTCCGAGGGCGCCGAACTGCTGGCGCGTGCGTCACTTCCCACCTCGGGGGCGGCATTCGTGGCCCCCACCCTGCTCGCCGGCACCACCGCACTGACCATCAGCCGGGAGGAGGTGTTCGGACCGGTCACCACGATCCTGCGCGCCCACGACCTCGACGAGGCCATCGACATCGCGAACGCGACGCCGTTCGGTCTCACCGCCGCAGTCTTCACCTGCGACGAGCGGGCCGCGCGGCGCTGCATTCGAGACCTCGACGCCGGCCTGATCAAGGTCAACGCGCCCAACACCGGCTCCGAATTGCACGCTCCCTTCGGCGGACTCAAGGATTCCTCCTTCCCCGCACCCCGTGAGCAGAATGCGGCGACGAGCGCCGAGTTCTTCACGTGGAGCAAGATCGCCTACGCCCGCACCGGAACACCGAGGAGCGAGGCATGAGACCGACGGAACTGCTCCGCCGGACGCAGATCTCGGCCCGCTCACCCGAGCAGGTCCTGGACCCGGCAGACATGGGAGCCGCCCGCTACACCCGTCACAGCTTCGCCCGCTCGTTCCTCCGGACCGCGGCCGCGCAGAACTGGCAGGTCGAACGCGAGCGGTGGGACGTCGACGCCGACGGTCGCGGCGAGGTCGTGTACCGCGTCGTCATCGGCAGGCGCGAGGTGAGATTCGTCGTGTTCTCGACGACCCTCGCCGAGAGTGATCGCACCGACCGGGTCATCGCAAAGGCGTGGGACGTCACCGGCGCCCTGATCGAGGGCCCGCTCACCGAGAGTCGTTCGAGCGCACTGCGATTGCAGGTACCGCGCCAGGAAGAGGGCCGGGCCGACGACGGAACGCTCATCTGGACCCGGGCAAACCGCAGCGCCCGCTTCTTCGACTACGTCGTCGACCGGCTGGCCGCGGGCAGTCAACCGGACATCACGACGATGGGCGACGCCGCCTACATCCTGCGGAGCACCGCGTTCTACAGCAACGGCAAGTTCGGGCTCGCGGATTTCGATCGGCTCGATGCCGACCATCCCCTGCGACTGCCCTACCGGGCTCACATGCTGACCGCCTGGCTGCTGCGTGAACTCAGCTACGACCTGGTCGAGCACTGTGCCCGATCCCGGAACCCCCGGTCGGCGCGGTTGTCCGGAGACTGGCGACGCTACCTCGGGCTGGGCAACGCAACCGGTCTCGGGATGGTGCCCTACGTCGTCAACCATCCGCAGGTACTCGACGCCTGGTGCGCCACACGCGAACTCCCGCTCGCGCACGCACTCGCGCAGACGACCGCACCCCGCGACCCGCGCATCCGCACCGCCCGCGACCTGCTCGACCGGGCCACGCACTACTTCGCCGAACGAGCGGCCCTGTCGACGGCACCCTTCGTCACCTGTGGCGAGCTCTCCTCCCACCTCGACCTGCTCCGGGACGAGCTGTCCGAGTACATCGGCACGGGGACGATCGGAGGCACGCGAACCACCCATGCCTGGAAGGCGCTGCACGACCGAGCCGCATCGATCGGGGTGGAGGCCCGCGGCGTGATGGACTCCGTGATCGTCGAAGTACATCCGGAACTCGACACCGAGGTCGAGGAATTGCTGCACTGCGACCAGCGACAGGCCGTCGAACCCGCGCAGACCTGCGCCGAGCTCCGCGCCGTCCTCCGGGACGGCTATGCGTGGGTGCATAGTTTCGATTTCGACGACCCCGACGAGCAGGCCCATTTCTGGTTCTCCTCCGAGAACAACGAGGAGCCGCGCCGCGGACGCAGAGGAGTCGATCCGGGCGAGAACGTCGAGCATCCGATCGACGTCGCCCGATCCGTCGCCGCCCTGGAACACGATCTGGCGGCTGCTCCGGACGACGCCACGGTCGCCGCCTTTCTCGTCGGGCATCCTCGGCACCGCGGCATCGTCGCCCGCGTCCAGACGCTCGCCGACGTCCCGTACGCGGAGGCGCGCGACAACCTGCTCGCCCGGAACTTCCTCCCCCTGAATCTGCAGCGGTTCCAACTCGCGATGTACGGAATGGACAACTACAGCCCGCAATCGACCGACTGGCTCCGGGTGACCCTCTACTCGGGAGCCCCACGGGCCGACGACGTCGCCGCCGGGGTGGACGACGACTGGATCTTCACCCGCAAGCCGCGAAAGGACTCCTAGTGCACACGCTCACACACTCCGACCTGCTGGTGGTGGACGGACTTCAGATCAACAACTGGGATCGGAAAGTCCTCGAGGAACTGCGGGCCGGCGGCGTCACCGGGGTGAACGCCACCTGCGCGGTGTGGGACGGCCCCGCCGACACGCTCGGCGCCGTCGCACAGTGGTATCAGCTCACCGCCCACAACGACGACATCGTCACCCTCGCGGAAACTTCCGAGGACATCCGCACCGCGAAGCGGGACAACCGAATCGCCGTGCTCCTCGGGTTTCAGAATTCCTCCCCGTTCGGCGACGACTACCGGATGGTGGAGATCTTCCACCGACTGGGCGTTCGTGTCGCCCAGCTCACCTACAACATTCAGAACCTGGCGGGTGGCGCCTGCTACGACGAACACGACTCGGGACTCACGGCGTTCGGGCGCATCATGATCGCCGAGATGAATCGGGTGGGCATGCTCGTCGATCTCTCCCATGTCGGGAACCGCACCTGCCTGGACGCGATCGAGGCCTCCCGAACGCCCGTCGCGATCACCCATTCGAACCCGACGTGGTTCGTCGACAGTCCCCGCAACAAGCCGGACGAGGTCATAAACGCGCTGGCCGCGCGTGGCGGCGTGATCGGCTGCTGCCTCTACCCCAACGTACTGGGCGGCGAAGCCACCTCCAGTTCGGATTTCGCGGTCATGGTCGCGCGACTCGTCGACCAGATCGGCCCTGACCACGTCGCGATCGGGAGTGACTGCACGCGCAACTGGTCGGAGGACTACGTCGCCTGGTTGCGCAACGGGCGCTGGCGACCGCCCAGTCAGAACCCCGTCGAACCCGAGTGGCCGATGTGGCCGAACTGGTTCTCGGGGCCGTCTGACTTCCCGGTACTGACCGAATGCCTGCAGAAGGTCGGCCTCGACGACGAGACCGTCGCGAAGATTCTCGGCGAGAACTGGCTGCGGATCTTCGACGACGTCTTCCCCGGACTGCACGACACACAGGAACGCCGATGACCGACATGCTCACCCACGAACTCGAGCACGACACCGTACCCCCTGCGGGAAACCGAATCAGGTTGGCAGTGCGTGAGGTTCGCGAGACCGCGTTCCGCGCCCTGTACGCCGCGGGAGTCGACGCGGGCGAAGCCGGCGCCGCGGCCGAAACCGTGACCTCGATGCAACTCCACGCCCGAAGCGGTATCGACACGCTCCTGCACACGATCGCCGAACTCGATTCGCCTCCCGCCGACGCCACCCTGACCAGGGGGCCGGGAGCCGACATCGTCGAGCGCTCACCAAGGAGTGCCCTGTTGATGGGCCCGCTGGCCGTCGATCTGGCACTGGCGCAATCGCGTCCGGTCCTCCTGCCTCGGATCGTCGATCACGAGGCCGTCGCCTGGTATGCCCTCCACGCCGCCGCCCGGTCCGGTGCGACACTGTGGCTGATCACGCTCGACGACCGCGGGCAACCGGCGGACGCCACTGTCGTGACCGGCGCGGGCGACATGTACCGCAGCGTTTCCCCCGCGGCACTCCCAGCCGGCGCAACGACCGACGGTGAGTACGGCGGAGGCACACTCGTCCGGACGGCGCCGCTCGCCGCGCACACCACCCGTCCCGTCCACACCGCCGCCGAACGGGAGACGCGGTATCGCCACGCCGTCTCCTACGGACTGTTCGTCGACACCGCGACGTGGTCGCGGGCGTACGAACTCGGCAGGCGATTCCTCGTCCCGGAGGCAACTCATGACTGATCAGCGTGAACTCGTCCCGCACCCGGCCGGCACCGCGAGACCGTACGCGAGGGCTGCGGTGTTCGCCGACACCATCTGGGCCTGCGGGCAGATACCCACCACGGCGGACGGGCAGACCCCGACCGCGATCGGCGATCAGGTCCGGGTCGCACTCGACAACCTGGAAGCCACGCTCCAGGCATCGGGCGGCGGGTTGCACACACTCCTGAAGGCCACGGTGTACCTGGCCGACCTCTCGGAGTTCGACGAATACAACGACGCCTATCTCGAGCGCTTGGAAGGCATTCCGCTGCCTCCACGAACGACTGTCGAGGTCGCGCGATTCCGCGGCGACAAACGGATCGAGATCGACGGGATTGCCGCCGTCGACCCTCGAATTGATAAGCACCGGGCATGAATTGGTAGGAGATTGGTAATTCCGCGAAGCCGATTCACTTCCTAATGTGGCAGCAACCACATCACGTGGGGACCAACCCTCAAGCCCACACCTCCGATGGGATTCCTCAGATGAACCTCGACACCACCGTCACCGCCCGATCGGGCGTCACACTGGACAGTGCCAAGCTCAACGGCTTTCACGCCAAACTCGCCCTCTTCTCGTCTGGCGGCCCCTTCCTCGACGGCTACATCCTCAGCATCATCGGCATCGCGATGGTGCAGATCCAGGCACAATGGGACATGAGCGCGCTGTGGGCCGGCCTCATCGGATCCTCCGCTCTCATCGGGGTCTTCCTCGGTGGTGCAGTGTTCGGCGCGGTGACCGATCGGATCGGTCGCAAGTTGATGTACACCATCGATCTGATCGTGATCATCGTCTGCTCGGTGCTGCAATTCTTCGCGGCGGACGAAATGCAACTGTTCATCCTGCGCTTGATCATCGGTATCGCAGTCGGCGCCGACTACCCGATCGCGACGGCGCTGGTGACGGAGTTCGCACCGAAGGCGTGGCGCGCCAAACTCGTCGGCGGCCTCAACGCCATGTGGTTCGTTGGCGCAACCGCCGCCGCGTTCGTGGGCTACCTCCTGCTCAGCAATCCCGACGGCTGGAAGTGGATGCTGCTCTCCTCCGCGGTTCCCGCCACCCTGATCGTCATCGCTCGCACGAGCATCCCCGAGTCGCCCCGCTGGCTGCTGAGCAAGGGACGTTCCGACGAGGCACTGACGGTGTTGCGAAAGACGATCGGGGAGGATGCAACGCTGGACGATCTGCCCGACGAGGAAGGAAGCACGTCCATTCGCGGATTGATGCACGGAGGGTACTTGCGGCGGGTCGTGTTCATCTCGATCTTCTGGACGTGCACGATCGTGACGCTCTTTGCCATCTACGCGTTCGGTCCGCAGATCCTCGAGCTCTTCAACCTCGGCTCCGGAAATCTTGCCCACATCGGATACGGCCTCATCAACCTGTTCTTCCTCATCGGTAACGTCGTCGCACTGCTGCTCGTCGATCGGCTCGGGCGGCGACCGATCCTGATCTGGGGATTCGTCCTGTCCGGTCTCGGATTGCTCTTCCTCGCGATCAAGCCGGACGCAGGCCTGTGGGTGATCGCGTTCGCGTTCGCCATCTACGCGCTCTTCAACGGCGGACCCTCCATCCTCGAATGGATCTACCCCAACGAACTGTTCCCCACCGAGGTGCGAGCCACTGCCGTCGGCCTCTGCACGGGGATCAGCCGGATCGGCGCGGCCATCGGCACGTTCGCCACCCCGTGGGCGCTGTCCAACCTCGGCCTCTCCGCAACGATGTACATCGCCGCAGGCATCGCCGGAGTGGGCGCACTCGTCAGCTTCCTCATGGCCCCGGAAACCCGGGGAACGGATCTGAGCGACGCCGCGTCACTGCGCTGAGCTCACCCCGAACACGCCGCTGCTGCCGGGCGTCAGTCCCCGGCGGCAGCGGCGCAACCATGTCCGCGCACACATCGACCTCGGGCACGTGCCCCCGCTCACACCGCCGTCGCCGTGTCCCCCACCACATTCACATTGCGCTCCAATGCATTTCACGTCGACCCGTCACACCACCGACCGTGCGAGGAAACCACTTCGCAATACGGCGGGGCGACAGTGGGTGCATGACCGATGCCGTGAGAGAACCCGGAGTTCATGTCAACGCGTGCGAGGCGTGCGGCCGGCTTCCGCATCCCCGACGCGTCCGCCTGGCGCTGGCGAAGCTGTGTGCCGTGTTTCCCGTCGAACTGTTGCTCCACGCCTTGGTCATCCATTTCCACGCGTCGTATCTGCTCACCGTCACGGTCCTCACGGTCACCACGACGGTGCTGGTGATCTGGGTGGTCGAGCCGTCCGCGATGCGGCTGCTCGGCGGGTGGCTGCACGGTCCGCCGGGTGGGGAGCACGGCCCCCTCACGACCGGGCAATCGTTGTGGCGCATCCGCGCCCGGGTGAGCGACCGCCCCGGACAGCTCGAGTCGCTGGCCCACCACCTGGCGGAGCTGGACGCGAACATCCTGACCGTGCACGTCCATCACCTCGACGGCGGTTCTCTCGACGAGTTGATCGTCGGAGCGTGCCGGGAAACGTCGCCGGACGCTCTGTCGAAAGCCGTCAGGGCCGGGGGCGGCCACAGCGTCGGCATCTGGCCCGCGTCGGCGCTCGCCCTGATCGACGGCCAGACCAAGGCGCTCACGTTGGCGGCCCGGGTGGCGGCCGATCCGTCCGAACTGCCCCTGTCGATCGCGGAACTCCTCGGTGCCCAGTACGTCGATTCGCGCGTAGGCGATCATCCCACCGCGGCGGCGTGCGTCGAGATCCCGTCGGGTGACGACGCACCGCTCGTCTTCGTCCGGCCCGCGGACGAGCCGTTCACGCCTGCCGAGATCGCGCGTGCCCGCCGCCTGGGAGAGCTGGCGCAGAAGACCCGGCAGAGGTCGGAGGCGGGCGGCCGAACCTCGGCTACGCCGGCGTGAACGTCACGACTACGGAGGGTGCCGAGTCGGACGACGACAGTCCGATCGTGCCGCCCGACGGTACGAGGGACAGACCGCCGCCACCACCGCCCGGCGGCTCGTTCGCCTCACCCGGGCCGCCGATCCGCCCACCAGCGGCGCCGCCACCACCGCCGTACCAGCCGGCTCCGCCGCCGCCCCCACCCCCGATCCCGTCGCCGACGGCAACCGGGAACGTGGCCCCGGAACTTCCTGCACTGCCGCCGTATCCGGGCCCACCGGCAAGACCTGCCGGACTGGACCCGTCGGACCCGAACACCGCCTGCCCGCCGCCGTCTCCGAACGCGCCGTAGCCGGCCGGTGTTCCGCCGCCGCGCGCGCCGGCACCCGGCCGTCCCGCATCGCCACCCGGCGAAAGAAGTCCGCTCGACGTCGACGCACCCCCGCCCCCTCCCGCTGCGATCACCAGCGGCAATGCGATACGGTGCGGCACCAGCACGCTCGACCTTCCGGTATCGAGAACGACCTCTGAAAGGCCACCCCCGTCACCGCCGTTGACGTTCGGTGGGGTGGTGTTGCGTCGCCAATCGGTGGTGCCTCCGCTACCTCCCCCGCCCTCCACCTGCGTCAGCGCGTCAGAGCCGCCGCCGTGACCGTTCTCGCCGACCCTGATGTACACCGTCGATCCCGGAACGAGCCACACGTCACCACCGGCCACCGCTCCCGGGCCTCCGGGAGCGGCCGTGCTGCAACAGCTGTCACCGCCGCGGCCACCGGTCGCCTCGATGTGCACATTCCAGACGCCGTCCGGAATCGTCAACGGCACACCCTGCACCCCTCCCGGATCGGACACTGCCCCGCTGTTGTCCGTGTAAGTGCAGGTCACCGCCTTGCCGGACTGAGCGCATTGCGACGGCAACTGCGCCGCTGCCACACCCGAGCCGGGAAATACCGCCAGCCCGGCAGCGGTGGAACCCACCGCAGCCGCCAGACAGACGCGTCGCATCTTCCACCCCGAACCCATCCGTTCTCCTCCCCTCGCGCACCGATCACCACCGCATCTGCCTGCAATTTACGCACCGACACGAGTCGAGTTGCGTGACAGAACGTCAAACAGGTTGACATACTTGAGTCAATGACTATCCGGACAACGTTAGACGGCTTTCACAAGGATGCGATCTCGATGCGAGAGAACCGGTCCACAGCCTCCGCCCTGCAGCTCTACCGCGCCTTCCGCCAGCGACACCCCCGAACTGCGATTCCCGCCGACTACGTCACCGAAGGCGGTTTCCGGCTGGGACGTTGGCAGGATCGCCAGCGTGTCGCCCGCATGCTCGGCACCCTGCCGCCCCAACGCATTGAGCAGCTCGACGCCATCGGGTTCGTATGGAGCGACGACGACGTCCCACTTCCTGCCGTGTCACGGGCCGACAGCAAGCGACGCCGGATGCTGACCGCCATCGCCGCCTATCGCGAAGAGCACGGCGACGCACTCGTTCCCGCGAACTATGTGACCGCAGACGGCGAACAGCTGGGCCAGTGGCTCTACCGGGCGGTGAAGAAATGGAGGGCCGACGCCTTGTCGGACGAGGAGCGCGCCCCCCTCGCCGCACTCGGGGTCTCCCCCGGTCCACGGCCACGCGGCCCGCGAACCTCGGCACAACGCGCCGGATAGTCGGTGCCAGGACGATGCCGAACCGCACTGGGCGGTGCAGCTAGAAAGTGGGGTCCTTCTTGCCGATGCTGACGAGATACTCGTCGGCTTCGGGTTCTTCTCCTCGGCCTCAACGCCGGCGCCGCGTTTGTGAAGGAGATGACCTCACCGACGTGCTGTGTGAGGACGCCGAGGACTTGGGCGGGGGTGGCGTAGAAGAACTCCCGTCGGGGGTTGACCTTGTTCACTCGGCGGTCGGCGAACGCCTGGTGCAGTTTGTTCTCCACCGTGACCGCGTCGTCGGCGAAGAACAACGCATGCACGTCGAACCGGAACGGCACCGACGCATCCCCGAGTTCACGCACCCGGTCCATCGGCTCGAGACGCCGGGTCATCCCGATCTTGACCATGTTGATTCCGAACGCACCCATGTTGGAGATGACGTAGACAAAGTCGGCCCGAATGTTCGTGGCCCGGTAGTCGACGTCGTCCAGAGCTCGCTGCACGTCACCGAGCTTGTCGCGCAACCGTTCCGCACCCGCGGTGTCGCCGCTGCTCTCGAGCGCGTTCAGCGCATTGCGGTAGTGAGCCAGTTCCTTCTCCAGCTTCGCCTTCTCGGCCTGCAGTTCCTGTTCGGCCTTACGTTGTTCACGCAGTTCCTCGCGGCGTTCGCGTTCGGCGTCTTTCTCTTCTTGCACCTTCATGTGAAAGTCGGCGGCCAATTCGAGTTCAGTCAACCTCAACCGGTGGTAGTAGTCGGTCACCCGCAGGCTGATCATCTGCCCCTGCTTGGCGATCTGATCGGCGGCCTTGAACAGGCGCAGACTCGCGGCCGGTAGGTTGCCCGCTTTGACCGTCTTCACGCAATTCTCCGCCTCGGCGTTGTACGCGCGCAGCATGATCCGGGACATGTCGGAGACGAACTTGCGACCTTCGACGGTGGAACCGTTGAAGGTGAAGTTCGCGGTCGCGGTGATTGCAGTATTCTCCCGCACCGCCTGCTTGATCGCCGACTGAACCCTCAGAAGTTCATCCTTGAGCCGCACAGACGACTCAGCCGGGTGGTGGTATCGATACAGACCGACCGCTTGCAGTTCCTGTTGGGCTTGTGTCTCGACGAGTTCGAGGCGACCGGCATTGATCTGCTCGGTCAGCGTGGTGTGCTCGGTCCGGAGCCGGGTGACCTCGTTGGACAACCGCGTGGTCTCGGCGTCGAGGGTGGCGACCCCGCCCAGTCCCATGCTGTCGATCAGGCGCTGCAGCCGGTCTACCTCGACCTGCAGTTCTTGGGCCCGCTTCTTGGCGTTGAACACTGACACCGGACGCACCGACGGAGCCGGCCCACCGGCCGCCGGGCGCGACGACTGATCAGCGGGTGAGGTGACCATCGGCTGCGTCGCCGATGTCCATCGGACCCGTCCCACCAACGAAGCTGAGGGCGGCCGTCCGGATCGGGATGCCAACCGGGCGGTGGCGGTGCTGCAGTCATGGCCAATACATAGCAGACAAACACGACCCTCGTGCGCGCAGCAAAGATGTTGGGTATCAACGCCTCAGGTCAATACTCCACACGAATGACACGACGCCTCGCATTCGGCAACAACCGCGCGGCACCGACCACGCGTGCCGGCCGACGGTAAGGTCGGCTCATGCTCGAAGTCGGCACACGTGCACGCAACCAGCCGGCGCCGCCGCACATCATCTTCGAGGCCCTCACCAACCCTCACCGTGATCCCACTCGACCGTGGTTGATTCTCCTGGACGACGAGATCGAACCGACCGTGATCGAGGCCCGGAGTCCGGACCTGGTGGTCTGGTCCTCGATCTGGACCACCCGACCCGACGCCCGGCTGCGATTCGACCTCCCCTGCGACGGCCGAGCGGGCACCGACCTCCGCTGGACACTCCTCGTCGACGAGCCCGGGCCAGACCCCTCCCTGCTCGGTCATCTCCGCAAACGTCTGAACCAGCTGATCAACGCCCACCTCCGGTACTCCTTCGGTCAGTAGGCCGGCGTTCCGAGCGCCAGGCCGTCGAGAAGACGTGCCGGACTCGACCCTGGCGGCGCACACTGAACTCAGCCACGCGGCCGGGGTCGGTGCTCCTACTGGACCCGCGTCGGCGGTGCAGGAGGATCGGATGTTCCACCGCGGCGACCATGTCGTCACCGAAGGCCCGACGCTCGACGAGGATCTGCTCGTCGAGCCCGCTGCCCGCCGCCCGTGGGTCGAATTCTTCACGTCCACGCCCGGACGGCTGACCGTGCTGGGGATCGCGCTCATCGCTGCGGTCATCGCGGCGGGCGCGATCACGTCGGCGGCAGTCGGGGCGCGGCAACAGCGCGTCGAGACCCTGCGCACCCACACCGAGCCGCTGGCGAACGCCGCCCAGGCCCTCTACAGCTCGCTGTCGATCGCCGACGCCGCCGCGACCACGTCGTTCATCTCCGGTGGCGGTGGCGTCGACGCGAGTACCGGTGCGGAGCAGTTCACCCAGGCGATCGGGGACGCGTCGAACGCGCTGGTCACGGCGACCAACGGGGTGTCGTCGCAGGACGCCGAATCGCTGGCGCTGTTGTCGGACGTCGTGCGCAACCTCGCCGAGTACTTCAACCTCGTCGCCACGGCTCAGGCGAACGACCGGGCCGGCAATCCGGTCGGGGTGGCGTATCTGGCCGACGCGTCCGCGCTCATGCAGGACACAATCCTCCCGCTGGCCGAGCGACTCTACGTTCTCCAGGCCGAGGCGGTCGCCGAGACCCAGACGCACACGGCCCAACTGCCCGCGACCGCCTTCGCGGCGACCGCGGCCGCGCTCGTCGCGCTCGTCCTCGCTCAGCTGTACCTCGTACGGAAGAGCAGGCGCCGGTTCAACCCCGGCCTCGCTGTCGCCACCCTGCTCATGGCCGGACTCCTGGTGTGGCTGACCGCCGCGAGCCTGGTGTCGACGTCGGCAAGCGAACACGCGAGAACCGAAGGGACGCAACCCATCAACACCGTTGCTCGCGCTCGCATCCTGGCGCAGCAGGCCCGCGCCGACGAGACCCTCGCGCTTCTGCAACGCGGGTCCGACACCCAGTCGGAGATCGACTACGCGCGGCACTCCCAGGCGTTGTCCGACGAGCTCACCCGACAGCTGGACAGTTCGCACGGTCGCGACGCCGCGCCCTACCTCGCCGACGCCGTGACGGCCCGCGACGGCTGGCTGGCCGCGCACCGGGATATCGAGATCGCCCTCGAACGCGGCGACTACCCGACAGCCGCGGCGATCGCCGCGGGATCCGGCTCCGGCACGTCGGCGGCGCGGTTCGCCGCCCTCGACGAGTCTCTCCGGAACGCGATCGACCGACTTCGCGACGACGAGGCCAACGCCGTGACGGACGTTTACAGATCGATGTCGGCACTGGCCATCGGTAGCATGGTTATCGGCGTGTCCTGCGGATTCGCCGTCGGCGGGGGTATCTGGCCGCGACTGAACGAGTACCACTGATGACACAGATGAGGCTTTTCGGACCGGGGCTGAGACCGCGTGCCCGGCACCTCGTCGGAATACTCGCCGTCGCCGTCCTCGCCGTCCTCGCCGGCTGCGCCGCGCCCGACCCTCTCACCCCGACCGTCGCGGGCACGTACACCACACGACCGATGACAAACGGCGCCCAGATCATCCCGCCGACGAACAATCCACCGCCTGAGCCACCGCTCCCCGAGTCGTGCGGGGCACTCGCGAGCCTGCGACCCGGCCCGCAACCCCCGCCCGGTCGGATGCCGCCCGGTGGGTCACTCGCCGAGATCGCCTCGCGCGGCCGGTTGATCGTCGGCGTCGACCAGAACACCAACCTGTTCAGCTTCCGGGACCCGAGCACGGGCACCCTGCACGGGTTCGACATCGACGTGGCGAAGGAGATCGCCCGGGACATCTTCGGCGACCCGACAAAAGTCGAGTTCCGGCTGCTCACCTCCGCCGGCCGGTTCTCGGCACTCGAGAACAACGGCGTCGACGTCGTCGTCCATGCCACCTCGATGACGTGCGAACGCGCACAGCGTGTCGGATTCTCCACCGAGTACTTCCGCGCCTTTCAACGCATTCTCGTCCCGCACGGATCCGACATCACCGGACCGGCGGACCTCGCCGGAAAGCGGGTCTGCACCTTCCTCGACACCACGTCGCTCGCCACCGTCCAACGGGTCGCGCCGGACGCCACGATCATCGCGGTCCCCGATTGGGACGACTGCCTCGTCACCATGCAGAAAAGGCAGGCCGACGCCGTCAGCACCTCCGACTCGCTCCTCGCCGGGCTCGCCACCCAGGACCTGAATTTTCAGATCGTGGGACCCCAACTGGAGGAGGAGCACTGGGGAGTCGGCGTCAACAAGGCCAGGGAAGACCTGGTGCGGTTCGTCAACGGCACCCTCGACCGCATGCGCGCCGACGGCACGTGGATGCGGCTCTACGACCGATGGCTCGCCGCTCCACTCGGTCCGATCGCGGGCCCACCCCCGGCCGTCTATCGGGACTGAGCGGCGGCCCGGACGTCCGCACCGAGCGCCCCGGCGGTGGTCGGGTAAGTTTCCGCGCATGAGAGCCGCATCGTGGGTGAGTGCCGGGACTGCGGTGCTGTCCGGCGCAGTCGCTGCCGCTGCGTGGCGGCGGGCGAACCGTGCCGATCAGGCGAGGCTCCAGGTGGAAGCCGAGCGCGATGCGGCACTGGAGCAAGTCGCGGCGCTGACGCAGCTCGTCGAGGCCGCCCGGGCGGCCGTCCCGCAGAACGTCGACTTCCACGTTCAGCGCATCCGCGGACCGGTCGACCGGTTCCGGCTCCGCAATGTCGGAACCGGACCGGCGACGAACGTTCGGTTCGTGATCGACCCGGAGGAGGAACAGAACCGCCGCATTCCGACGCCGCAATGGCACTTGAACGGACCGGTGACCCTGCTGCCGGATCAGTGGGCCGACTTCGCCGCGAGCGCGCTGTCGCCCGTCGCCGGGTCCTGGCGGATAGTGTTTCCCGTGTTCGTCACCGTGATCTGCGACGAAGCCGGCGCTCCACGACGCATCGACCTGCCGACGGATGTCGTCGCCGAGGACGACGTAGTCAGCTGACTACCTGACACCGCGACGCCGCGACGCCGCGATCGCATCGATCTCGGATCGATTCGACCCGGCCACAAGAGCTTTGGCGCCCCCGACTGAGTCGGTCGAATACGTCCATCGGGTTACGCCCGGGGAGTACGACGCAGCTCGTCACACGCTCTCGTCTCACCAGCCGGGCACGAATTCGAACAGACATGTTCCTGCATCGCAAGCGTCGGTATGGGACACGGTCCGACCCGCACCGCCGCACGGTGATGCGGGTGGCCGTGGCCGTGACACACATGCATCTCTGCCGTCCAGGCAGTATGAGATCTGTGTAGACGCTGATGGGCCCGGAGCGGTTGCGTCACCGACGTCGCCCGGGGTCGTCACACGCGGTTCGTGGGGCCATTCGAGTGCGCCCCCGGATTTACGAGGTGGTGGTCATGCTTTCGCTTCGGACAGATCGCCGGCGGCCTCGTGGTCGTCGCTCGGCTGTTCCGTGCGCCGACTGCGAACGATGAGGCGATCGAGCGAGAGCGCCCCGCCGCCGAGGAAGATCATCAGGAACAGCGCCCAGCAGAAGATGGCGGAGAGTTCGCCGTTGTTCTGAATGGGAAGGGCGCCGTCCGGCTGATGGCTCCAGAAGTAGGCGTATGCCATCGAACCGGATGCAACAAAGGCCGCGACACGCGTGCCCAGGCCCAGGAACAGTGCTGCGCCGCAGACGAGTTGGATGACCGCGCCCCACCAGCTCGGCCAGGCGCCCACGGCTGCGGTATGCCCGCCGTGAGGTGCGGTCGGCCACGCGAACAACGTCGACGTTCCGTGGCAGAAGAAGAGGAAGCCGATAACCACGCGGAAAGCCGCGACGGCATAGTCGACACTGGGGCCGCGAAGGCGGGAGAAGCTCTGAGTTGTCACCCGCAGAAAGATAAGGCATGCCTGGCCTAAGAGTGTGCGTACTCGTGTCCTGCGACACAGCGACGTGGGAAAACCTGGCCGATAGTGGCAGGCATCACATTCGGTGGTGCGCAGTCCCGGATTCGCGGACCCAGTGAAATGTCCTGCCGCTAGACCGACACCACGGCCGGATCCTCCTCCACCGACCGATCTTCCGACCGCCGATCGAGCGCGGTGGCGACGACGAGAACGGCGAGCGCGGCCACGGTCAGTGCCGCACCCATCCAGATCGGGGACGTGAAGCCGAGTCCGGCGGCGATGGTGATGCCACCGAGCCACGCTCCGAGCGCGTTGCCCACGTTGAACGCGGCGATATTCGCACCGGACGCCATGGTCGGAGCCTGCGCCGCGTAGTTCATGATGCGCATCTGCAGTCCGGGGACGGTCGCGAAACCGAACGCGCCCATGAGGAACAGGGCGACGATCGTCATCGGCTTGCTGCCCGCTGTGAGTGCGAACACCACGAGTACGACGGTGAGCACGGCGAGGATCGCGGTGAGGGTGCGGGTGAGCGCCTTGTCGGCGGCGCGTCCACCGAGGAAGTTGCCGACGAACAGGCCGGCGCCGAAGAGTACGAGGAGCCACGGGACGCTGCTCGACGCGAATCCGCCGACCTCGGTGAGAGTGAAGGCGATGTAGGTGAAAGCGCCGAACATGCCGCCGAATCCGAGGATCGTGACGGCGATCGAGAACCACACCTGCGGAGACCGGAAGGCCCGCAGTTCGCCACGCAGACCGCCGGATTCCGGTGCATCCTCCGGGCGGGACACCGACGGCACGAGCGTCGCGATACCGATCAACGCCACGACACCGATGACGGTGATGGCCCAGAACGTGGAGCGCCATCCGAACTGCTGACCGAGGAACGTGCCGAACGGGACGCCGAGCACGTTGGCGATGGTGAGCCCCGCGAACATCGTCGCGATCGCGCCGGCCCGCTTGCTCGCGGGCACGAGGTCGGCGGCGAGCACCGAACCGATACCGAAGAACGCGCCGTGGCACAGGGCCGCGAGGACGCGTCCGCCCATCATGACCTCGTAGGTCGGGGCCAGCGCCGACAACAGGTTGCCGCCGATGAACAACACCATCAGCGACTCGAGGACGCGTTTGCGGTCGAAGCGGGTGACCGCCGCGGTGATGACGATCGCGCCGACGGCAACGGAGAGCGCGTAGCCGGAGATGAGGTAGCCGGCCACCGACTCGCTCACCTGGAAGTCGGCCGACACTTCCGGCAGCAGTCCCATGATGACGAATTCGGTGAGACCGATCCCGAAGCCGCCCATTGCGAGGGCGAGCAGACCCAGTGGCATCGCAGCCACTCCTTTCAGACAGACTGGAGATAAGAGCGCTAGCTCGAATACCGCGCTTGCAGTAGTTGCAGACGCGTCATAAATAGTTGCACACGCCTGCTATGTGCGCAAGCTGGTATTCTGACCAGGCAGTCGTATTCACAGGAGGTGGCCCGTGGCAGTCGCTGATGACGCCGTCGAGATCCGGTCGCAGGGATGGCGCACACTCGCAGCCCTGCACGGACTGCTCGAGGCAGAACTCGAACGCGCTCTGCAGCGCGGCCACGACCTGTCGGTGGTCGAGTACACGGTGCTCGACGCGCTGAGCCGCCAGGACGGCTGGCACATGCGCATGGCCCAGCTCGCCCGCGCGGCGGCGCTGAGCAGCAGCGCCACCACCAGGCTGGTGAACCGTCTCGAGAACCGCGGACTGCTCACGCGCATTCTCTGCGACGACGACCGTCGCGGCATCTACACCGAGCTCACACCCGCGGGTCGGGCGGCGCTGGACGAGGCCCGCCCCACCCACGACGCCACCCTGGAAGCCGCACTCGACCGGGCCGCCGAGGTGCCCGAGCTCGCCCACCTCGCCCGCACCCTGCACGAGCTCCCCGCATAGGTGAGTGACAAGGCGTGCCGGAGCACGCCTTGCCACTCACGTCAGGACAGGGGTGTGAAGTCGCGCGACGCGATGTACTCCGGCCGCGGACGTGCCGCCGCGAACGGCTCGACGAGAGTGTTCTCGACACTGTTGAACACGAGGAAGAGATTCGACCGCGGGTAGGGCGTGATGTTGTTGCCCGACCCGTGCATCACGTTGGAGTCGAACCACAGCGCGGTGCCCGCCGCGCCGGTGAACTGGTCGATCCCGAACTCCGCGGCCATCCGGGTCACGTCCTCCCGACGCGGAACCCCGACCTCCTGCGCGACGAGAGACGACGTGTAGTTGTCGTCGGGGGTGGCACCCACGCACTGGACGAATCGCTTGTGCGAACCGGGCATCACCATCAGCGAGCCGTTGAACGGGTAGTTCTCGGTGAGCGTGATCGAGCAGCTGACGGTGCGCGGGACAGGCAGACCGTCCTCGGCGTGCCACGTCTCGAAGTCCGAGTGCCAGTAGAAGCCGGTGCCCTTGAAACCGGGCATCGAGTTGATCCGGCTCTGGTGGATGTAGACGTCGGAGCCGAGCAGTTGGCGCGCGCGGTCGAGAATCCGGCCGTCGCGGATCAGCTCGGCGACCGCGGCGCTACGCCGGTGCACGTCGAAGACGGATCGAACCTCGTCGGTGCCGCGTTCGGTGATGACGCGCCCGCTCTCGCGCATCCCCGGATCCCGGGACAGCCGGTCGAGTTCCTCCCGGCAGGACATCACCTCGCCCGCGTCCAGTACGTCCTCGATGATCGTGTAGCCGCGGGATTCGTGTCCGGCGAGGGCCGTCGAATCGAAGGGCCCGTCCGCGGGCCTACCCCACACTGCAGGTTCGTTCCGGTGGAGCATCGACGGCTCGGCGTCGATCCGAGTCGGGTAGCGATCGTGGCGGTTGGTGTGTCCCTGAACCTCAGCTACCTGAGTCATTGTCCCTCCTCGGCACTTACCTCTACTTCACTGTCGCTACGACGACAGAGTCTTCTGATCGGCGCGCAGCCGCTGGACGGCGTCGTCCAGATGCTCGGCGAGCAATTTCTGCACCTCTCCAGCAGTACCCGTGCGGATCGCCTCACGCAGCGTTTTGTGTTCCTGCGCCTGCTCGCGGATGTCGTCGTAGGTGGTCTGCAACGCACCCAGGCACATCCGGGTCTCGATCAGGAGCGTCCGCGCTGCGCGGATGAGCCGAGGGCTCTCCGCGCTCTCCACCAGGATCTGGTGGAACTGCTGGTCGGCGTCCGAGACGGCGGCGGCGTCGCCGCGCTCGGCCGCGGCCTGCATGACGAGCACGGTGGGCTCGAGCGCGATGTAGGTGGCTTCCCGACGTCCGTCGTCGAGGATCATCTCGAGGGCCCCGCGCTCGATGACCGATCGGCTGCGGTACACGTCGACGACGTCGTCGAGGGTCAGCTCCGTCACGAAGATCCCGCGGTGACGGATGCTGTGAAGTATGCCCTCGGAGACGAGCCTCTGCATGGCTTCGCGCAGCGGCCCGCGCGAGACCTGGAAGTGCGCGGCCAGTTCCGCCTCGCCCAGCTGTGCACCCGGCTCGAGCGCACCCTTCATGATGGCGACCCGCAGGCGGTCCGCGATGAATTCGGCAGTCGATTGACGACTGACGGGTTCCAGGTCAGTCAGAGCCATGACTGTGGCCTTTCTCGAACAATGTTCCCAACGACGGCTGCACCGCCGTGTGGCCCGCAAGACGCAGGCCTTCCCAGATGGTGACCTGGTTTGCCGTGAGTACCGGCTTGCCGAGGCGCTGCTCGAGAGTACTCAGCGCACCCAGCGTCCTCATCGCAGTGTCGGGGATGAGGAGGGCTTCGGCGTCCGGGTGGTCGTTCTCCACCGCGAGTTCCACGACCCGTTCCGGGCTGAGCAGACCGACCTCGGCGGCGGTGTCGATACCCGCGCTCGACATCGACAGCACCTCGATGCCGGCGGCGGCGAGGAATTCGACGAACAGCTTCGCAACGTCCTCCGGGTAGCTCGCGGCCACGGCCACGCGGGTGATTCCCAGGGCGTGGAGGGCGTTGACGAACGCAATGCTGGTGCTGGACGTGGGCACACCGGTGGCCGCGGCGAGGGTCTCGGCCTGCCGCTTCGCGCCGTCGGGTCCGTAGACGAAGCTGCCCGAGGTGCACGCCCACACGACGGCGTCCGGCTTCTCGTCCGCGAGGAGTGCGGCCCCGCCGGCCAGTTTCTCGGGGCTTCCGAGGTCCAGCAGTTCGGGCACGGCGTGCAGGTCGGTGCCGTAGATGTGCACGACCGGCAAGTCCACCCCGAGCATCTCCGCGGCGAAGGGGTAGTCGTCTTCGGCGGCGTGATCGGGGTAGATGAATCCCACGGTGGGGGTCGGCGTGCTCGTCATGCTTTCTCCTCTGTGCGTGTCGTGGGGACTGATGTCAGAAAACGTTGCGGAGCCATTTGCCCGGGCCCGTCATGGGGAGCTTCATCCGGCCGAGACAGGCCCAGATGGTGAGCTGGTTGGCGGTGAGGACCGGTTTGCCGAGCTCGCGTTCGAGTGGGGCGATGACGTCGTAGGTCGGCAGGTTGGTACAGCTGACGAAGATCGCCTCCGACTTGGGGTCGTCGGCCGCGATGATCCGCTCGGCGATCGTGCGGTAGTTGACCTTCCAGATGCCGCCGCCGAGGCCGAGGTGGTCGGAGCGCACCACCTCGGTGCCCGCCTCGTTCAGGAACGCGTGCAACCGTTCGGTCAGCGGGGCGTCGTAGGGCGTGATCACCGACAGCCTGCTCAGCTCGAGATGTTCGATCGCCTCGACCAGAGCGCCGGACGTGGTGATCGCGTGCTGGGCGCCGGCCTCGCAGATCGCGTCGCACAGCGTTCGCTCGTACTCGAGACCCTTGATGAAACTCCCGGACGTGCACAGATAGGCCACGACCTCGGGCTCCACGTGCAGAACGTCGCGCGTCGCGGCCATGAGGTGTCTTCGCTCGGATACGAGCTCGGCCATCTCCAGACTGACGGGCACGGGTTCGTACGGCGTGCGCGCCAGATGCAGGCTCACCTCGAGGGGAGCCCAACGCCACAACTCTCGTTCGAGCGCCAGGTCGAACGGGGCGATGATGCCGATCCCCCGTTGCGCGATTGGGCCCTCGAATTCGGGAATGTTCAGTTCCAACACCAGGCCTCACCTTCGTTCCGGCCACGCCCGAGGATTATCAGATTGTTGACAATCATACGAGTTACTCATACGGTGTCAACGTGAGTCGGAACCCGATCGTCGCGGTGCTACATGCCCACGTCCTGCCGAGCGACGAACTCATGGCACCGGTCGCATCCCGTGCCGAAGTTCGCTACACCGACAAGGCGGGGCTGAGCACTGCCCTCGACGGTGCGGACGTCCTCTTCCTCTACGACTTCCTCACCGACGCGGTGCCGGGAGCGTGGCACGCCGCCGACTCCCTGCAATGGCTGCACATCGCCGCGGCCGGGGTCGATCCCGTGATGTTCCCCGAGGCCCGCGACAGCGACGTCACGATCACCAACTCGCGGGGCGTGTTCGACGGGGCGATCGCCGAGTACGTCCTCGCGCAGATCCTCTCCTTCGCGAAGGATCTGCCGGGTTCGCTCCGCCTGCAGCAGTCGCACACGTGGCAGCACCGGGAGTCCGAGCGGATCGCGGGCCGCACCGCCCTGATCGTCGGGACCGGCCCCATCGGTCGCGCCGTCGCCCGCCTTCTGCGGGCCGCGGGAATGAAGGTCAGCGGTTCGGGTCGCAGCGCACGCAACGCCGATCCCGACTTCGGCACCGTCACGGCGGCGGAAGACCTGCCCTCGCAACTCGCCGTCGCCGACTACGTGATCGCGGTGGCACCGCTCACCGACCAGACCCGGCACATGTTCCACGACTCGACGTTCGCCGCGATGAAGCCGGGCGCCCGGTTCGTCAACGTGGGACGCGGTGAACTCGTCCGCACCGACGACCTCGTCACCGCGCTCCGGGCGGGGACGATCGCCGGCGCCGCGCTCGACGTGTTCGACACGGAACCGCTCGCCGCCGACCATCCACTCTGGGACATGCCGAATGTCTCGATCACGCCACACAATTCGGGTGATTTCGCCGGCTGGCGAGACGCCCTCGTTACCGTGTTCACCGACAATTTCGAACGCTGGGTAGCGGGGTACCCGTTGGAGAACGTAGTAGACAAGCACCTCGGGTACGTACCGAGCCGTTGACGACAGGGCCCGAACGTCCAGGCTGAAGGAGTTCTCATGAATCCCACCGACATGACCGCCGTCGAACTGGTCACGGCCTACTCGTCCGGAGAGCTTTCGCCGGTGGAAGCGACGCAGGCGATGCTCGACGCCATCAGCGAACGGGATCGCACCATCAATTCCTACTGCCTCGTCGACGAGGAGCGGGCGCTCGCGCAGGCCCGGAGGTCCGAGGAGCGCTGGAACACCGGTTACTCCAAGGGACTGCTCGACGGCGTCCCCATCTCGATCAAGGACATCTTCCTCACCGACGGCTGGCCGACGCTGCGGGGGTCGCAGGCCGTCGACGAGGACCAGCCGTGGGACGTCGACAGTCCCGTGGCCGCCCGCCTCCGCGAGGACGGAATGGTGTTCCTCGGCAAGACCACGACCCCCGAGATCGCGTGGAAGGCCGTCACCGACAGCGCCCTGTGCGGGATCACCCGCAACCCGGCCGACCCGACGAAGACGGCGGGCGGTTCGTCGGGCGGCAGCGCCGCGGCGGTCGCGGCGGGCCTCGGCCCGTGCTCCGTCGGCACCGACGGCGGCGGCAGCGTGCGCATCCCCGCCTCGTTCTGCGGCGTCGTCGGGTTCAAACCCACCCACGGCCGGATCCCCCTGTTCCCGGCGAGCCCGTTCGGGCCGCTGGCCCACGCCGGTCCCCTCACCCGGACCGTCGAGGACGCGGCACTGCTGATGGACATCATGTCGCTGCCCGACCCGCGCGACCCGACGTCCCTCGCACCGTTCCCGACCACCTTCCGGGGCGAGATCGGCCGCGAAGTCGTCGGACTCGGAGTCGCGTACTCCCCGACGCTCGGCTACGTGACGGTCGACCCGGAGGTCCGGGCGATCGTCGACCGGGCCGTGCAGGCGCTCGACGCGGCGGGTCTGCCGGTCACCGCTGCCGACCCCGGCTTCAGCGATCCGATCGAGGCTTTCGAACTGCTCTGGGCGTCCGGGGCCGCGGCAATGCTGAAGAACTTCCCGGAGGGTGCGCGCGACAAGGTCGACCCGGGCCTCGGCAAGGCGTGGGAACGCGGCGAGAAGTTCAGCGCGGTCGAGTATCTCGACGCTCGCGCGGTCGCGGCAGATGTCGGCATCACGATGGGCAAATTCCACCTGACGCACAACGTGCTGCTCACTCCCACCGTCCCGATTCCGCCCTTCGAGGCCGGCTACGACGTTCCGCCGGGCAGCGATTTCACCAGCTGGCCGCAGTGGACCCCGTTCACCTACCCGTTCAACCTCACGCAGCAGCCGGCGATCAGCATCCCGGTCGGCCGGACCGCGGCGGGTCTGCCGGTCGGCCTGCAGATCATCGGTCCCCGTCACTCCGACGACCTGGTGCTCGCGGTGGCGAGATACGCCGAACACGTCCTGGGTTAGGTCGGCCGAAAAGCACACGGTTCGCGACACATCCGAGGATCATGAAGGCAAGGCCCGGTGCCGTGCGAATTGTGTGATGTGCTGTCCGGGCGAACTGTTGCCTGACAAAGATTTTCGGGGTCGGGGAGAGCCCGGGGAGCGCACATGACAGCGACACCGGTGTCCGGGGTCCCGCCGCAATCGCGGCCGGGCCTGGATCAGCTGGCCCCGGGCATGGTCGTCGCAAAGCGCTACCGGCTCCTCGGACGTTTCGCCGGCCCCGACTGGGTGCAGTGGTGGCACGCCCACGACGTCGACTTGTGCCGGGACGTCTCGCTCAGCCTCGTCGACTCGGCGCACATTCGCGCCACCGACACCGGCGCGGATCCGCTGTCGCGGTTCTTCCGGAACACCACCGGAACCAGCTTCAGTCACGAGGGGCGGATCGCCCAGGTCTACGACATCGGGTCGGTCGGCGACCGGATCGCGGTGGTCTCCGAGTGGACACCGGGGTGGCGGGTCGCGGATCTCGCGCGCACGGTCCCGCGCCCACTGGATGCGGCGCGCACCGTGCGGTACCTCGCCGCCGCGATCGCCGACGCACACCATCACGGCGCCCGTATCGCGCTGGACCATCCCAACCGCGTGCGGATTTCCTGGGAGGGAATCGCGGTCCTCGCCTTCCCCGCCACCCTGGCCGACGGAATCAGGGAAGACGACGTCGCCGGCCTCGGTGCACTGCTGTACGCATTGCTGCTCGGGACGTGGCCGCTGTCCTCCCCCGGCACGACCCCGGTGGCCGGACTGCCCGCGGCCGCCCGGCGGGGCGACGGTTCCGTTGTCGCACCGCATCGGGTACGACCGGCCATTCCGCGTGCGCTGTCCGAGGTGGCCATGAACGCGCTCGCCCGGAGCCCCGGCGCAGACACCGCGCAGGCGGTGGTCGACTCCCTCGACCGGATCTTGTCGGATGCGCGGGCGCGTTCGTCGTCCGCATTCGCGGCGGCCGCCGCGCGAGCGCACGACGAGCCCGACGACCCGGCCGCGCGACCGAAGGCGCCGCTCCCCGCGGTGAGCGGCGCACTCGCCCTGATCGTGGCCCTCGGCGCCGGCGGCTGGGCGATCGGCACCTCGTTCACCGCGTCGGACGCTCCCCCGGCCGCCGTCGCCGACAGCACCCTCAGCCAGTTCGCGCCGGTACAGGACCCCCTCCAGGTACCGCTCACCCCGTCGTCGGCGGCCGCCTACTCGCCTCTGCGTTTCCCCGACAACGGCACCACTGCTTTCCTTGCCGTCGATTCCAACCCCACGACGTCCTGGGCGACCGACCGCTACCCGCAGCAACTGTCGTCGGCGAAGACCGGCGTGGGCCTGATCGTCTCCTTCCCCGGGCCCGTCGACTTGCGGACCGTCTGGATCGACTCTCCGACACCGGGCACCACTGTCGAGATCCGGACCGCGCCCGTCGCGTGGGCGAACATCGATCACACCCAGGTGATCGGCTCAGCCACGCTCGGCGACGGGGTCACCCAGATCGTGGCCCGGCCGCCCGCACCCACCGACCGGGTCCTCGTCTGGATCTCGGGGCTGTCGGCCGGCGATTCGGGATTCCAGTCGCGCCTGTCCGAGATCGGGTTCTTCGGTGGTACGCCATGAGCCGCAACATCTTCGGCCCCACCCAGCCGAACACCGGAAGCACCGCACGCGACCACCTCGCGAACGAGCGCACCTACCTCGCCTGGCATCGCACCGGCATCAGCGTCGCCGCACTCGGTGTGGCGGTGGCGAAGTTCGCCCCGAACCGTGGAGATCATGCCGTGGCCGCCGGTTTCATCCTGATCGCCGCGGGCCTGCTGGTCTCCGCCTACGGCACCGTCCGCTATCGGGTCATCAGCAAGCAGATCGAGTCCGGGGAATTCGCGCCGGCCACGTTCGCCGCTGTCGTCACCTCCAGCGTCGTCACCATTCTCGCGCTTCTCGCCGTGGTGGTCCTACTCTGACCCGGGCAGGGCCGTGACACAGCGGAATCCGATGTGGCTCATCCCGGTGTCGACCATCTGCGGCCGCCGCGCCGCGGGCCGGTACCGCCGGCAGTAGCTGTCGGCGCACAGGAACGATCCGCCCTTGATCACCCGCCGCGGAACCCGGAACTGGGGTTGGCGTGGGTCGAAGCTCTCCGACATGCCGGGCCCGCGCGGATTGCGTGGCGCGCAGCACGACTCCCCCGTGTCGCTGTGACGCTCCGAGTACCAGTCGGCGGTCCATTCCCACACGTTTCCCGCCATGTCGAAGAGCCCGTATCCGTTGGGCGGATAGCTGCCGACGGCGGTCGTCGTGCCGTACCCGGGGTCCGCACGCCACGGGAACTCCCCGTGCCAGTAGTTCGCCAACGGCGCTTCGATTTCGGGGGTGTCACCCCAGGTGAATTCGGCCTGGTCGAGCCCGCCGCGCGCCGCGGCCTCCCATTGCGCCTCGGTGGGGAGGGACCGTCCGGCCCACTGTGCGTATGCCGCCGCGTCCTCGTGGGCGACGTGGACGACGGGATGCTGTTCGCGGCCGGTGATCGTCGACGCCGGCCCGGTGGGGCGTTGCCAGGACGCGCCGACGGTCCAGGTCCACCACTGGCTGAGGTGACGAAGATCGACCGGGCCCCGAGTGGGAGTGAAGACCATCGATCCGGGTTGCAGATTCTCCGCGGGAGCCCCCGGGAAATCGGCGGGGTCGAGCGGACGCTCGGCGACCGTGACGTACCCGGTGTCGCGGGCGAACCGGGCGAACTGTTCGTTGGTGACCTGGCGGGTCTCGATGGCGAAGGCATCGACCGCGACGCGATGCGCGGGACCTTCCTCCGGATAGTGCCGATCGGAGCCCATGGTGAAGGTCTGGGCGGGGATGCGACGGACTTCGGAGACGGTCTGAGTTTCCAACGAAGCCTTCCCTTCTGCCTGATCAGGTGTCGGCCGGCGAGAAGACACTCGTCCAATCGTTCTTCATGCTTACCACGGTCCAGTTCTTTTCTCGTGCCTGATCGAGAGCCTGCTCGGCGCCCGCCACATAGTCGAATTCGCGGTCGGCGTCGTCGTGCAGGATCAGCGCCCGCAGCGACGGCCGGTCGGGTTGTCCGGAGAACGCCAGCATCGGCAGGTCGCCGTTGGAATTGCCGACCGACAGGATCGGCCGCCGCCCGATCCTGCTCCAGATCCGTACCGGTTTCTCCGGTCCGTCGTCGAAGAAATCCATCGCGGCCTTGTAGAGCAGTTCGGTCGCATCCGCCCCCTCACGGTACGAGAGGCCGAGGGCGCTGCCGATGATGCGTTCCGGCGGAATCCCGTAGAGCCGCCCGGCGACCGGGCGCATGAAGTCCCGGTCACCACCGGACGCGATGTAGACCGTGAACCCGTTCGCCTCGAGATAGCGGAGCAATTCGACCATCGGCACGTATCCGCAGCCGTAGTACGGGCGGCCGAGCGTCGGGTGGTTCGCGCCGTCGAAGAAGGCCCGGACCCGGGCGTCGTAGTTCTCGACGGTGACCGAATCGAACGCCTGCGTGACCGCGCCCATCAACAGTTTCAGGTCGCTGTCGTCGCCGTGATAGTGCTTGACCATCGCCGCCCCGAGCCACTGGAGGTCGTGCTCGAAGGCCGCCTTCCACGGTTGCTTCTGCTGCAATTCGGGATCACCCTCGGCCATCTCGGCGAAACGCCTGATGGTGAAGTCGAGCTGGATGGGCATCGGCTTCTCACACCAGAGTGTGCCGTCGTTGTCGAACACGGCCACCCGGTCCGCGGCCTCGACGAAGTCCGCCCCACCCGGCTCCGTCACCCGCCCGACGAAGTCCTCGATCGCGGACCGCGTCGACCCGTCCGCCCAGGAAACACCCAGCTCGGCCCCCACGTCGATCAGTCCTTCGCCAGGAAGGCGTGCAGCTTCGCCACGGCGTGGTCGATGGTGAAGCTCGCCGGCTCCTGCCGCGGAGGAAATTCCTTGAAGGTTTCGAGGAATTGCGACGTGATGAATGTTCCGTAGATGGCGATGTAGTCGTGGTCGAGGAACCAGTCCCAGTAGGTGTTCGACGTGCCGTCGGCCCGCTCGAAGGGGTCGGTCCGCAGGTTGAACAGCTTGGGCACCCGCAGCGCGGTGAACGGCTCCGCCCACAGCGCGAGGGTGCCCTTCGCCCGCTGCTCCATGAACACGATCTTCCAGTTGTCGAACCGGATGCCCAGCACGTCACAGTCGTCGGAGAAGTAGATCATTCCCCGGCGCGGGGACGTCTCGACCTCCCCGGTGAGGTACGGGAGCAAGTTGTAGCCGTCGATGTGCACCTTGAACGTTTTCTCCCCGACGTCGTAGCCGGTCTTCAGTTGCTCCACGACCTCGGGTGCCCCCGCGGCGGCGAGGAAGGTGGGAAGCCAGTCGTGGTGCTGGACGATCTCGTTGGACACCACGCCGGCGGGGATCTTGCCCGGCCAGCGGATCACCTCGGGGACACGGAACGCACCCTCCCAGTTGGTGTCCTTCTCACTGCGGAACGGGGTGGTCGCGCCATCCGGCCACGTGTTCGCGTGGGGACCGTTGTCGGTGCTGTAGATGACGATGGTGTTCTCGGCGAGGCCCAGTTCGTCGACCGCGTCGAGCAACAGACCGACGTGCTTGTCGTGATCGATCATGGTGTCGTGGTACGGCGACTGCCAGTGCCCGGCCTGGCCGATGCTCTCCGGTTTCGTATGGGTGCGCAGGTGCATGTGCGTGGTGTTCATCCACACGAAGAACGGGGTGTCCGCTTCCTTCTGGCGCGTGATGAAGTCGATTGCCGCGGAGACCGTCTCGTCGTCGATCGTCTCCATCCGCTTCTTGTTCAGCGGACCGGTGTCCTCGATGCGTTGCTTCCCGAGCGGCCCGTAGCGCTGATCGACCTCGCCGGCGTCCTCCTCCGTGGCCCAGGTATGGAGGACACCGCGCGGCATGACGACCTCATGCAGTTTGGGGTAGTCCAGTGCGCTGGGAAAATCGGGGAGTTCGGGTTCTTCCTCGGCGTTCAGGTGATAGAGGTTGCCGAAGAACTCGTCGAACCCGTGCACGGTCGGCAGATACTTGTTCAGATCGCCGAGATGGTTCTTCCCGAACTGTCCGGTGGCGTATCCGAGTGGCTTGAGCAGTTCCGCGATGGTGGGATCCTCGGGCGACAGTCCGACGTCGACTCCCGGGATACCGACCTTGCTCATACCGGTGCGGTACACACTCTGTCCGGTGATGAACGACGCGCGACCCGCCGTGCAACTCTGCTCGCCGTAGGAGTCGGTGAACCTCATACCCTCGTCGGCGAGACGGTCGATGTTCGGAGTCCGGTACCCCATCAGCCCGTCGCTGTAGCAACTGAGATTGGTGATTCCGATGTCGTCGCCCCAAATGACCAGGATGTTCGGTTTCGCGTCCGTCATCTGTCTCTCCTCGCATCGTCGGGCGGCGGATGCGCTTCCCGGGCGACAACCGAGAATCGCAGTCCTGACGATGCTCGCGGTACCTCCGCCCCACATCACCCGTACGGGGTGAGAACGCGGCTGGGACGCGTTCGCCCGGTGGTGACCGCACGGAAGTTCAGTCGCTCACCCCGATTGGTGCTCGATCCCATGCCCTGGGTCGGGAAGCTCGTCGTGAGACCTGACCAGGGTGGTGATGTACTGCACGATGGGCCCGATCTGCAGGTGCGTCTGCGGTTGCAGCTCACCCGGTTCGGGCGGCACGTACGGGTCGGGTGTGCCCGGCTTGATGGGCGGCTCGACGACGAGCGACTTGAGGAAGGCGCCGGCTCCGGCAGCGATGGGATGCAGGACCCAGCCATGAGGGAAGTCGACCTGATGCTCCTCGCGCGGATCCCATTCCAGGTTGTAGAGAATCGGCATGTTGATCGGCGCCCAGGTGGAGTAGAAATCGTCCTGCTGAAACAGGTGCACCTTCCACTGATGCCACTTCGCTGCCTGCAGCCGGTTGCCCTGCAAACACAGCACCATGTCTCGGCCCGAATCCTCGTCCCCACCGAGCAGGAACCCCGACATGTTCATCCCGTCGATCTGCCGGTCCGTCGGAACCGTGCCACCGGCGGCCGTCACCAGGGTGGTGAAGAAATCGACCTCGTGCACCAGTTCGTTGCTGACCCGCCCGGCGGGCACCTTCCCAGGCCAGCGCACCAGGCACGGTGTCCGATTGGAACCCTCGAGCGAGGTGAACAACCCACCCCTCCAGGGTCCGGAGAATCCGTGCCACTGACCGCCGACCGGATCCGGGTCGATCGCCGGGAAATGGTTCGTGGTGTCGGCGCCGTTGTCGGAGGCCCAGACCACGATCGTGTTCTCGGCGATGCCCAGCTCGTCGAGCTTGTCGAGGATCGTGCCGGTGAAGGCATCGATCTGGGTGAGAAGGTCGGCCCAGTTCCCTCGCTGGGTGGTGCCCGCGTACTCGGGGTCCGGGATCGTCGGGCTGTGGACCTGTGTGTAGGGCAGGTAGGCATAAAACGGTGTGCCCGTCCTCGTCGACCGGGTGATGAAATCACAGGCCCAGTCGGTGATCTTCCGATCGAATCCGGCCCGGAACTCGGCGTCGTAGGTCGAGATCCTCTCGGATTTCTCGCCCTTGCGCCGGGAGTAGATCGGCTCCGGTTCCAGCGGGATCTGTGTCGACCCCGCGTATGGGGCGGCGGTCACCGAGCCGTCGGGGAAGTACGACTGCATGGTCCACAGCACCTCGTCGGCCGTGCGCGGGCACCACACCGCCTCGTCGAACCCGAAGTCGACCGGGCTGCGCTGCTCGGGGTCACTGCCCAGATGCCACTTGCCCCACATCCCGGTGGCGTACCCGGCCTCCGAGAGCGCCTGGGCGATCGTGACCTCCCAGCGGGTCATCCCGTCCGGGCCGCCGGCGAGGGGAACCGTCTGGGTGCCGGAGCGGATCGCGTGCCGCCCGGTCAGCAGAGCCGAACGGCTCGGCGTGCACTGCGCCTCGACGTTGAAGTTCAGCAGCTTCAGGCCCTCCCCGGCCAGGGCGTCGATCCGCGGTGTCGGGGCACCGCGCAGCACCCCGCCGCCGTAGCACCCGAGCTCGCCCCACCCGAAGTTGTCCCAGAAGAAGTACACGATGTTCGGCTGATTTTCGCTCATGCGTCACCCCGCAGCGGTTCGGGTCAGCCCACGTCGGCTCGGGGGGCCTCGTGTGGACGGTACTCGGTCGGCGCAGCCGGATCAGCCGATTACCGCGTTCGCGAGGATGACAACGTCCCTGCTTGCAGGGTTGTCTGTGAGAGCCGGCCGTCAGTCCGGCGGGGTGGACGGCGTCCGGTCGACGGTGAGGATATACACGCTGATGACCATCACCCAGGCGGGGAAGACCAGCGTCACCCAGAGACTGAAACTGACGACCACCAGCAGGGCGAGTGACAGCAGGTAGGTGGCGATCGCGAGCCATCGCGGCATCAGTCCGGTGCGCAGCCAGATGGTTCCCAGCGAGATCATGAACACCCCGGCCATGCGGACGCCGTAGACGTTGTTCACGTGCAACATCACCTCGCGCCCGAAGTAGACGAGGTCGTTCTGCGGAACGGTGGAGAGCCGGGAGATGGCGAGCATCCCGCCGGCGAGTGCCATTGACACGAACGTCATCGCGAGGAACAACAGCCCACTGCCCAGGAAGACGGTGGAGAAGAATCGGTCTTCGAGTTCCCCGAGCCGGTCGCGGATGACACCGATGAACCACAGGAACGCGATGCCCGCGAAGGGCGCAAGTATCAAGGCCGTCGTGATCTGCGTCTGGTGGCTCACCCACGGGGTGCCCGCCGCGCCCGGCAAGGCGCTGCGCAGCAGGACGATGCTGGAGGCGAACAGAATACCGAAGACGACACCGGCGACGGCCGCGGCCCGCGGAGTCCGCAGTCGATGGAACTCCGCCTCGCCCTGCATCTCGGCCATGAACTCAGTCTTCGCCCAGGTCGGGCCCCAGGGCAACAGCGTGTTGTCAGATGACAGGCGGACTCACCGGGTCAGCGCGGCGACAGCACGGTTTGACGCTGTTCACCGAGGTGCGTGATACCCAACTCCATCACGTCGCCCGGCTGCAACCAGATCTGCGGATCGAATCCCATACCGACGCCGGAGGGCGTACCTGTATTTATCAGATCGCCGGGCTCGAGGACCATGAACTGACTCAGATGGTGAACGATGCTGTACGGGTCGAAGACCATTTTCGACGTGGATCCACCCTGACGACGAATGCCGTTGACATCCAGCCACATACCCAGGTCTCTCATGTCCGGAATCTCATCCGGTGTCGCCAACCAAAGGGCTTGGAACGGAAATCCGTCACTTCCTTGATCATTCACAGGCGCATGATTCGAGAAGGCCGGATTAGACGGTCCGCACCGCCGAATAAACTCCGGCACAACCGGATCCCTGGTGGTCCGGGCGCCGCTCGATCAGCGCGTCCGGATCACTCAGTCGCCTTCGGTCGCAGTATTCTGAACCACCTCGAACCACGTGGAATCCATCGGTCCCGCCTCGAGTCCTGCGAGCTGTTCGCGAGTCGAGCGGAACGCTTCGTCGTGATGCCAGGCCGACCAGTCTTCCCTCGTCTCCCAGACGCCGACGATCGCGCGCTCCAGTGGCTCATCGACCCCCTTGAGAAGTTGCGCGGATATCCAACCAGACTTCTCACGCGCCGCTTCGACCCGCGCATGCATCGCGCGATCCCATTGCTCGACGCCCTCCTCGCGAAGCATGAACCTGGTGACGATTGTCATCATCGCCGCTCTCCCTTGTCTTGTCGGTACTCACCCTTCTCAGAATGGACCTGGACGGCAGGAGCACCAACCAAGCACGTGTCTCGTGCGAGTGAAGTGGCGTGTGAGGTTCATGGCGCGTGTGCTGTCGTTGCGGCGCACCGCTAGTAGGACGTCTCCAGTGTCTGTTTGAGCACGGCGAGGTCCAATGTCGCCGCCAGATCCGCGATCGTCACACCCGACAACGTGTCTCGCCAGGCCCGCTCGGCGTCGGCCATGACTTTCGCGATGCCGCAGGGGGCGGTGCACTGTTCCGGTGGCGCGGCGAGCAACCCTTGCCGGCGGATCTCGGTGCACCGAAATGCCGGCGCCGTGCCGTCGACAGCCTGCACGACGTCGAGCACCGTGATGTCCGCGGACGCGCGGGTCAGGACGTACCCGCCGTCGCGCCCCTCGGTCGGACGGACGAGGCCGGCACGTGCCAGTGATTGCAAGTGCTTCGCGAGGTATGACTTCGACACCCCGTGCAGGTCCGCCAGCCGGGCGGTCGGCACCGGGACCTCGGCCTGGCTGAGTACGACGCAGCAGTGGAGCGACCACTCCACACCACCGGAAAGCTTCATATGCACGACCCTATCCACGCCCGCTGCGCCGATGCCGCGGGTACCGCAGCCCTCAGACGCGTTCGCGAAGCCATTCGTCCAGTGTGGTCGGCGCGATCCACGCGTTCGCGCCGGGTGTCGGGGTGATCGCCGCGTCGTCGAGCTTCGCACCGAAGTAGCCGGCGTCGGGATCGGACGTCACGGACCGCGTGTCGCCGGTCGACGCGAACAGCCGGCGCACCAGTTCGTCGATGCCCAGCGGTTCGGGTCCGGCGATCTCGACAGTGCCGTTCAGTGGGGAACCGGTGACGACCTCCGCCACCCGGGACACGACGTCACGCGAGGCGATGGGTTGAAGGTGCGCCGGAGTGGCGTGCACCGTGTCGCCGACGGTTCCGGCGTCGGCGATACCGGCGATGAACTCGAAGAACTGGGTCGATCGGACGATCGAGTAGGGCACCGGGCCGGACTTGACCACCTCTTCCTGGGCGACCTTTGCTCGCAAGTATCCCGAGTCGGGGAGTCGGTCGGCGCCCACGATGGACAGGATCACGTGGTGCCCGACGCCCGCGGCCTCCTCGGCGGCGAGCAGGTGTTTCGTCGACTCACGGAAGAACGCCAGGACGTCGTCGTCCTCCCACGACGGCGAATTGGTCAGGTCCACGACCACGTCGGCGCCCTCGACGGCCTCCGCTACGCCCTTGCCGGTGGTGGTGTCGATACCGGCCTCACGGCCGAGGGCCACCACGTCGTGGCCCGATTCGCCGAGCGTGGCAGCGACCTGGCTTCCGATGAGCCCTTTTCCGAAAATGACGATCTTCACGTCTCTCTCCTTTACTCGGATAAGTCGTGTCTGAGTTTACTCCGACAGCTGTTATCCGAGTCAAGGGTCGGTGTCAGGCAGATTCGGGCCTCACCACGACGGGGACGCCCTCGTAGGGCGCGAGGGTGACCGGGAAACTGTGGAGTTCGTCCACGGTGCCGATCTGTTCGTCGGTGAACAGGTTGACCGCAGGTGATCCGGCGGGCAGGAACTGCGACTGGACGGTCGCGGCAATCTCCTCGGACGTGAAGTTGAGAACCGTGACCTCGAGACTCGAATCCGCCAGTTCGTGAACCATGACGAGCAGCCCCTTGTGCGACACGGTGGGCACGTCGAGTTGGACCGCGGTGGCGATGCCGAATCGGTTCCGGACGTCGATGATGCGAGCGAGCCGGCGGGCGAAGGACGTCGGATCCTGCAGTTGCACAGGAAGACTCCCGTACAGACTGTGTCCGCGGGGGATTCCCGACTCCGACCGAGCGGCATCGGGGTTGACCCCCATCAGATCGTGCGCACCCCGATTGATCCAGCGGGTATCCCCTTCGGTGAGAAGATCGGCGACGTCCTCGGACGGCACGGTAAGCAGTCCGCACAGATCCCAGCCCGACAGGGCGAAGACGCCCGGCTGGAGCGCATTGAACATCGCCAGCAGCAGGTGGGCCTGCTTGACGGTGTCGATGTCGGCGGCGTCCATCCGGTCGAGGTCGCGAATGCCCAGTGCGGCGGTGATGACGCTGGCCGTCGTGCAGGCGATCCCGTTCGTGGTGAACGTGCGGTTGTACGGCGCCCACCGCCCGGTGAGCCGCTCGCACAGGTCTTTGCGGATGCGATCACCGAGGTCGGACCCGGTGACCGACTCGCCGCCGTAGTCGAATTCGTCGTCCTTGTGCAGCGTCGCGAAATGGACCAGCTCGAACGTCAGCTCGTCATGGTTCTGCAGGGCATGGACGAGCGAGGCGGCGTCCACACCGTGATCGCGGGCGAGGTTCATGGTCAGCCGAAGGAATTCGGTGTTCCCCATGACCAGCGCGTGATGGTAGGCGGGACGATTGATGAAGTCGTAGGACAGGTCGGCCCCGGTCGTGCCCATCGCCTTGATGTCGTCGATGGTGAGGTTCAGCTCCTGGAACGTGAATCCACCCATCTTCCGCACGATGCTGGCGATGAGGTGATTCGCCGCCTCCGACAGCGGGTGCCCCTCCGACCAGCCGGGAAGACCCTCGGTCCGGCGTTCCACCCCGAGGAATCCGTTGGCGTCCAGGCGAAGCGCGCCGGCACCGAGATCCGCGATGGAGTGGCAGGCGTCCCCGATGACGAGGCGCATACCCGCGAACGACGGATCCAGCCAGTTGATGGACGGCTGACCGGCCTTGAAATAGTGCAGGTACACCCATCTGCGCTCGACGCCGTCCACCCCCTTCACCGCGGGGGTGACGCTCCAGTTGGTTTCCTTCACCCCGAGTTCGTAGAAGATGACGCGTTGGAGTTGACCGATGATGTACCCGGCCCGCGCAAGTTGCGCCTCGGTGTCGGCGTCGATGTTCACCGAGTCCCGGCCATCCGGCACACGAGGAAGCAGATGCCAGTCCTGCGGTTCGATCTCCACCATGTGATAGATGCCGGGATAGTCGGCGTACGCCATCTCGGCGAGCCGGAAGTCGGCACCCTTGCCCGTGTGACCGGGAACGATGTCGTCGATGACGATGCCGTCGTACGCCGCGGCGACGACGCACAGGCGACGGAACTCCTCCTCCGTCCCGAACGCCGAGTCGATCTGCATGCTGATGCGGTCGAAATGGCCGTCCACCGACGGCGTGGCCCGCCACCCCTTGATCCCGCCGGCCTGCTTCACCGGCCCCGTGTGCACCGCCGTCACCCCGATCTCGGAGAATGCCTGCCACAACGACTCGTCGCCGAGCGAACTCAGAAAACTCGCGCCCGGCGCCGTGATGATCGAAATCGGGTACGCCGTGAACCACACCGAACCCCGCTCCACCGCTGCGCGCGGATTCGGGTCGGCATACGGGTTCTGCCACATGCTGCCCTTGCCGGACAACTGCTCCGCGATCAACTTCGCATCGTGCAGGATCGACTGATTGATCAGCCACTCCACATAGTCCGGATTGTCCGGCACCGGCTCACCACGCTGCGCATCCACTCGGGTGGCACGACGGACCGACGGTTTCAACGGCCGAGGGCGGGCCGGGTAGAACTGCTCGTCGTAGCTGATCTCGCTGGGTTCGTGATGGATCTCGGGGTTCATGGTCCTCCGTCGTCATCTCGTCTCCTCGCCGCACCGGTCGGCTACCCGTCCACCGTCCCACGAAAACGACGGTCGGGCACGCACCTCGTCCTTCAGGTCGGCGTCGATCGGGTCGATCGCCTCGAGCCCCTCCGGCAGGCTCGCCGTACAAGGTGCCGTCGATCCATATCGCGTGTGTGCCGTCGGGTCCGGGGGCGCGACCTTCAAAAAAAGGAGCTCTGCGTCAATTCCGGCTGCGTCGATGCGGCCATCGGCCCAGCAACAGGCCGCCGTGCGGGAGATGACGCCCGAGACCGCCCGCGATCTGTACCGTCTGCGGGCCGCCGCCGAACGCGAAGCCACCGTGATGGCGGTCGAGCGAATGACGCCGGCAGGGCTGGAAGCGATCAAGGCAAAGCACGCGGCCCTCGACCGGGCACAACGCGACGGCACCGCGAGCGCGGCCGAGCTGTCCCTGATGAACCGGGCGTTCCACTTCGCCATCTACAGTCAGACGTCTCCGCTCGTCGTACAACACATCGAGCTGCTGTGGTCGAGACTGACACCCAGCACCACCGTGTGGCGGCACCTGCCTGACGCCCACGAACTGGAAAAGGACCACGACCAGATCCTCGAGGCCCTCCTTCGGAAAGACGCCCAGGCCGCCGGCAACTTCATGGCACCGCACATCCAGCGCGCCTACAAGATTCGGGAAAGCCAACCCGAACTACGCGCGGCCGGATCGGACGAGCGCGAAGACTTCGGGAATGTCTGAGTTCGTGAGGCGCCGAATTCCTTCCACTCACTCGTGAAGTCCTGGTTCGTCTCCCTCTGCCTCGTCACCGCCCTCCTGCAGGCGGTCTATGCGGCTGTCCGAGTGATGATCTCGTACCGCCCTCGAACTCGGCGGTGACGGCGCGACCGTCGGGATCCTGACCGCCTTGTATTCGCTCGTACCACTCGTCGCAGCGATGCCGGGTCCTTCTGGGGCCCAGCCCCTCACCATGACCTGGGTCGCCGGACTGGTCCCGCCCCCGAACCGCGCCTCCGCGCTCTCCCTCCGGCTGACCGGCAACCGGCTCGGGCAAGTCTTCATCCCACTCACCGCAGGAGCAATCGCCGGCTCTGCCGGCGCCGACGCCGTCTTCGTGCTGACCGGCGGGCTCCTCGCCGGGGCGGCGATCTCGACCTGGCGGGCGCTCGCGAGAGTCTGACATTGCTCTCCCCCACCCCACTCGGTCGATCGAGCAGCTCGCCCTCATCATTGCGCCGCAACCGAACCGCGTCTCCAGAACGGTTGTGGCAGTCCTGGCTCGACGACCGCACTGTGGTGGCCCGGTTCGAAATCCAAACGTTACCGACGGCCAAAACGCGTTGCGTACCATCGAATCGGAGCCAATCTCGACGCTTTCACCGAAACACAGTGGGTCACCGATCAGAGCGCGATGCCCGCGTACCGTTCTGACGACATGACACGCTCCCTGGCGTCGCCGTTGCATGCTCGTGCACACGGGCGGCTCACTGGGCGGAGTCGGTCCGAATTCCCTTCCGCCGCAGCCGAACTCAGCTCACTGCGGGCTCAGGGTTCGCGGCGAGCAGGTCGAGGGCGATGTCGACGATGAGGTCTTCCTGTCCGCCGACGAGGCCGCGGCGGCCGACCTCGAGGAGGATGGTGCGCACGTCGATGCCGTACCGCTGGGATGCGGCTTCGGCGTGCCGGAGGAAGGACGAGTAGACGCCGGCGTAGCCGAGGGTGAGGGTTTCGCGGTCGACGCGCACGGGCCGGTCCTGCAGCGGCCGGACGAGGTCGTCGGCGGCGTCCTGGAGGGCGAACAGGTCACTGTTGTGCTTCCAGCCCTGCAGGTCCGCAACCGCGATGAACGGTTCGATCGGGCAGTTACCGGCGCCGGCGCCGTGCCCGGCCAGCGAGGCGTCGACCCGGGTGACACCCTCCTCGACCGCGACGACAGAATTGGCGACCGACAGCGACAGGTTCTCGTGGGCGTGGATCCCGATCTCGGTGGTCTCGTCGAGCACGTCCCGGTAGGCGCGGACCCGGTCGCGGACGCCGTCCATGGTCAACCGGCCACCGGAGTCGGTGACGTACACACAGTGCGCGCCGTAGGACTCCATGAGCTTGGCCTGGGCGGCGAGTTCGGGTGCGGTGGTCATGTGGCTCATCATCAGGAAGCCGGACACATCCATGCCGAGTTCCCGGGCCTTGCCGATGTGCTGTGCGGCGACGTCGGCCTCGGTGCAATGGGTCGCGACCCGGACGGACCGCACGCCCAGTTGGTAGGCGTGTTCGAGTTCGGCGATGGTTCCGATGCCGGGCAGCAGCAGGGTGGTCAGCCGGGCGTGGGTGAGGTTGGCGGCGGCGGCTTCGATCCATTCCCAGTCGGTGTTGCTGCCGGGACCGTAGTTCAGCGATCCGCCGGCGAGGCCGTCGCCGTGGGCGACCTCGATGCCGTCGACACCGGCGGCGTCGAGCGCGGCCACGATCTTGCCGACGTCGTCGGGGGTGATGCGGTGGCGGACGGCGTGCATGCCGTCGCGGAGGGTGACGTCTTGGATGAACAGCCTGGTGGTCATCGGGTGGCTCCCTGGGTTGCCGTCGGGGCGGCGATCGTGTCGGCGACGGACTCGGCGTAGCGGACCGCGGCGGAGGTCATGATGTCGAGGTTTCCGGCGTAGGCCGGCAGGTAGTGGGCGGCGCCTTCGACTTCGAGGAACACCGTCACCTGGTGGGTGGGTGCCGCCGTGTCCCCGGACGCGAGCAGGGTGTGCACGGGTTGGCCGTCCGGGACGGGGGTGATCTGGACCTGCTGCTTGAGCCGGTAGCCGGGCACGTAGGTCGCGACGTGCTCGACCATCGTCCGGATCGAGTTCCGGATGGCGTCGTGGGTGGCCGGGTCGGGGGCGGAGATCAGGCACAGGACGGTATCGCGCATGATCAGCGGCGGGTCGGCCGGGTTGAGGACGATGATGGCCTTGCCGCGGCGGGCGCCGCCGACGGTTTCGATGGCGTGGGAGGTGGTTTCGGTGAACTCGTCGATGTTCGCGCGGGTGCCCGGTCCGGCGGACTTCGAGGCGATGGAGGCGACGATTTCGGCGTAGGCGACCGGTGTCACGCGGGAGACGGCGGCGACGATCGGGATGGTGGCCTGACCGCCGCAGGTGACCATGTTGACGTTGGTGGCGTCCCGGTGTTCGTCGAGGTTGACCGCCGGCACCACGAAGGGGCCGAGGGCGGCCGGGGTGAGGTCGATCAGCCGTTTGCCGAGCGGTTCGAGCAGGGCGGCGTTGGCGGCGTGTGCCTTGGCGGAGGTGGCGTCGAAGATCACGTCGATCTCGTCGAAGTTCGGCAACTGAAGGAGGCCCTGGACGCCGACGGCGGTGGTGGTGGGGACGCCGAGGCGGCGGGCGCGGGCGAGGCCGTCGGAGTCGGGGTCGATGCCGACCATCGCGCCCATCTGCAGGACGTCGGAGTGGCGGATCACCTTGATCATCAGGTCGGTGCCGATGTTGCCGGATCCGATCACCGCGACGGTGACCTTACGGGTGTTCTCGCTCATGGTGCTCACTCCTGGGTGAAGGTTGCGGTGACCGATCCGAGACCGGTGATGTCGGCGCGGACGGTGCCGGCGGTGTCGATGGCGGCCATCGGGCCGAGGGCCCCGGACAAGATCACCTGGCCGGCCAGTAGTGGTTGGCCGAACTCGCGTGCCGTGCGTGCGAGCCAGGCCAGCGCCCGCAGCGGGTCACCGAGGCAGGCGGCACCGGTGCCGGTCGACACCTCGGTGTCGTCGATGGACATCTGCATCTGCGCGGCGACCGGGTCGAAGGAGTCGAGGGTGCGGCGGTTCTCGCCGAGGACGAACAGTCCGCTCGACCCGTTGTCGGCGACCGTATCGCCGAAGGTGATGTCCCACCCGGCGATTCGGCTGTCGACGATCTCGAGGGCGGCCACCGCGTAGTCGACGGCGGCGCGGACCTGCGCGTCGTCGAGCGGCCCGTCCACCAGATCGCGGCCGAGGACGAACGCGATCTCCGCCTCGACCTTCGGCTGCAGCAGACGAGACAACGGGATGGGGATGCCCTCCTGGCAGTACATGTCGTCGAACAGCACCCCGAAGTCCGGTTGGTCGACGCCGAGCTGCTGCTGGACCGCCGGGGAGGTCAGGCCGATCTTGCGGCCCACCACACTCGCGCTGGCGGCGATCCGGCCGGCGACGATCCGCTCCTGGACGGCGTACGCCGCCGCGACGTCGTCGGCACCGATCAGGTCGCGGACCGGGGTGCACGGCGTGGAAGTTGCGGCGGCGGTGCTCAACCGCTCGGCGGCCGCGGCGACCGCGTCGGTAGTGGAGGGCAGGCTGGTGCCCCGAGGTGTGCTCATCTGACTTCCCGATGTGATCGTGGGGAATGGACTGTGGTTCCACTGTCGCCGCCGGGCGATCGTCGGCCAAGCATTGCGTTCCACTGAGCCGAACACGCGCCGTATCGTGGGCGATGTCGCCGGTAGCAGCGGAAGGAGGAATCGGCAGTGTCCGATCAGGAGTTCGACCGCACGACGGTGCTGGGCAAGGTCATGATGGTGCTGCACGCGTTCACCATCGACGACTCGACCCTGTCGCTGGCCGAACTGGCCCGGCGGACATCCATCCCGAAAGGCACGTTGCACCGGATCCTCACCGACATGGTGACGGTGCGGATGCTGGACCGCACCGATCCCGGCTACCGGCTCGGCGGATCGCTGTTCGAGCTGGGCATGCGGGCGTCGGTCGAGCGCAGCCTGCTCGAGGTGGCGATCCCGTTCATGGAGGATCTGTACGTGCGCACCCACGAAACGGTGCACCTGGGCGTCCTCGACGGGACGGAGGTCGTGTACCTGTCCAAGATCGGCGGGCATCGACAGGCCAGCGCACCGTCGAGGATCGGGGGCCGGATGCCGGTGCACTGCACCGCAATCGGCAAGGTGCTGCTCGCCCACGCCGACAAAACGCTGCGGGAGCAGGTGCTCTCCGCTCCGCTGGCCCGGTACACCCCGCGCACCATCGTCCTGCCCGGCCCGTTGGACGTTCAGCTCGACCGCATCGCCGCCGAAGGTGTGGCCTACGAATACGAGGAATCCGCAACCGGAATCGTGTGCGTGGCCGCCCCCGTCCGCGACGGCGAGGACGTCGTCGCCGCGATCAGCGTGACCGGCCCGTCCCACCGCTTCCGCCCCGACAACCACACCAGCTCGGTCCGCGCCGCCGCCGAAGAAATCGGGGCCACATTGGCGCGGCGATCAAGTCTGCTCCGGAAATGAGGGCCGGGGTATGCTCGACTGGCTGGTCCGCTGAGTGGACCCGCCTGTCGGAGGATGTACATGAACGCGTCGTTGCTGGGAAAAGTGCGACTGCTACTCGACAGCTTCGATGCAGAGTCCGGAGCGCTGTCGTTGACCGAGCTCTCACGTCGGAGCGGGGTTGCGAAGGCGACCGTGTACCGACTCGCCGGGGAGATGGTCCAGATCGGGCTCCTGGAGCGGGTCGGAACCGACTACCGGCTGGGACTGCGCCTCTTCGAACTCGGCCAGCTGGTTCCGACGCAACGCATCATCCGGGATGCCGCGGTTCCGTTCATGCAGGACCTGCACACTCTCACCCTCGAGACGGTGCACCTGGCGATTCGGGACGGTCTCGACGTCATGTTCGTGGAAAAGATCTCCGGTCACCGCAGCGCCCGGCTCCCATCTCGGATCGCCGGCCGACTACCGATCGAGGCCACGGCGACCGGTAAAGCAATCCTCGCGTACTCGCCATCGAGGGTGTTCGACGAGGTGGTCGCTCGTGGGTTCGCCCCCCTGACGACTCGGACCGTTGCCTCGGCTCTTCGCCTTCGCCGGCAACTCGATCGGGTCCGTACAGAGGGCTTCGCGTTGGAGGTCGAGGAGGTCGGACTCGGTATGACCAGTATCGCGGTACCCGTCTTCGCCGGCTCGATGGTGGTCGGTGCGGTAAGCGTGACCACCACGACGTCGCGGATGAACGTCGCACGGACGGCGAAGCCGTTGACCGCCGCGGGATCGAACATCAGTCGCGCACTCCGTGGCGTCGCGCGATCGGCCTGACACCGTACCCGAGCGCGAGAACGGCCAGGACCGCACAGCTGGTCATCGTGACGGCCACGGCGAGCGCGGTGTTACCCAGGACTCCGACGACCGGCGCCACCACGGCGGCCGTACCGAACTGGGCGAACCCGACGATCGCCGCCGCCGTGCCGGCCGCGTCGCCGTGCCGGGTCAGCGCGAGAGCCGGCGCGTTCGGCATGACGAATCCGGTCGCACACAGCAAGGCCAGCACCGGCACCGCGAATCCCGCGAACCCGGTCGTGCCGTGGAGAGCCACCGCGACGAACGCAACTCCGACGGCGACGCTGACGGCGAGCGCGACGATACAGATCCGGGCGGGAGACCAGCGGTCCAGCAGCCGCACGTTGACCTGGGCCGCCCCGATCAGGACCACGCCGCCGGCCGCGAACGCCACTCCATACACGGTCGGATCCAGTTCGAACTCCCTCTGCATGACGAACGAGGATCCGGCGATGTACGCCCACAGGACCGCTCGGCCCAGTCCACACACGAGGACGAGGGTCATGAAGCGGCCGTCGCGGACGAGCCGGGTGTAGGTCCGGAGTGCAGGGGCAAGTCCGCGTCGGCTCCGGTGCGAGGGCGGAAGCGTTTCGGGCAGCGCGACGGCACCGAGCAGCATCAGCAGAGCCGCGAGCACGGCCAGCACGAGGAACACACCGTGCCACGACATGGTGGTCATGAGGATTCCGCCGATGCTCGGCGCCAGGATCGGGGCCACGCCCATGACCAGCATCAGATGGGAGAACATGACTGCAGCGGCGCGGCCCGAGAAGAGGTCCCGGACGATGGCGGTCGCAATGACCGCAGTCGCCGCGGCGCCCACCCCCTGGACTGTCCGGAACGCACCCAGCACCGTCATGGTCGACGCGAAATAGCACGCCACGGACGCGACGACATGGACTGCCGTGCCCAGCAGGAGTGGGCGACGCCGACCGTAGCGGTCGGAGACCGGGCCGATCACCAGCTGTCCGAGAGCGAGACCGATCAGCGTTCCGGTCAGTGTCAGTTGCACCGTCGACTCCGAGGTCTCGAAGTCGACGGCGATCGCCGGTAGTGCCGGTAGGTACATGTCCACGGTGAACGGGCCCAGTGCGGTGAGCACACCGAGGACGACGACGAGTTTGATGCGGTTGATTCCGGCAGGTGGTGCGGGGTGTAGTTCGGAGCAGGTGCTGCTCGTGGTCACGGGTGTCGCTGTTCGAGGAACCCCGTCACGAGCGAGTAGTAGTCGTGCGGGCGTTCCTCCTGCAGGTGGTGGGACGCGCGGTCCATCACGTAGAGGTGGCCGTGCTTGATCATTCGGGCCAGCATCAGCGGATAGTCCGGCGTCAGGAAGGCGTCGTGCATCCCCCACGCGAACAGAACCGGCGCCTCGATCGTCCCGAGTTCAGTCGTCAGATCCTGCCAGTCCCCACGCGGATTGTCCGACGCCGCGGCCAGCGCCATCTCGTCGGGATCGAGACTTTGGCGGTACCGCATCTCGAGCGTCGCGTCGGGCAGCTGGTCTCCGTCGAACCATTCGAGGCGAGTGATCAGTTGCCGCATCTTCTCCCGGGTGGGACCGTCGCCGCCGTAGTACACGTCGCGGGCGTTGCGGCCGCGCCGGCCGTCCTCCGGCAACGGGGCAAGTGGTCCGTAGAAGACCGGCATGCTTCCGGTGATCACCAGTGCACGCACCCGGTCCGGGTATTTTGCCGCGAGATTCAGTGCGATCGTCCCGCCCCAGGAATTGCAGACGAAATCAGCTCGGGCGATGCCGAGTTCGTCGAGGAGGGCGACCATCTTGGCTGCGTGGAAGTCCCACATCGGTCCGCTGATGGTGCACTTGTCGGACTTGCCGTACTGGAGGATGTCGACGAGCACGGCTCGACGATCGTCGGCGAAGAGTGGTGCGACGGGTCCGAAATCGGACCACGCCGTGCAGCCGGGGCCGCCGCCGTGCAGGAAGATCGTTGGAGACCCCTCGCCCATGTCGTGGTAGTGGAATTTCACACCTGCGGCGGTGGCGTACAGACTGTTCGGTGGATGTACCATGACCACACCTGACCCGATCGGCGGCGGTGACGGAAGCATCGCGGTCCGCTGGACGGTCCGGGACCGTAGTGACGCCGCCATACCGGATCTAGCGTTCGCCCATGCACATTGGCCTGGATTCAGCCTTCGAACGCGCGCGCCGGATGATCGGTACCACCACGCACCGCCGCCTCGGGGCGGTGAGAGCAGCGGAGTCCGTGGCATTCGCGAGGGCGTCGGCGGAGCGCGATCCTCGATTTCTCGACTCCGGACGAGACGACTTCCGGGTCCACCCGATGTACTTGCCCAGCATGCTGCGAGGACCGGACGGCGCCGACAGCGACGAGTATCGCCCCGACGGCATGTTCGTCGATGAGGTGCCCGGCACGGCGGGGCTGGACGTGCGCCTGCTGGCGGGAGGACAGACCATCGAGTTCTGTTCGACACCTCCGCTCGGCGAGCACATCGAGGTCACACGCACCGTGTGCGGTGTCGACCGGAAGGGCCGTGACGGCCATGAGTTCCTTGTGATCACCGTGTCCAAGACCTATCGCGTCATGGGATCGCTCACGCTGGCAGTTGTCACGGAACGGTTCATCGTCCGGTGACGCTCCCCAGCCTATGGAAGGTCGGAGACACAATCGAACATGTTGCACTGCAGTGCGATCCGGTCCGTGTGCTCCGTTTCGGCGCTACCACGCACAACGCCCACCGCATTCACTACGATACCGACCATGCACGTGCAGAGGGCCTCGATGACCGGGTGGTGATGGCTCAGCTGCAGGGGACGCTGTTCTTCCGGGCCGCCGCCCGCCTGGCCGGGGAGGCCGGTGCGGTGACGTCCGTGACGTGGCGCAACCGAGCGCCCGCACCCGTGGGGTGTGTCCTCACGGTCAGCGGAACCGTCACTCGTATCGAGGGTGACCGGATCGAGGTCGCCCTCGTCGAACACGCCGACGACGGGGCATTGTGCGCGGAGGGCAGCGCGGTGATCACCACGACATCGCGAGGATGAACCCGGTCTGCTGAGCGAACCGGAATTGTTGAGGTGCAGGGCAGTCGATCGGAAGATCTCCTGCATCACTTGATCTCATCTCGAGAGGACTTCACATGACTGGTGTCGAGGCGCCGGAGAACACGCAGGTTCTCCCGGAGAGGCCGCGCGCGGCCGGTCGGCAGGACTGGACCGCCTGGCCTCGATACAACGAGGCAGGCAGTGGTTACCGCGGATACTGGTATCCGGTGACGTGGGCGAACCATGTAACAGGTAAGCCGACGAGCCACACCATCTGCGGCGAGAAGCTCGCGCTCATTCGCGACGCGGGCAAGGTCTACGCACTGCACGACCGCTGCCCCCATCGTGGCGTGCCGCTGTCGGAGGGTGATCAACAGTTCCCGGGAACGGTCAGCTGCCCCTACCACGGCTGGACGTTCCGACTCACCGACGGCAAACTGGCCGCCGTCATCACCGACGGGCCGGACTCGAAGATCTGCGGCAAACTGTCCGTGCAGACCTACTCGGCCGAAGAACGCCTGGGCCTGGTCTGGGTGTACATCCCGATCGCCAACGAGCCCGTGCCGTCGATCGACGAGCAGTTGCCCCGTGAGCTCGTCGAGAACGAAGGCGTCGTCGGGGGCCGGATCCAACCCCGAGGCGGCAATTGGCGATTCGCGTGCGAGAACGGATTCGACGAGGGGCATGCGAAGTACCTGCACCGCACCGCGTTGTGGCGGTTGTTCAAGCCGATGCCGACGTGGAACATCACCAGCATCGTCCCGGAGGGCCGGTGGATCTACCGGGTCCAAGAGGAAGTCTACTGGGAGGCCGACTTTCCCGGCGTCGGGAAGTGGACGAACAAGCGATGGTGGAAGAAGAAGCCCGACGAGAACCAGATCTCGCAGATCGGCAACGTCGGCGCCGGCCTGAAGGTGAATCCGGTGATCGCGGCCCAGAACTTCCCGGGCTTCGCATCGTTGTCGATGCCCGGTGTGCTGCGGATCGCCTACCCCAACTTCATTCACTACGAGTTCTATGTTCCGGTCGACGAGGATCACCACCAGTACGTGGGACTCATGGCCAACTTCGAGACCGGTGTGAAGAGGCTCGGCTTCTACGCCAAATACCTCGGTGCCGTGCGGTGGCTGTTCCACGGCCAGTTCTCGGGCCAGGACGAGTGGATGGTCCGTGTCACCGACGCTCCGCCGGAGAAGCTGTACCGACCCGACGTCTCGCTCACTACCTGGCGCAATCTCGCCGAAGAAGAGTATGGAGAGAAGATCGCGGCTGCAGTCTCTTTCGCGCCGGCAACACCCGATCGACCGGCTCGTGAGCGCCGTGTCTCCGTGGCACGGAAGACTGCACGGCCGGCTACACCCACCGAGTCGGCCAACGGGGCGAGCGCACCCGCCGCGACCGACGCCGACTAGAGGAGGATTCGATGTTCAAGACTCTGACAGGCGTCACATTCGGCCTCCTGCTCGCCACCGGCGTGCCGAGGGCATGGCGTTTCGTCGCCGCACGCAGCAACACCCAGGTACACCGGATCAACTCGTGACGGCCGCAACCGCCACCCCGCTCGCGGGCCTCGACGAGCGGCGCCGCGCCTGGACCGAACAGGCGTGGGCGACGGTCGATCGTGAGCGATTGCGGGAGTTGATCATCGGTCTGGTGGACATCGCCAGTCCGACCGGCGACGAAGCGCCACTCGCACGGCACATCACAGAGACGTTCGCCGCCGGGGGCATCGAAGCGCACTCGATGGATCTCGACGACCGGCAGGCCAACTCGTGGGCACGGTTGCGCGGTGACGGGTCGGGCCCGGACCTCATGCTGTACGCCCCGATCGACACCGTCACCAGTGGCAACAGCGAGGAAGACGTGCCCTGGGCTGCGGATACGCTCCGTCCCGACATGACGGCGCGAGCCGACAGCAAGGGCGACTACATCATCGGCCTCGGCGCTTCGAATCCCAAGGGGCATGCCGCCTGCGTCATGGCAGCGATCGAAGCAGTGAACACTGCGGGCATACCACTCACCGGCGACCTGATCGCGGGTTTCGGAGCCGGCGGAATGCCGACGAATCCTCGTCCGGGCGTGGGAAACCCGCGCCGCAACACCGGCCAGGGCGTGGGCTGTTCGTTCCTGCTCGAACAGGGGGTCTGGACAGATTTCGCGCTCATCGCCAAGCCCGGGTGGACGGTGTCCTGGGAGGAAGTGGGCCTGGCCTGGTTCGAGATCACCGTGCACGGCACCCACACCTACGTCGGATCCCGGCACCGGTTGCCGTACCGCAACCCCGTCGCGCTGGCGGGCGAGGTGGCAGTACGCCTGGAGCAATGGTTCCCGCAGTACTCGCATGCGCACCGGGACGGCCTGGTCCTGCCCCAGGGCATGGTCGCGAACATCCGGGGCGGGTGGGACCGGACCGCCTCGTTCACCCCGGCTCAGGTCCGGATGATGGTGGATCTGCGCCTCAGCCCACGGACCACACCGACCGCCGCCAAACGCGAGCTGGTCGACGCCGTGCGGCGGATCGCCACCGAACTGGACGCCCGCATCGACGTCGAGCAGATCTTGTCGATCCCGGGCGAGACGTCCGACGAGCGGATGTGGCTCTGCCGCAGTGCCGTAGCGGCCTGGGAGGCGATCGAGGGTCAACCGCACCGCGCGGTCCGCGACGCCAGTGGCGCCACGGACGCGAACATCCTGCGCAGCCGGGGAATCCCGACTGTCCGGGTCGGCATGCCCAAAGTCGTGGACGCACCGTTCGAGGTGGACTTCGCCATGGGCATGAACACCGTCGACCTGGCCGAGGCCCAGAGGCTGACCCGGTACCTGATCCGTGTCGCCATCGACACGGTGACCCGCACACTCGAGGAAGTAGGAGCCGGCTGATGGCCGAGATCGTCTTGGGGGTGGGCGCTTCGCACAGCACCCTCATGAACACCCATTGGGAGGAAACGACACACAAAGCCGAGGCGGAACGCTTCCGGGAGGCGTTGTTCTCGGTGCGCGAGCGTATCGCCGCGGCGCGGCCCGACGTGGTGATCCTGTTGGGGTCGAATCACTTCAGAGGATTCTGGCTCGACCTACTCCCGCCCTTCACGCTCGGCGTGGGCGAGTGCATCGCGAGCGGCGAGTCGGGCACCCCGAAGGGCCCGCAGCGTGTCGACGTGGACCTGGCCGGGCACCTCGCCTCCCAGGTGGTGGAGAGCGGACGGTTCGATCTCGCGTTCTCCGCCCGTCTGCAGATCGACCACGGACAGTCGCATGCCATCCAGTACCTGCTGGCGGACCTCGACGTGCCCATCGTGCCTCTGGTCGTCAACGTCTTCGCACCACCGCTGCCGACTTTCAGGCGCTGTGAGGCGCTCGCACACGCCCTCCGCGAGGCGCTCGACTCGTATCCGGAGGACAAGCGAGTGGTCGTCATCGCCTCCGGTGGTCTGTCGCACCGGCTGCCGTGGCCGGACTGGCGTGATCCGCACGGTGAGGACGACGACTTCATGGTGCAGGCCTGGCTCGACGGTCGCGAGAACTGGTCGGACTACGACGTGCGCCGACGTGAGATCATCCGCGCGGCCGAGGCGGCCATCTCACCGGAGTTCGACGACCGGATCCTCGATCTCTTCGAGACCGGCAAGGCGGCCGAACTCGCGGAGTTCTCCACCGACGAGGTCGACACCGAGGCAGGTAACGGTGCGCAGGAACTCCGCACCTGGCTCATGATGGCCGCAATGGTGAACTACGTTCCCGCGGAACGTCTCGCCTACGAGCCGATGCCGGAATGGCTCACGGGGATGGGCGTCGTCGTCCTCGATCCGACCACACGGCCGCTCGCGCCGTGAATTCGTCAACCCTCCACTCCCGACAAAGGACACACACATGACAATCTGGAACGAACTCGCCGGACTCGACTTCGCAGTGAAGACGGTGGACGCAGCCGGAGTTCCCACCCGGTCGCTACAGGCCGGCACGGGCGAGGAGGCGGTGATCTTCCTCCACGGCACCAGCGGCCACCTGGAAGCCTTCGCGCGTAACATCGCCGCACATGCTCCGTACTACGAGTGCCACGCGCTCGACATGCTGGGCCACGGCTACACGGGCAAACCGGACTACCCGTACGAAATTCCGCGCTATGTAGACCATCTCGTAAACTACCTCGACGCGGTCGGGCTGGACAAGGTGCACCTCGTAGGGGAATCGCTGGGCGGCTGGGTTGCCGCGTACCTCGCAAGTGAGCAGCCCGAACGAGTGCTGTCGCTGCAACTGCTCGCCGCCGGAGGCACCGTCGCAAACCCCGAAGTGATGCAGCGCATTCGCACCTCGACCACCAAGGCCGTCCAGAGTAACGACATCGAACTGACCCGGGCTCGGCTGCACCTGCTGATGCACGATCCGGTCAACGCCACCGAGGAACTGGTGGCGGCCCGGCACCGGATCTACCATCAGCCCGATTTCGTCGCGAACATTCACAACCTGCTGTCGCTGCAGGACATGGACACGCGTCAGCGAAATCTGCTCCGGCCCGATCGGCTCGCACGCATCCAGGCCCCGACACTGGTCGTGTGGGGCCACGAGAACCCCTTCGGGGATGTGCCGGAGGCCGAGAAGATGGCCGCGGACATCGCCGGTGCTCAGCTGCAGCTGTATCCGGAATGCGGCCACTGGCCCCAGCACGAGCAGGCGGCACTGTACAACCCGCTGAGCCTGGAGTTCCTGGCGAAAGCGTCGGAGCGCGTGAAGAGCGCCGTCTGACCGGAGCCGACAGCACAACCGTGAAGCCGGCCGCGTCCTCGAACGCGGCCGGCTTCGTGCATCGAAAGGTCGGTCAGCGCTGGATCGTTGCCCTTCGGAACGCATCCGGCATCGCGATAGTAGTGGCCGGGTCTGAGATCGCTGCACCAGCATCCTGATACGGCCGAAGAGCCGAGCTGGCCGGCTCGGCTCTTCGGGTCGGTCTTTCGTCTCCGGGTCAGTCGACGCGTACCCCTTCGCTGAAGGCCGCCTTCACCTGGCCCACGAGTCCGTGGTTCGAGAACAGCTGACTCGCGGTCATCGCAAGGATGAGTGAACCGTCCAGCACGGCTTTGTCGCCTTCCGGCGCTCCCGCATACTCCGCGGCTTCACGGGTGTGCATCCCCAGCCCCGGCACGAACTCGATGTTGGGATGAATCGACGGGATGATCTGACTGACATTACCCATGTCCGTCGAACCCGGAAAGACGTCGGTACGTGGGGGTTCCGTTCGCCTACCGACGCGCGCGAAGTTCCGTTCGACAAGATCGCCGAGTACCGCATTCGGCTGTAGCGCTGCATACGTCGGCGATTGCTGGGTAATGGAGACCTGCGCGCCCGTAGCGATGGCTGCACCGCGGGCGCAGTTCTCGACCCTCGGCTGGAAATCATCAACCAAGGCTCGGGTATCGGCTGCACGAATGTACGCCCGGAGCAAGGCCCTTTCCGGGATTACGTTCGGCGCTTCCCCACCTTCGAGCATGATTGCGTGAACTCGCACGTCGCTTGGGAGTTGCTGGCGCAGAAGGGCAATCGCGTTCAAGGTGAGAACGGCGGCATCGAGCGCATTGACTCCGTGATGCGGCGTGACTGCAGCGTGTGCCGCCTTCCCGGTGAACTCGAAATCGAGCGCTACGCGGCCCAGCGTGGTCATACAGGAAAGGTTCTCTCCTGACGGATGCATCATGAGTGCCACATCGATTCCGTCCAGGCACCCTGCTTTGATGAGGTACTGCTTACCCCCGCCGCCTTCTTCTCCGGGACTGCCGACGACTACCAGTCTGCCGACTGCACGCCCGTGATTTCGCATCCATGCCTGCACCGTCAAGGCCGCGCCCAGCCCGATCGTCGCAATCACGTTGTGCCCGCACGCGTGACCGATCTCCTCCAATGCGTCGTACTCGAGGAAGAACGCGATCGTGGGACCGTCTGAGGCCGAACCGTACTGGGCGAGAAAGGCGGTCGGAAGGCCACCGACACCGAGTTGTGTTGCGAAGCCCGCTTCCCTGAGTTTCGAGGCGAGGAGGGCACTTGCGGCGGTCTCCTGAAACCGGATTTCTGGATTGGCATGAATCTCGTGGCTGATGTCGAGTAGGTCATCGGCGATCTCATCGAGAAACTTGCGATGGACGGCCTCGTCTTCGGTGTCGACTGCTTCGTCGATTTCACTGTTGTCGAAGGTGCTCACAGATTTCCTTTCGGGTGTTCGAAGTGTGCGTCAATTGAGATGTTCCCCCGGTCCGATGGGTAGTCCGAGAGCTGTCCAGACGACGAACTGGAGCATCCAGATCACGTAGAACGCTGCAGCGTAGGGAATCATCAGAGCGAAGACCGTACCGACGCCGGCCTTCTTGTCGTACTTCTGGATGTATCCGAGCGCTACCGCCAATATCGGGCTGAGGGGCACCAGCATGTTGGTCGACGAATCTGCGATGCGATATGCCAGCTGGGCGTATGCAGGATTGACGTCGTGCAGCATCATCATGGGCACGAATACGGGAGCCATGACTGCCCACAGTGCTGAACCACTCGAGATGACGAGACTGAGCACGATCGTCACAAGGCTCAGCATGATGAGAGCCACGACGCCGTCGACGTCGAGGGCCTTGAGAACTTCGGAACCCTGCACGGCCACCCACAGGCCGAGGTTGGTCCACTGGAAATAGGCGATTGCCTGCGCGACCGCGAAGACCAGAACCAGAATTCCAGCTAGGTCTTTCGCCGATTCGGTCATCAGCTTCGGAACGTCACTACTGCTCGTGATCGTTCCCACTGCGATTCCATAGGTGATGCCAACGGACACGAAGAACAGAAAGATGATCGGAACGAGGGAGTCCATGAATGGCGAAGTGATGATGGAACCGCCTTCGCCGCGGAGGGCCGCGTTGGGTGGTGCCACGAGTGCTGTGACACTTGCGGCATACAGAAGGGCGACGATTCCCGCGTTACGCAACCCGCGACGCTGTTCGGCGGTGATCAAGAATTCGGAATTGTCGCGGTCGGATCCAGTGCCTGTGTACGGACCGAGTCGAGGCTCGACCACCTTCTCGGTGATGAGGACACCAACGATGGTCAGGATGAGTGTCGATGCGGACATGAAGTACCAGTTCGACACCGGAGTGACGACCACGGAGTTGTCGACGATTCCCGCAGCGGACGTGGTGATTCCAGACAGTAGTACGTCGGTTCCGGCGATAATGAAGTTGGCGGAAAATCCTGCACCTACCGAGCCGAAGCCCGCTGCCAAGCCCGCGATCGGATGCCTCCCCACCGCCAGGAACAACATCGCTGCCAGCGGGGGAATGACGATGGCTGCCGATTCAGAAGCGATATTGCTCATGATGCCCACGAAGATCACCACGAACGTCAGCATCCTGGGAGACGCCCGCACGACAATGGCTTTGAAGGCGATCTCCAGGAGGCCGACTTGATTGGCCAGTCCAACTCCGAGGAGCATGACGATGACCAGGCCGAGGGGCGGGAAGGACAAGAAATTGTCCAGCATGGTTGTCAGCGCGAACTCGAGTCCATCCGCGGATAGCAGGTTCTGGATATCAACCTGTTCCTGTGATTTGGGATCGATGACCGTTGCGCCGGCGAGGGACGCAATCAACGAGAACAAGGCTATCGCAACCGCGATGTACAGGAAGAGTATGAAGGGGTGCGGGAGTCGGTTCCCCACCTTCTCCACTCGGTTCAGTACGTTCCCGGGCAACTTCTTCGTGTACTGCCTGATGACGCTCGTCATATGCAAGACTTTCATGTCTGTGTTCGGCTGAACCCGCGTGTTTCCACACAAGGAAATATTTGGAACGTGGCGTGAGTTTCGCTGGGCGGGCGGGAAAAGCTCGATGCTGGGTGGAGGGCGAGAGGCGGCCAGGTTCCGCGACCGCTTGTCCTCGGGTCACGACGTCGCTGCATCCCGTATGGCGACTGCGGACTCCGGGACTGGACACAACTAGTACATCGGTTCAGATGCGGACGCGAGCCCTGTGCGTAGGCACGTTCAGAACTCCATACATGGCCGTCGCCTCTCTGTGGTGTGGATCACCCGGGGCGACGAAAGTTAGCACTGGGGACGCGCGAATGCGAACCTTCGTGGTCCGCAGAGCGGACTACAGGTCCCGCGGCTTTTCTTCGCTCGCACGAGGGCGGGCTGCTGGGTTGCATGCGCTGCCGATCGACCGTATTTCCGTCAATGCATCGCGTCGTCAGCGTTCCAACGGATCGCAAAATTCGCCACGGCGGGCGACCGCACGAACCGGAACGCCGATTTGTTTCCTTTGCGTTTCGAACAAGCTGCACCTACCGGCCACGATGTTCCGCGCGGGTAAGTTCTGCGGCCCGGTCCGCACGGTGGACCCGGTTGATTCACGCCCCACCGAGGTGCCATTAGATTTTCACCACAGCCCGCCAATGAGGTCCAGATCACAATAGGAGGTGTACAAACATGGCCTGGCGATCGATTCTCGGCAAGGTGACACTTGCCTCGGCGGCGGTGGTTCTCACGGTCACGACCGGGGCGTGCAGCCGCCCCGCCACGCAGACCGCCGCCGATTCCGCCGGCGCCCCGCTCCGGATCGCCGTGGGCATCGACGCGTCGTTCGCACCCTTCTTCGTCGCCGACCAGGAGGGCATGTTCGCCGATGCCGGCCTCGACATCGAGCTGGTCCAGTTCGGCCGGGGTGGCGAAGCCGTCGACGCGCTCGCAACCGGCCAGGTCCAGCTGGCCGGCAGTTCGGACACCACAACGATCGCGCAGCTACGTCAGAATCCGTCCCTGCGGGCGATGTACTCGTACGAAGTGTCGGGCGACTACATCAAGGTGATACTGCGCAACGGGGTCGACTCGGCCGCCGACATCCGCAAGATGGGCATCGTCCCGGGGCTGAGCCAGATCTCGACCGACAGGTACCTCGACGCCAATGGAGTTCCCGCAGGCTCGGTCGAGATGGTCTCCGCCACCCCCACAGACATGCCGGCGCTCCTGGATCGGGGCGACATCGACGGATACGTCCTGTGGGAACCGTGGCCGGCCACCGCGCTCGCGCAGGGCAGCGGGCACGTGGCAGCCGTCACCGGTGACTTCGACTGGTTCTACCACCACTGGGCGATCACGACTGAGCCCTGGCTCGACGAGAACGAGGGCACCGCTCGTGCGGTTGCCCAGGTCCTTGTCGACGCCACCGCGCGGGTGGAGTCCGACCCTCGAACCGCCGCCGCCGCGACCAGGACAGCCGTCAATGTAGCCGACGACCAGACCGTCACAGCGGTCGACGAGATCGACTTCGGCGTCGAGAACCTGACCGACAAGAGTATGGAGTCCGCACAGTCGATCGTCGACTTCTACAAGAAGATCGGCGTTCTCTCCGAGCAGCCGGATCTGGCCTCGGCCATGCTGCTCGATTGGTACCAGGAGGAAAAGAAATGACCGCAACCACAGACAGGACAGTTACGGGTGTGCCCGTCGAGGTCCGCGATCTGGGCATCAGTTTCGGAGCCGCCGAGATCGTGTCGGGAATCGACCTCGAGGTGCGGCCGGGCGAGTTCGTGTGCCTGCTCGGCCCGTCGGGGTGCGGCAAGTCGACACTGTTGTCCGCGATGGCAGGATTCATCGAGCCCCGCGCCGGCGAGATCACCTGCGACGGCGACGAGGTGAACGGCAGCAACCCGCACGCCGGCATGGTCTTCCAGAGTTCCGAGGCCCTGTTCGAGTGGATGACCGTGACCCAGAACGTCGCCTACGGGCCCCGGATGCACGGGGCCGGCAAGGCCGACCAGGCGCGCATCGCCGCCGAGTACCTCGCGATGGTCGGTCTCCCACACGCCGGCAAGAAGTTTCCGGCACAGCTGTCGGGCGGTATGCGGCAACGGGTTCAGATCGCGCGAGTCCTGGCCAACCAACCGTCGCTGGTGTTGATGGACGAACCCTTCGGCGCACTCGACGCCCAGACCCGGCAGGTCCTGCAGGTCGAGCTCGACAGAATCTGGCGGCACACCGGGTGCACCGTCGTATTCGTGACACACGACATCGACGAGGCCCTGACGCTCGCCGACCGTGTCGTGGTGATGTCGGCCGGACCCAAGGCGCGAATCAAGAGCATCTACGAGGTGCACGCACAGCGCCCCCGGGACAGGGCGCACCCCGACGTGATCGACATGTACGAGAAGTTACGTGACGACATCCGCGCCGAGGTCGTGGCGTCGCTCCGCAACCAGGGCATCGAGGAGGACCAGCTATGACCGCAGTGGTACAGAACACCGCCCCCACCCGCGGCGAACGCGCGCAACCGGCCCGAAAGAGACGCGCGAGCGCAGGTGGGGCCGCCCTGCGCACGGCGGCGCTGTGGGTCGCTTCCGTTGCCATCGGTCTGGGAGTGTGGTCGTTCCTCGCCTGGTGGTACGGACCGACGACCATCGCGTCTCCCGCTCAAGTCGTCACAGCAGCAAGGGAACTGGCGGAAAGCGGTGTCCTCTGGACGTCGATCTGGGCGTCGGCCCAGCGCATTCTGGTCGGCTGGAGTCTCGGCGTCGTGATCGGCGCACCCGTCGGCATTCTCATGGGCCGCGTCAACCTCGTGCGCCAACTGCTCGACCCGTACATCGAATTCTTCCGTTTCATCCCCCCGATCGCGTTCGTGACGTTGGCGGTGGTGTGGTTCGGCATCGGTGAGACGTCCAAGATCGTACTGATCTTCTACACCTCGGTGTTCATAGTCACCGTGAGCACGATCGCCGCGACCGTCGCGATCAGTGAGAACAAGCTGCAGGCCGCCGCCAACCTGGGGGCAGGCAAACTGCAGATCATGAAAACCGTGGTGCTGCCGTCGTCGGTGCCGGGCATCGTCACCGGCGCCCGTCTCGCGATGGGCAACAGCTTCCTCACCATCGTCTCCGCCGAGATCGTGGCGGCCGACCACGGCATCGGTTCGATGATCTGGCAGGCCCGGAACTACGGGCGCATCGACTGGACGTTCGTGGGCATCATCGTGCTCGGGATCATGGGCTTTCTGTTCGACCGTGTCCTGAGGGTGTTGTCGGGCCGGTACCTGACCCGGTACGGCGTCAAGTAGTCGTTCTCGCCGGTGCCCGGGTGCACATGAACGCCGGGTAACGAGTCGTCGGACGACTCCGGCGCCGACAGAACAGAGCTGCAGGCGGGTCCACCGGCATTTCTTCTTCGCCGGTGGACCCGCTTTTCCGTGTTCGCGTCCGTTCGTGTCAGCGGCAGGAATGAACACAGTCTGCTGACCGGACCGGCTTCATTTATCCGGCGCGGCACCATGATTAGCGTTGCCGGCATGAACGCTTCGCTCAACGCGTCGACCGGCACGGACCTCGACGTCGACATTCTCATTATCGGTGCCGGCCCGGCCGGTCTCTACGCTGCGTACTACGCCGGCTTCCGCGGACTCCGGGTCGCCGTTCTCGACGCTCTGTCCGAGCCCGGGGGCCAGGTGAGCGCGATGTACCCGGAGAAGGCGATCCTCGACATCGCGGGCTTCCCGTCCGTCAAAGGGCGAGATCTCGTGAATGGATTGCTCGCGCAGGCCGCGCCGTTCGATCCGGCGTATCTGCTCGGCGAGCAGGCCCGGTCACTGGATCATGCCCGGGACGGACGTGTCGTGATCGGGACGAGCAAAGGACGCACCGTCACCGCCGGTGCGGTCGTGATCACCGGTGGGATCGGGACATTCACGCCACGCCCTCTGGTGAAGGGGCTCGATTTCGTCGACCGCGGTCTCAGCTACTTCGTACCCGACCTGTCCGCGCACACCGGCAAGGACGTGGTAATCGTGGGCGGCGGCGACAGCGCCTTCGACTGGGCGGTCCATCTCGAGCCGATCGCATCGTCGGTGACCCTGGTGCATCGTCGCGACAAGTTCCGTGCACACGCGGCGACGGTGACGAAGGTGCGCGAGAGCACTGTGCGCATGCTGGTCAATGCGGACATTGCAGCAGTTCGTGGCAACGGCTGGATCGCGGAGGTGGACGTCGCGCACAAACTCGACGAGACCACTACGACGTTGCCGGCGCAATCCGTCATCGCCGCTCTCGGGTTCACCGCCGACCTCGGGCCGATGACCGAGTGGGGACTCGAGATCGATTCGCGCCACATCGTCGTCAATACCCGAATGGAGACCACCGTGCCGCGCGTGTACGCGGCCGGCGACATCACCGATTATCCCGGGAAGGTCCGGCTCATTGCCGTCGGATTCGGTGAGGCCGCGACCGCGGTCAACAACGCCGCGGCCGTCCTCGATCCGGATGCAGACATCTTCCCGGGTCATTCCACCGAAAAGGAGAGCTGACAATGGCATTCGTCATAGGCGAAGCGTGCATCGACTACATGGACCGCTCCTGCATGGAGGAGTGCCCGGTCGACTGCATCTACGAGGGTGAGCGCAAGCTCTACATCAATCCGCACGAGTGCATCGACTGCGGCGCCTGCGAAATCGCCTGCCCAGTCGAGGCGATCACGGTGGATCGGAAGGCAGACCCCGACTTCAAGGAGGACGCGAAGCGTTTCTTCCTCGAGGTCCTACCGACCCGGGCGGAGCCGGTCGGCAATCCGGGCGGTGCCGCGAAGATCGACGCCATCGGCGTGGACACCCCCATGGTCACGGCCTACTGATGGCGATACGGTTCGGCTACGCCGACACGACGTTCGGACAGTTGCACTATGCGGAATCGGGCAGTGGCCGGCCGCTCCTCCTGCTGCATCAGACCCCACGGTCCTGGGACGAGTTCCGCGAGTTGATTCCGATCCTGGCCGACGAGTTTCGCGTTCTCGCCCTCGACATGGTGGGGTTCGGAGCGAGTGCGTCACTCGCTCCGCCGCAGACGATCGAGTCGTTCGCCGACGCCGCATGGGAATTCCTCGACGCCGTGAACGCCGGACGGGTGGCGGTCCTCGGGCATCACACCGGCGCCGCGGTCGCGATGGAGATGGCTGCCGGCCGCCCCGGGGAAGTCGATGCTGTGGTGTTGTCCTCCTGTCCGTGGACGGGGGGAAGCGACCGCAACGACGAATCGGGTTCGGGAGGCGTGGACCGCGCCGTCCGCGAACCCGACGGCAGCCATCTGCAGACCCTGTGGAACCTGAGACGACCGTATTACCCGGCCCCGGCGACGGATTTGCTCGACCGCTTCCTGCGCGACGCCCTCGCGCACGGTGTCGATCCCGCCGAGGGGCACCGCGCCTGCGCTCGCTACCGCATGGCGGACCGCATCGAAGCGGTGACGGCGCCGGTGCTCCTGCTGGCCGCCGGCGCAGACCCGTTCTCGATGCGCCACCTACCGACGTTGAGAAACCAGCTCACCGGGGCGCGGATCGTGCTCGAGGAGTTCATCGAGGACGGGACCGTTGCGTTGATCGAGCGTGAGGCCCCGCGGATAGCCGCGGCGGTCCGTTCCTTTCTGAACTCACCGGACGTGCGGGCCGTGCCCGAAAACTCGAGACGGGTCCGGTGACCGGACCCTGTGGCGTGCGTCTCGCCACTGTCCAGCCCTAGCGTGGCTGTGATCGGGACGAATGCCCCGCCAATCGCCAGGAGGCAGCAGTGACTACAGAGGCGCAGCATTCGGTCGGCCTCGGCCCGGTCGTACCGATTCCGTCGGCACACCGCGTTGCGGCACAGGACATGTCGTCCGTTCTCGGCAAGGCGCGGCTCATTCTCGACGCGTTCGGGAGTGAGCACAGCGACCTCTCGCTCACCGAACTAGCACGTCGAAGTGGTGTCGCGAAGGCGTCCGTGCACCGGCTGGCCGGCGAACTCGTCGAATGGGGACTCCTCGAGCGGGCGGGCACGAAGTACCGCTTGGGCCTGCGGCTGTTCGAGCTCGGACAGCTCGTCCCCCGGCAGCGCATCCTGCGTGACGCCGCCCTGCCGTACATGGAGGACCTGCTGCTTGCAACGCAGGAGACGGTGCACTTCGCGGTTCGGGACGGCATCGACGTGCTCTACATCGAGAAGATCGTCGGTCACCGCGGATTGCAACAGCAGTCGCGGGTGGCGGGCCGGTTGCCGCTGTACTGCACCGCGACCGGGAAGATGATCCTGGCGTTCTCGCCGCAGTCGGTGTTCGACGAAGTCATCGAGCAGGGATTCACCGCCCTCACCGCCCGCACCACGATGTCGGTCGCCGTCCTGCGCCAGCAACTCGACCGCATGCGCAACGAGCAACTCGCAGTCGAAGTCGAAGAGACCCGCATCGGCTACATGAGTGTTGCGGTGCCGGTGTTCAGCGGACCCCGAACCCTCGCCGGTGCCCTCTCGGTAACAGGTCCGACGGCGCGGCTCAACGTCGCCCGGGTCACCGGTGCCCTGCGAACCGCGGGCATCGGGATCTCCCGAGCACTTCACGCGATGCGCTGCGCATACTCGGCGACCGACATCGTCGGCGCCGAGGCATGCACGCCCGCGATGTGCTCCTTCAACGGTTGCGGCCGGTAACCGGAAGTTCGAGTCGGCTGCCGGGTCACCGGGACGGGACGGCATCGGCATCCCAGGTGCCGTCGCCGACCCCACGCGCCCGGAGTACTTCCTTGCGGACCTTGCCGGTCTCGGTCAACGGCAGCTCACCGACGAAATCGATGAACCGCGGTAGAGCAAAGTACGCCAGCTGGGGTGCCGCATGGTGACGTAAGACGCCGGGACTCACCTGCATTCCTTCCCGGAGGACTACGGCAGCCATCACCTCGTCCTCGGCGAGTTCCGACGGCACGGGGAAGACCGCGACCTGCGCGACCGCCGGATGCCGGGACAGGACCTCCTCGACCTCGGCGGAGGAGATGTTCTCGCCGCGCCGGCGGATCACGTCGCGGACGCGATCGACGAACCGATACCACCCGTCGGGTTCCCGGACTACTCGGTCACCGGTGTAAAACCAGTCCCCCGCCGTGCGGGGAAGCTCGGACAGGTATCCCGTGGCAAATCCTCCGGGAAGGCCCGTGCGGACGACGAGTTCGCCGGGGACGCCGTCCGCCACTGCGGCTCCGGCGTCGTCGACGACCTTCGCGTCGTAGCCGTCGCGCACCGTTCCGAGATAGCCGGGACGTCGATCGCCGGGCAGTGTTCCGACGACGAGATTCGTCTCGGTGGTGCCGTAGCCGTCGACGAGTTCGACGCCGAAACGCTCACGGAAGGGAGCCCACAGGCGGGCCGGTGTCGCCGGTGCCAGGGCACGGGTGGCGCGGTGCTTCTTGTCTTCCGTACCGGGTTCCCGGCCGGTGAGCATCGCGACCATCGCACCGAGCAGATAGATCACCGTGGCGTCACTGTCGGCCACCTGTTCCCAGTACCGCCGAACCGAGAAATGGTCACCGAGCACGAATGTTCCTCCCGCAACCAATGCCTGGAACAGTGTGTTGAGCGCGTTCGTGTGGAACAGGGGAAGGCCGTTGTACAGAATGTCGTCGGGTCCCAGCCCCAAGGACGCTCCCACTCCTGCGCCCCACCACAGTGATTGAGCATGAGGGCAACGGACCCCTTTCGGGTGTCCCGTCGTTCCCGACGTGAACAACACCGCCGCCGTGTCGAGCGCGCTCACTGCGGGGTCGGCCGCTCGTCCGGGAATTCGGCTGTCATCCGCCCAGGGACCGGACGACGTGCCGAGTATCCAGGATTCACCGGTGAACCGGGTCTGCCAGAGCCGGGGCAGAAAGGCCGGGTCGATCAACAGGTGGCGCGCCCCGGACTGCTCGAGCACGCTGTCGAGGGCGGCGCCGCGCAACGCTGTGTTCAGCGGCACCGTGACCGCTCCGAGCCAACTACAGCCGAGCAGCAGTTCGATCATCTCGATGCGGTTGGCACACATCGCGGCCACCGCGTCACCCCTGCCGATCCCACGCCGGGACAGCGCCTCGGCCGTCGTTGCGGCACGCTGCGCGAGTTCGCGATAGGACACCTCCACGTCTCCGGCCCGGACGGCGGGATGATCGCCCCGCTCGGTGGCACGCTGGACGAGGAGGGACGGAATCGTCATCGCCGCCGGCAGTGGCAGAGAATCGGATTCGGGCTTCACGGGTGTCACCTTTCTTCGGCGAACATGCGATGGCGGCCGGTCACGGTACGACGACCGCGCGGCCGGCGACCTTCCCTTCACGCATCATCTGCAGTGCAAACGCGATGTCGTCGAGCGGAAACTCCTGAACCGCCATGCCGATCTCGCCCTCGACGAGGCGTCGGATGAGGTCGGGTGCGAGTTCCGCCTGTCGTTTACCCTTGCGAATCATGTTGACCGGCAACATCTGTACATCCTCGAGCAACCAGTTCGGCAAATCGATCGTGAGTTCGGTCCCCAGCGTGTAGCCGACCAGTGCGGCCCGCCCGCCGGGTACGACGCGTTCGAGAAGGTACGGCAGCGAGTCGCCGCCGAGGGTGTCGACGAGCACGTCCGCCACTGGATCGGGCCCCAGCGTGTCGGCCAGTTCACGTCCACGGCCGACGACGGTTCGGACTCCGTTGGGTACCAGCGGTACCTGGTCGGCTCGCGGCACCACACCGATCACGTCGGCCCCGGCGAGGAGCGCGAACTGTGCAGCCATGGATCCGACCGCGCCGGCTGCTCCGGACACGACCACCCGCTCACCGGCGGCGATGCGGGCGATGTCGTGGACCGCGACGAAACCGGTTGTGCTCGGGAGGAAGAAGGTGGCCGCGATGGCCGGTTCGAGGGCGGAATCGAACGGAGTGAAGACCTTGTCGGCGGCCACGAGGTACTCGGCCCAGCAGCCGGGCTTGAAGAGGCCGACTCCGCCACCCCGGACCAGCACCCGGGTACCGGCATCGAAGGTATCGGATTCGATCACGGTGCCGGCCCCGTCGGTTCCTCCGACGTGCGGCAGGGCCGGCTTGATGTCGAAGTTCCCGCTGCCGACGGTGAGGTCGAGGTGCCCCAGCGCCGCCGCATCGATCCGGACGAGGGTCTGTCCGGATTTCCGGCTCGGCACCTCGACATCGTCGATGATCGGGTCGTGTCCGAATGTGTGAAAGCGGGCTGCGCGCATGTTCTGTCCTTCGGGTGTGCTGTCGGGTGGAAAGCCTGATCGAAGTGACCGGCTCAGGAGAGGACCGAGTGGGATCGCAACCGCGCAACGGTCTCCGCGGAGTAACCGGTGACCTCGCGGAGTACGACATCGGTGTCCGCGCCCAGTACCGGCGCCGGTTGCCGGATCGTGACGGCTTTCCCGACCCGGATCGGGGCGCCCTGGTGGAGAACGGTTCCCGCACGGGGATGGACGGCGGGCACGTAGTACCCGCGGGCACGCAGGTGAGGATCGGCTTCGACGAGGTCCCGCCCGTTCTGTACGGTCCCGGCGGGGACGCCCGCCTGCTGGAGTTGCTCGGTGACGAGATCCGCCGGCCGCGGCGACGTCCAGGCCGTGATCGCCGCCGCGATGTCGGCCTCGTGTGCCCGTCGCGAATCGGGCGTGCGGAAACGCTCGTCCGCCGCCCATTCCGGGCGGCCGATCACCGTGCACAATCGGGTCCAGTCCGCGTCGTCACGAACGGTGACCGCGCACCAGCGGTCGGGTCCGAGGCAGCGGAAGACGCCGTGCGGTGACATATCGGGATGGGCATTGCCGAGCGGAACAGGAAGCTGTCCGGCACCCGTCACCTGCACCACACTGGTGCCCATGTGTGACGCCATCGCCTCCAGCTGGGAGAGATCGATGTGCTGACCACGGCCGGTGCGGTCTCTGTGCTCGAGGGCGGCGAGAACCGCTGCGGCGCCATGTAATCCTGCGACGATGTCACCATGACCGTAGATCACCCCGACGACATCGTCGGCGGTCCACCCGGTGAGAGCGGTCAGTCCGGTAGCGGCGGAGACGATGTCCGCATAGGTGACCCAGTCGCGTCGCGGTCCGGTGTGACCGGTCCCCGACATCGAGACGTACACGATGTCCGGACATAGGGCGCGAAGCCGTTCGTACCCGAAGCCCATCTTCTCCATCACCGAGGAACTGAAGTTCTCGACCACCACGTCGGACTGCGCCACGAGGTCGGCGAGCACGGCCAGTCCTGCCTCGGAACGGGTGTCCACAGTGATGCTGCGCTTGTTCCTGTTGACGTCGTTGAAGTACCCGCTGGTGTTCGGGTCGTCGTGTGGTCCGCGGGACAAGTGCATGAACGGCGCGAACCGTGTGGGGTCGGGTCGGCCCGACGACTCGACCTTGATGACGTCGGCGCCGTGGTCCGCCAAGATCTGAGTGCAGTAGGGACCGGCGAGAACCCAGGTGAGGTCCAGGACCCGGACGCCCGACAGGGGCAGCATGTCCTGTCCGGATGAGGTCAGATTCGATTCGAGGTCTTCGGATTGCACCTCGTCGAGGAGGAACTGGTGCGCACCGATCGGCGGAACCGGCAGGGCCCGGGTCCTTCCTCCTTCCGGGAAAGGGAAGGAGAAGCCCAGATCTCGTACGGTGGTCCCGACCTCGTCGACGTCGACGAAGAAGTCGCGGTCCAGAAGTTGGGGGTTGGACAGAAGTTCGTCCGGTCGGATGACCGCGGACCACGGCAGCTTGCGTTGCTGCGCCGCCCGCGCGAAATCCTCCTTCGGCCACTTGTCGAGGAAACGCTGCAGCACGGTGAAGATGTGGTCCTGGTGCGCCTTCCGCTCGACGGGGTCAGCCCATCTCGGGTCGTCCAGATCCTCCTGCGCGCCCTCCTCGACCAGCCAGGAGACCAGAGCGTCCCACATCCGGGGACTTCCGCCGAGCCCGCCACCGACATAGCCGTCGGCGGCCCGGAACAGGCCGTGCGGTACCAACGGGTGCACCCGGCCGGGTCGGTGCGGGACGCGATCCTCGTGGAGATAGGCCAGGGCGCCGGCCTCGAGGCCTGCCGCCACGCATTCCTGCGCGGAGACGTCGATCAGCGGGACCGGGCCGCGACGCCGCGCCCGGAGACCGAGTAACACCGCGATCGCGGCGTTCACCCCTGCCAGCTGTTCGGATTGGCCCTGAGGTAGAGCCAGCGGGGGCCCGTCGGATTCACCTACCTGGGCGAGCATTCCGCCGAGGGCCGCGAGCGTCAGATCGGTGGCGCACCACTGGCGTCGCGGACCGTCGACGCCGAAGGGTGTGACTCGTACGTGAACGACCGGTCCCGGTGCCCGCGCGATCGGCTCGTCGCCGACGGCGCTGCCATCGAGATACACGTCCGCCCCGGCCACCAGACGCGCCAATTCCGCACGGCCCACGGTGGTCTCGACGTCGATGGCGACGGATTTCTTCCCGGCGTGCCAGTGCGTAAATGCGTGGCCGTCCAGTTCCCAGCGCGTCGGATCACCCTCCGGCGGTTCGACCAGAACGACCTCGTATCCCAGTCCGACCAGGATGCGGCCGGCGAATCGACTCAGCGGGCTGGACAACTCCACCACGCGAATTGCGCTTTCCACCAGAAGGACTCCGTTTCATTGTTCCCAGCGGGCGTCCGCCCGTTCACTGGAACCGAACCTACGTCGCGGTCCCGTACCAGTGAATCGATCTGTTCCGCTGACCGAACCGGACGGACGCGTCGTCGCCGAGCGTCAGGCCGGGGGTTGGTTCAGGTGGTCTGTGACCCACCCACGAAGCAGAACGCTCGAGGTATCGACTTCCCCTGTGATCTTGCCCTGGCCTCGGAAGAAGGTGACCAGTTGATTCGCGCGTGCCACGTCGTCGTCCGTGAAGTCGCGCACCCCGAAGTCGATCTGGGAGACGGTCCGACGGGCCTCGGCCGGATCCATCTGGATCGAGTCGGAGATCGCCTTGGCGGCCCGGTCCGGGTCGGCATCGGCGATTGCAGCGGCCTCGGCGATCACGTCGAACACCCGGGCCGCGACGTCCTCGTTCGCCGACAACCAGGAATTGGACGCCAGGATCCACTGTGAATACTTGGCTCCGAAGTCACCGGTCGTCGCGACGACACGACCACCTGTCGCCACGGCCTGCTCCACCCACGGATCGAACGACAGGAATCCGTCGATGTCACCGCGGGCGAGCAGCGCCGGTTGCTCGGGTGGACTGGTGTTCACGAGCTTGACCGACGCCGGATCTCGACCGAGGCTCCGCAGATACAAGTCGGTGAAGTAGAGCCCGATACCGGGGAACACACCCATCGTCTCGATGTCCTTGGGCTCTACACCCTCGCGGAGGACCACCTGGAAATAGCGGTCCGAATCCTCGAACACACCGAGCGCGCGCAGCGACGGATTCGCGGCCATGACAGTGAGCGCCGTGGAGTCGGCATTGCCGGACAATTCCGATGTCCCTGCCACGACGTTCTGCGCGCCGGCCGCTCCGCCTTCGGTCTGCATCACCTGAACGTCCAGTCCGGCGTCGTCGAACATGCCCTCGGCATCGGCGAGGAAAATCGGCGCGTACGACGGGTCGACGCCCACGGAGATGCGGATCAGCCCGCTCCCCTGCGCTGCTTCGGTCGCGGGCCGGGTACAGGACGTCGAGGCGACGGTGAGGGCCGCCAGTGCCGCGACGGCGAGAAACGCTCGCCGTCCGATCGAGTGTGTCATGAGCATCCTTCGGGTGAGGTGGCGAGCAGGGTCAGCGACCAGTGAAACGCGGCGGTCGCTTGTCGAGGAAGGCCTGGAGACCCTCGGCGGCGTCGGCCGTGCGAATGAGGTCGAGGACACCTGCAAACTCCGCGTCCAGTGCCTGATCGAGTGGGAGTGTCCGCCCCGCTTCGACCACCCGCTTGAGGAGGCCGATTGCGGCAGTCGGTCTCGCCGCCCATTCGGCGGCGATACGGTCGATCCGCGCGTCGAATTCGTCGTCGGGTACCACCTCGTCCACCAAGCCGATCTGCAGGGCCTCGTCGGCGGACAGGCGCCGACCCTCCATCATGAGGAGCTTCGCGCGATGCGCGCCGAGCAAGCGGGGCAAGCGCTGACTGCCGCCGGCCCCGGGAAACAGTCCGAGACCGATTTCCGGGAACCCGATCGACGCCGACGCCGCCATCACCCGCACGTCACAGGCCAGTGACAACTCCGCTCCGCCGCCGAGTGCGTGTCCGTTGAGGGCTGCCAGCACGGGTTTCGGAGTGGTCTCGAGGACCTGCTGCACCTCGATCCAGGGCCGCATCGCGTGCTGCGTCTCCTCCGACAGTTCACGCATCACTCGGATGTCGGCGCCGGCCACGAAGAAGCGTCCCGTTCCGCGCAGCACGATGCACCGCACGTCGGTGTTCGCCGCCAGCGGCTTCAGGGTGTCGAGCAATTCCGCGATCAGCGCAGGATCGAAAGCGTTGGCCGGCGGTCGCTCGATACGCACGACCGCCACGGCGTCGGCCACAGCGGCATGCACCGACGCGGCGAGCGGAGGGAAGGAAGGCGTCATCTGTACTCCATGGGGTCGGTCGACTGGAACTGAGAATTCGAGTATCAGTTTGCGCGCGCCCCGGCACACCCCCAGCGGTCCGGTAGGCGAACCCGCGAGACGAAACGGGATTGCACGCACGCGAAGTATTCCACCGCTTCGCATGACTCTCCGGCTCGACGGCCGAGAATTGGGGATGTCTCGCCAGGACGCTGGCGTGCGGTAGTCAACGCCGACTACGCCTTTCACAGATCTCCCACATTCATGCAGGTCAGCCTTTCGGGTCCGTCTACCGGGACGGCCTTGATGCGCCGTATGCCTCACCTGCAGATACTTGGCTGCCATCGGCGAGGGCTCCAAGCCTTCCTGTACCTGCGAAGTCTCGGGGCGAGCCTGCCGCCGTGAAAATGATCGGCACCAGCCCTCCCGAGCAACCCGCCCTACTCGCCGGTGGCGACATCGGCGCCTTCATTTCGTTCGACCAGGGAATCATCTGACAATCCAAGGAGATTTGGGTGGGCGTTAGAACGCGACTGTTCGCGAAAACAACTATCGTGCTGGCATTGACGGCGGCTCTGGCAGGTTGCGGCACAGATGCGGGGCCCGAGCATGCAGCTTCACGTTCACAGGCAGAATCGGACAGTCATTCGTTGGTTGTCCCAACGAAAACTGGTGACGTGGAGGGGATATCGACTGGACAGGTGGACCAGTTCCTCGGCATGCCGTATGCGGCCCCACCTGTCGGCGCTCTGCGGTGGGAGCCTCCCGCACCGACGCCGACGTGGGACGGCATCCGTTCAGCAGCGGAATTCGGCCCGAGGTGCTATCAACCGGTGAGCGGTGGCAGCGACGATGTGTCCTATGGCGAAGATTGTCTGTATCTGAACGTCTATACACCCGCCGAACGATCCCGAGGGCCCCTCCCGGTCCTGTTCTGGATTCACGGAGGTGGCTTCATGAGTGGTTCGGGAAGCCAATCAGATGGGTCACAAATCGCGGAAAAGTTCAACACAGTCGTCGTCACCATCAACTACCGACTCGGCGCCTTCGGTTTCCTCCAGCTACCTGGAGTCGATGACGGCACCGCAGGCAACTTTGGACTCCTGGATCAGCAAGCAGCCCTGCGCTGGGTTCAAGAGAACATCGCGAGCTTTGGCGGCGACCCCAGTCAAGTCACAATTGTGGGCCAATCTGCCGGAGGACACTCGGTGTGCGCCCAACTCGCTTCGCCGACAGCGACGGGTCTGTTTCAGGGCGCGATCATCCAAAGCGGCGGATGCCCAAGCCACTCAACTGAAGAAGCTCAGGCTGACACCGTTTCGTTCGCAGTATCGACAGGCTGCTCCGAACCCGGCGACATTGCCCATTGCCTACGATCCAGATCAGGCGAAGAACTTCTCGCAGCGAGCGCGAATTTCGGGGGAATCCTCACAGGCCCTCTGCCCATCGTCGGGGGTCCCGAACTTCCGATAGCACCGGACGCGGCGATCGAGTCGGGTTCGTTCAACGACGTCCCCATCATGATCGGGGAGACACGCGATGAAACTCGCGGCTGGGCAATCCCTTTCGCAAATATGACTGAGGACCGATACAAGCAGGAACTGCAAGAAGAATTCGGACCACTTGCACAAGCTGTCGCCGACCAGTACCCATACTCGTCATTCCCGAGTCCCTACGGTGCGGCCTACGCACTCAGTACGATATGGAATGACAGCAGTGTGTTCTACGGGCTCGGAGGATGCCGATACCTGACGCTGGCGAACGAAATTGCTGTCCACCAGCCACGAGTCTTCTTCTACAGGTTCGACGACGAGCACGCACCCACACGCGAAACCACACTCCCCGATTTCAACGTCGGAGCAGCGCATTCCACCCAGCTGCCGTACCTGTGGGGCGGGGAATTGGCGACGCGGTTCACTCCAGAACAGCAGCAATTGTCGCAAACGATGATGGCCTATTGGGCAGGATTCGCCGCGCACGGCAGTCCCACTGCTTCCACTCAGCCCGAGTGGCCGGCGATCGGTGACGGCAAAATCATGGTTCTGGATTCAGGCACCAACACACGCACCGTCAGCACGGAGCAGTACCTGGCCGACCATCGATGTGGATTCTGGAACGAGCAGAACTACAACTGGCTCCCCACCACTCCCACCGCCTGAGGTTCGTAACAACACTCTGGTTACCGTCACGCCGAGGCCCGTAGCGTTCTCACACGCACCGGGTCTTGCCAAGGAAGGACGCAGGGCCCCCGGTGGTCGTTCATGCCCCGGGGGTGTCGGTCCAGGTGCGCGCCCGATCCCCGGGCCCAAGCGCGCCGGCCGGCACCAGACAGGGCACGACCTGGGCAGATGACATGTCCCCTCGCCCGCATCCGGGGCGGGGAAGGCTGAATTCCCCTCGAGGACAAACCGGAACAGCCGTCTCCTGCATCGGCTCCGTGAGTGGCACCCGTGCGTGCGCCTCGCCGTCGCCGAGGCCGGATGCGGATCCCTTGCCGGACAGACGTCGCTGCTGCGCAGCGCCACTGGCAAACCGGTGTAGCCCGACATTTTCGACATCCGAGGCTGACTTCACTAAATGTTCGGTACGACAACCACCTTCGTCACAAAATAGTTCGAAGAAAGTGCCACCTTGACACCTTGGAGTTTTCTTCCGGGCCCCATGATGACGTGGCGGCATTCATGCCAGACTCCGGCGACTCCACCGCGGTGGCGGCCACCGATCCGGTGGCCATGACCCGCAACCACCATCTACTCTCTGCCCTCGACGGCAGAGCGGAAATCACCATTCCCACGACGGCCTGACCCGGCCGGCTAACTGCCTCGATGCTTCCGACCCATGGCGGAAATTGTGGGCGTGGCGGTCGGAGGCACCTCGGCGGACGGTGAGGCGCACGCCCGTCGGCGTCTTCCCCATTGAGCTGACCACCCTCACTGTGGGGGACGATCGCAGCCGGATGCCATCTATAGCTGTCCTCACGCCAGGGCGGAGACGAAAGTCAGCGTCGCGCGGTGATGGTGTCGGCGGCGTCGTGCAGTGCCCGGGAGACGGCGTGCATGCTCGGGGTGTACTGCCGACGCGCGAGCGAAGCGATGTAAATCGATCGTGTCGGAACACGGTCGGTGGGAAGAAATCGCACAGCGTGGACGTCCGGGCGATGGTGTGCGACGGCCAGACGCGGAACCATGGCGATGCCCACCCCCGCGGCGACCATCGCTTCGATCTCTTGGTAGTCATGGGCCTCGTAGACGACGTTCGGGGTGAACCCTGCCGTCTCGCAGCTACGGTAAAGCACTTCGGCGGCCGGGTGGTCTGCGTTGCGGATGATCCACTTCGCCGATCGCAGCGATGCCACCGCGACATTGTCGATGTATGGCCCGTCAAGCGGGACGAGCAGGACCGTTTCGTCCTCCATCAGCGGTATGAGGGCCAGGGATTTCTCAGTCTCCTCGGTCCAGTCGTAACTCCAGAGCAACGCCATTTCGACCTCGCTCGAATGGAGCATTTCCAACAGTCGCGGGCGGACCGCGGATTGGACGCGCACGTCGATGCCGGGCCAGCGGGCGTGATAGTCCTTCAGCGCGTCCGAGAGCAGTGAGGCGCTGACGGTCGGGAAGGAGCCGAGTCGGACGGTGCCGCGCTCGAGCCCCAGCAGAGCTTCCAAGTCACCACGGGCAGCGCGCATTTCCTGGCGGAACAGCCGCGCACGCGTGACGAGAATTTCACCGGCCTCCGTCAACCGGACGCCGCGAGGCAGGCGGGTCAGTACCGGCTGCCGGATCTCCTGTTCCAACTTGGCGATGCGTTGCGACGCGGCGGATGGCGTGACGTTGGCACGTTCGGCGCCGCCGGTGAGGGATCCGGCCTCGGCGATGTCGAGGAGCAGGAACAGTGTCACTACATCGAACGAGTTGCGCATCGATACCTCTCACAAGCCTTTAATCTTGCTAAACCCCGCCGTAGAAATACGACATTGTCATAAACATAACCCGCTCATAGTGTGATCTGGGTAATGATCAAGCGAAGGATGTGACATGCAGACGATCGCAGCTCCCTCACCACCCGGGACCACAGCACCGAATCGCCCTGTCGATCCTGTCGGTCGCCCAGTGCGCTCACTGCGGCTCCCGTCGGCCGGCATCGATGAGGTACTGCAACCCGGTGCGGGGTGGGCGGCCGACGCCGTCGACAGTCACCTCGGGCGGCGGAGTGCACCGCGCACAGCGCCTGCGGGAGTGACAGCTCCCGATCTACGTCGCGTGATTCCGCCCCATATTCACGTCTGTCCGTCGCGACCGGCCGCCGACCAGGCGCCGTTCGACCCGCCCCGCAGCGAACCGAAAGAACGCCCATGACTTCCATCGAGATACTGCCACTGATCGCGTTGGTGGCAATGTTCGTGATAGCCACCTTCTTCCCCATCAACATCGGCATATTGGGGTTCATCGGCGCTTTCGTCGTGGGGGCGTTCCTCCTCGGCTACGACGACAAGGAAATCCTCGCCGAGTTCCCCAGTTCGATCGTGCTGACGATCATCGGCGTCACCTACTTCTTCGGTATGGCGAAGAAGAACGGGACCATCGACCTCCTGGTCAACGCCTGCATACGCGGCGTTCGCGGACGAGTGACGATCGTCCCGTGGGTGTTCTTCTTCTGTGCCTCCGTGCTCACGGCCCTGGGCACGTTCAGCCCGGCGGCCGTCGCATTGATCTCCCCGGCGGCGATGTCGTTCGCCGCCCGGGCCCGGATGAGTCCGCTGGTAATGGGCATCATGACCATCAACGGCGCGCACGCCGGAGCGTTCTCCCCAATCTCGGTCTCCGGTGTCCTCGTCCGCGACATCGTCGAGTCGAGCGGCCTGACGATCGCCCCCTGGACCCTGTTCTTCGCCAGCTACGGCATCAATTTGCTGCTCTCGGTCCTCACAGTGGTCGGCTACGCCGTCCTTGCCCGGGTACGGAACCTCGAGTTCTCCGCCACCGGCTCGAGCGCCGGCATCGACTCCGACGGTGGTGGGAGCGCGCTGAGCACCCCCACCGCGGGACCCGGGGGAACGTCGGCCGGCGGATCGTCCGGTGGGGGCGGTACTCAGGTCCTCATCCGGACGCCGCGCACCGAGGTCGTCACCGACCACGACGTGCAGCCGGTCACCGGCGTCCAGAAGCTCACCCTGGTCCTGATTGCCGCGGTGTTGGTGCTGGTCCTGGTGCTGCATATGCCGATCAGCTTCGTTGCCATCGCGGCCGGTGCGATCCTCGCCTTCACCGACCTGTCCAAACAGAGTGAGGCCATCGCCGGTATCAGCTGGTCCACCGTGCTGCTCGTCGCCGGCATGGTCACCTACATCTCGCTCATGGAAGAGATCGGCACGATCGACCACCTCGCCGAGATGGCGATCACCATCGGCGCACCGCTGCTGGTCGCCGTCGTCCTGTGCTACGTCATCGGCGTCACCTCGGCGTTCGCATCATCGACCGCGCTGCTCACCGCCGTCATCCCGCTCGCGCTTCCTTTGCTGCAAACCGGGGCGCTGCCGGTCGTCGGAGTCGTGGCCGCCCTCGCCATCTCCGCCACCGTGGTCGACGTCTCCCCGTTCTCGACCAACGGGGCGCTCGTCCTCGCCAACGCCCAGAACATCGAGCGGCCCCGGTTCTACAAGCAGCTGCTGCTCAACGCGGGCATCGTGGTCGCGATCGCGCCGGCGCTGTGCTGGCTGCTGCTGGTGGTCGTCCCGACGCTGGTCTAGCGCACGAACAGCACCCGCGAGGGTTTAACGGAAGTTAACCCTCATCGACTTACTCGCCATTGTTCTCCACTCTGATGTAGGTCAGGGTGGGTAGTGGGACACCGCTGGGAAGCACGCTCCCCATCCGATCAGAGCCTCCAGCGGTGCCTCACAGACTCTTCAAACCCGAAAGGTGGGCCGGACCGTGTTCACACTTCATGGAACCTGGATGCGGGGAGGCACCAGCAAGTGCTGGCTGTTCAACGCATTCGACGTCGATCCGCTCATTGCCCAGGCCGGCGGCCTGGACGCCATCTTGACGTCGGCATTCGGCTCTGGTGATCCGCGTCAGCTCGACGGTGTCGGCGGCGGCAGCTCGACCACGTCGAAGGCGGCGATCGTGCGGCGCTCCAGCGAGCCCGGCATCGACGTCGACTACTTGTTCGCGCAGGTCGCGATCGGTGACCGCAAGGTCGAATGGGGCAGCAACTGCGGCAACTGCGCCACCGCGATCGGGTTGTACGCGTTGCAGTCCGGGTTCGTTCCGGTCGACTCCGCGACGACGACCGTGCGGATGCGGAACCAGAACACCGGCGCGATCCTGAACGCCGAGATCGCCACCCCGGGCGGGATGATCCCCACAGAAGGCGACGCTGCCGTGCCCGGTACCAGCGCGTTGGGTGTCCCGGTGGGGCTCACCTTCACCGGTCTCGCCGGCGGCGCGGCCACACTGCTGCCCACCGGCGCATCCATCGATCGTGTCACGATCGCGGGCCGCAGCTATCACGCCACGATGGTCGTCGCCGGCGCCCCGGCGGCGCTGTTCGACGCCGCCGACCTCGGCCTGACCGGCGCGGAGGACAACCAGACGATCGCCGAACACCTGCCGTTGCTGCTCCGGCTGCGACAGGAATCATCGTTGCGGATGGGACTGAGCATGCCGGGAGATCCCATCTCCCACGCGATTCCGAAAGTCGGTGTCGTGGGTCCGCCGAGAAACTACCGCACCAGCGCCGGCGTCGACATCGGCGCCGAGGATTACGACGTCTCGGTCCGGATGCTGTCCATGCTCGCCCCGCACCCGGCAATCGGGCTCACATCTGCGGTCGCGGTCGCCGCGGCGTCCACCGTGACCGGAGGTGTCGTCACCGACAACACGCAGGTACGGTGGCCCGGTTCGCTGCGGGTGGGAACACCCGCCGGGGTACTCGACGTCGACCTCGCCACCTCAGCCGACGGGGTCCTCGAATCGGTCACCCTGCACCGGGCGGCCCGCCGCATCGCATCGGCGGAACTGTTCGTCACCGCCCCGGCGCCGGCTCCGGCACTGGTCGGCTCCGCGCGATGAGGATCCGAACACCGGAGAACGTGGCGATCGCACGTCGGGAAATCGATGCTCGGATCGCCCGCTCCTGGCTACTGGTCAACGGCACCCGGTCCGACCTGTTCGATCCGGCCGACCGCTCCTGCGCGGACCAAATCGTCCTCGACATCGAGGACGCCGTCGATCCTCAACTCAAGTCCGGCGCACGGGAAGATGTCGCCGCCTGGCTGGAGACCGCCTCGGCCTGGGTGCGGATCAACGACCGCTCCTCGGCATACTGGAGCGATGACGTCGATCGCCTCGCCGGGCTTCCCGGACTGGCGGGCGTGATGCTCGCGAAAGCCGAAGCCGCCGAACATGTCACCGAAACCTTCGACCGACTCGGCAGATCCACCCCGGTACTCGCGTTGGTCGAATCCGCCCTCGGAATCGACCAGGCCGGTGATATCGCCCGCGCCCGCGGCGTGTTCCGGCTCGCCTTCGGCAGCGGCGACTACCGACGCGACACCGGCACCAGTGCCGACGAACTCGCCATGGCCTACCCCCGCTCCCGGCTGGTGGTCGCCAGCCGAATCGGCAACCTGCCCGGACCGATCGACGGCCCCACCGTCAGCAACAGTCACACCGTGCTGCGTGAGCAGTCCGCCGTGTCCGTGTCCCTCGGTTTGACCGGGAAGCTGTGTCTGGACACCGAACAACTACCGGCAATCAACGAGACCGTCAGCCCCACGCCCTCGGACGTGACCTGGGCGCGGGAGTTTCTCGCCGATTTCGAAGCCCGCGGCCGGATTGTCCGCGACGGCAGCGACCCGCCCCGGCTCGGTCGGGCCGAGAAGATCACCCACCTTGCCGACGCGTTCGGAATCGGCCGAAGCTGACCGCCCCTATCCGGTTTCGAAGCCCTCCTGCAGCTGGTGGGCGGCGGCAGCGCACACCGCGATTCCTTCCTGCGCGGCCGGGCTCAGCCGCCGCTCGGTCAGATGCGCGACCAGGATCCGCCGTTGCGGCGGACGGGTAGCGAGGGGAATCGACCGGACGTCGGGCCGAAGGTTGAGCACGGCCAGTCGCGGAGCAATAGCCACGCCGAGCTCGACGGCGACCATCGCCTGCACCTCACCGTAGTCGTGCGCGAAGACACTCGTGCGTGGCGTGAAACCACCTTGCTGACAAAGTTTTTCGAGGGTTTGTGCGACCGGATGATCGTCGGCGCGAACCACCCACGACTCGTCGCGCAATTCGGCGATCCGGATCGAGTCGCGGTCGGCCAGTCGGTGCCGTTCCGACACCAGCAGCACGGTCGGATCGTTCATCACGTGGTGGTACGTCAACGTGGGGTCATCCACTCGGTTCCACTCGTAGTCCCACAGCAGCGACAGTTCGGTCTCCCGGCGGCGAAGCGCATCGACCAAATATGCAAACCGGCCACTGAGCACCTTCAACTCGACTCCCGGGTGCCGAGTCTTGAACTCCTTGACCACGAGTGGCAGCAGAGACGACCCGGCCGTGGGGAAGGTGCCGAGCGCCAGCACACCCGCCCGCAGTCCCTTGATCTCCGCGAGTTCGGCATTGGCGGCCTCGAGTTCGATCAGGATGCGTTCGGTGTGCCGGACCACCGACCGCCCGGCCTCGGTCAGCACGATACCTCGCGCGTGCCGCTCGAGGAGTGGTTGCCCGGCCTCCTTCTCCAGCTTGGCGATTTGTTGGGAGACAGCCGAAGTGGTGTACCCGAGCGCCGCCGCTGCCGCGGTGATCGAGCCGTGCTCGGCGACCTCGCGCAGCGTGAACATCCTGGTCGTGTCCAGCACCCGACCCACCTCCTAACTTTAGAAGAAGTTAATGCCTGTCGACATACCCGTGATTGTAGTTGAACCGCGTGGGTGCCAGTCTGAAGTGGCGGCAGCGGCGCCCTGACAATTTTTCGGCCGCGCCGGGACACCTGGCACCCGCCTATCGGGCGGCACTCGTCCGCGGCGACGCGCCGCACCCCATATAGCTTCCCCCCAACACGCGAGGACAGCCTATGACTGCACACCCGAGTGACATCCGCCCGCCTGACGACCAGGCCGACGAGAGCACAGGCGGCACCTCTACTCCGGCGCGCGGTCCGCTGCACGGCATCCGAGTCCTCGACATCAGTACCGTCTACGCCGCACCGATCACCGCCATGCTGCTCGGTGACTACGGGGCGGACGTGATCAAGATCGAGCACCCCACAGGCGATCCCGCCCGCACACACGGAGCCCAGAAGGACGGGCACGGTTTGTGGTGGAAGGTCATCTCACGGAACAAGACATGCATCACCCTCAATCTCAGCACCGCCGAGGGGCAGCAGATGCTCCGCGAACTCGTGGCCGATGCCGACGTGCTGGTGGAGAACTTCCGCCCCGGCGTACTCGAGAAGTGGGGGCTCGGCCCGGACCACCTCCACGACCTCAACCCGAGACTAGTGATGTTGAGGGTCACCGGCTTCGGCCAATCCGGCCCCTACGCCGAGCGCCGCGCGTTCGGGACCCTCGCCGAGGCGATGAGCGGATTCGCGCACCAGACCGGGAGCGAGGACGGCCCGCCGACGCTGCCACCCTTCGGCCTCGCCGACGGTGTCGCCGGACTCGCCGGCGCCTTCGGCGTGGTGACCGCGCTACTGCACCGCAACGGCCCGGACGGCGACGGCAAGGGGCAAGTCATCGACCTGTCACTGCTCGAACCACTGCTGGGGATCCTCGGTCCCGGACCCACCGCGTACGACCAACTCGGCACCATCGCCGGCCGCAACGGCAACCGCTCCCCCAACAACGCCCCACGCAACACCTACCTCACCAAGGACGGGCAGTGGGTCGCCATCTCCGCGAGCGCCACCTCCGTCGCCGAAAGAGTCATGCGCCTGGTCGGCCGACCCGACATCGTCGAACAACCCTGGTTCGACTCCGCCGGCGAACGCAGTCGCAACGGTGACCTGCTCGACGAAGCGGTCGCGAAATGGATCGCCGACAGACCGCTGCACGAAGTCACGGCCGAATTCGAACGCGTCGGCGCCGCACTGGCACCGATCTACGACGTCGCGCAACTGATGAACGATCCGCACGTCCTCGACCGCCACTGCATCACCACCGTCGACGACGAAGACCTCGGCCCGATCAAGATGCAAAACCTCATGCTCCGCATGCTCGGAACACCCGGTGCGATCAACTTCGCCGGCCGCCGACTCGGCCAGGACAACGAGCAGTTCTACCAGGACACTCTCGGCATCGAACCGGACCGACTGACCGCACTCACCGAGAAGGGCGTCCTGTGATGGACCGCAGCTACTTGTTCGCGCCCGGCCACAACCGAAAATTGCTCGGCAAGGTATTCGACGCCGGCGCGGACGCCGTCATCCTCGACCTCGAAGACGCGGTACCGCCTACCGAGAAGGAGACCGCGAGAGCGAACGTCGCATCCGTCATCACCACCCGAACCGCATGGGTGCGGATCAACGCGCCGGGGACCGAATTGGCGGACGCTGATCTAGGGGCCGTCGCCACGTCCGCGCACGGCATCCGCATCCCCAAGGTCGAAACACTCGACGACATCCGCTGGGTCGCGGACCGGGCACCCGGAAAGCCCTTGATCTGCGCTATCGAAACCGCGAAAGGCGTCGCCAACGCCTTCGCGATCGCCGAGCACCCCGCAGTCACGCACATCGCCCTCGGCGGTATCGACCTGCAGAAAGACCTCGGCACCGGGGAAGGGGACGCACCCATGCAGTACGTGCGCTCCCACCTCGTCGTCGCCGCCCGCGCGGCCGGCATCGCACCACCGATCGACAGCGTCTACCCGCACATCCACGACAGCGACGGACTCGTCCGCCAGGCCACCCACAGCCGTGGCCTCGGCCTGTTCGGCAAGTCCGCCGTCCACCCCGCTCAGCTTCCGGCCATTCACACCACCTTCAGTCCGCGACAGAACGACATCGACTGGGCCCGAAAGGTCGTCGAGGCATTCGAGAACGCCGGAGGAGCCGCAGTCCGACTGCCCGGAGGTGAATTCGTCGACCTCCCCGTCGCGGAACGGGCACGGAAAATACTGGCGTCGACGAATTCCGACAGCGGGCTAGAAGCTCCTCGTCAGCCGCAGGTGTGCAGATCCTCCGGTGCGGACACTGACGGTGAGGCAGTCCACTCCCCCGCCAGCGCAGCCTCATCCGCGCCGGTCAAGTTCGGCAACCGAACCGTCAGTTCGTCGACCTACCAAGGCCCGCATCATTTCTCACCATAGGTGAACACCCCGAACCGCACCCTTCGCGCTCGACGAAGTCGGTGGACGCCTCGGACCACACGCTCACACGGCGGCCCCGGCTCTCGAAGAACTCGATCTCGCGTCTGATCCCCGAACTCCGATCCCATCCGGGGAGGTCGAGGATGATCAGCTCCTCCATCGCGTCCATGAACACCGCGTCCACGGGTCCCCACAGCGCGCCGATCTTCGCATTGTCCTTCCCGGCGAACGTCAGATTGACGGGGTGGGACATCGACACCTGACTGAACACCGCGTGGCCCGATTCGACGATGTGTCCCGCCACTTCGTTGGCCGCGAGAAAGCGTTCGTGTGTCACCGCCGGATCGGCGTGGCTGTACGGGCAGGCCAGAAAGATCTTCCTCATCGAATCCTCCGTTGGGTGCGGGCCGAAACCCCGCGATGGCATGGGTAGTCGAGATCTAGAGGTCCACAAGCGCGCTGAGTCCGAACTCCAGGACCAGTCTGCCCTCGCTCGTGCGGAACGGCCGCCGTTCCTCGCCGGAGCTCGGTGGCAACAGGTCGACGGTCACCGGCTCGGGGCGTGGACTTCGGAACAAGCACTGCGACAGACGGAGCCGCCCGGTCATGACGTTCCCGCCGGCAGCGGATGGACGGTGCGGCACCAATCCGAGATCGCCTCGATCATCAGCGAACCGACCTCTCGGTGCGCCACGTCGTTCGGGATGTCGTGGTAGCCGCCCGGGACCACACGGCTCTGCCCGTGCTGCAGTTCGCGCGCGAATCCGGCGGCCCGGTCGGGCGTCGCGAAGACGTCGAATTCGCCGTTGACCAACAGGATCGGCATCGTCAGCGCCGGCAGACACGCCCGCACCTTTCCTCCGGCCACGGTGAGCGCCTGCCAAAGGTTCGGTTCGGCGGGAGCGGTGTCGAAGCCGAGCGGATCGTTCTCGAGTGCGTCGAGGTACGACCGGTCCTTCGCCATGACGAGGTCCGTCCGGCCCTCCGCCTCACGCGGCAGACCCCAGAGGGGTGCTCCCGTCATGATCAACCCTGTCCGCAGCCACGGTGTCCGGATCGAGAGGAGAGCACCGGTGAGCGCACCGAGCGAGTGACCGAGGACGACCACCGGAAGATCGGATTCTTCGTCGTTCATGATCTCGACGAGAACTCCTGCGTTGGAAGCGAGTTCGTCCACCGACGGGAAGAATCCTCCCGGTCCGCCGGTGTGACCGTGGCCGAGGTGATCGGGTGCCCACACGTCCAGACCGGCCGAGTTCAGCTGCCCCGCGAGCCGGTGATAATGACCGGAGTGCTCACCGAATCCGTGCAGGAGCAGGATTCGGGCCCAGGGCCGCGCCGCTTCCCACCGCCGGTAGTAGACCTTGTTCCGTACGCCGTCGAAGAAGGGCATGTCAGGCCTCCGGACTTCCCGGGCCGGTCGACGGCGGTGCGGGCGGCAAGTCCTCGAACCAGGTCGGCGACGTGAGCCAGTTCAACGGAATCGGCGGGCTCGGGTAGCCGGCGACGAGAACGACGTTGCCGTGCACCGAGTAGTCGCCGGTCTGGACGAAGACCTTCACGCGGTCGCGAAGATTGTAGAACTCGGGGAGGTACCGCATCTCGTGAACGTTCTCCTCCCCGACCAGTTCGGAGACGAACTTCCGGGCTTCGGGGTTGGCGGTCACCATGTCCTCGGTGACGATTGCCGCTTCGAAATCACCCACCTCACACAGCACCGACAGCAGGTCGCCGACCGACGGTAATCCCGGCGCGATGCCGAGGTCGATGGTCTCGACGTCCGGTGACAGCGGCACGAGGCTCGCCGACGAGGTGCCGCTACCCGCGTCCGCGAGGTAGATCATCTCTCCGTGCCGGAGCTGGCTCACGACGGCGGCCAGGCGTTCGTGCAGCAATCGGACTTTCGGGGTCATGAGACTCGTCCTTCGATCGATGGCGTGGGGGTGTGGGACGCAACAGTCAGGCACAGAATGTGCTCTAGTCGACAATCGACTAGAAATCTAGGACGCCTCCGCCCCGCAGTCAAGCGCTCGACGAATCCCGCTCGACTCTTGACCGACCGCCCCGGAAGGGCGCACACTCATCTGGTCGATTGTCGACAACCAGTCAATCGCTTCCGCGTCTACGCGCTTCCACATCACCACGACCCCCGAGGGAGAACACCATGGGCCAGCTGCTGCAGGGCAAGACAGTCATCGTTACGGGAGCAGGTGGAGGCATCGGCCTCGCCACGGCGTTGCACCTCCACGACGAGGGGGCACAGGTCGTTGCCACCGTGCACTCCGAGTCCAGCCTGCCCCAGCTGAAGGTCGACGACGATCGGTTGATCGGCCGCGTCGTCGATGTCACCGAAGAAGAGCAGGTCAAGGACCTCGTCGACTTCACGGTGACCACGTTCGGCAAGCTGGACGGCATCGTCAACAACGCCGGCATCCTCAAGCCCGGCACCATTCTGGACGCGTCGGTCGAGGACTACCAGAAGACGTTCGACGTCAACGTGAAGGGCGTGTTCCTGGGTTCGAAGTTCGCCATTCCCGAGATGCTGAAGGTGGGCGGCGGGTCGATCGTCAACTTCGGGTCCATCAACTCCATCGGCGCTGAGAAGCTGCTGACCACCTACACGGCGAGCAAGGGTGCCGTACTCACGTTGACCAAGGCCATCGCCCTGGACTTCGGCGCCCAGGGCATCCGCGCCAACACCCTGTGCCCCGGCTTCGTCGACACCCCGCTGAACGTGCCGCACTACACGGCGCTCGGCGGACGCGAGGAACTCGAGGCCGGACTCCCCGACTTCCAGCCGATCGGACGCGCAATCCTTCCCCTCGAGATCGCACACTCCGTCGCCTTCCTGCTGTCGGATCACTCCACCGCCATCACCGGGACGGCATTCGTCGTCGACGGTGGCGTCCTCGCCGGAGCCTGATCCCCCAGTGCTGCGGTGGGGGCCCTGCCGCCTCGGGCTCCCACCGCACTGCCATTTGACACCCGACGTGACTCGCATCACCATTGATGTAATGTCGACAATTAGACGAAATGAGGTCGACCACGATGACTTCCACTGACTCCGATGTCACCCAGCACGACGTTGTCGACGTGTTGGTGATCGGCGCGGGACCGTCCGGCGCGGTGGTCACGCACACCGCCGCCACGGCGGGACTGAACACTCTCTGCCTCGAGCAGGGTGACTGGGTCAACCCCAGCGACTTCCCCGCCAACCATCCCGAGTGGGAACTGCTCATCCAGCACGATTGGGCGCACGATCCGAATGTCCGCGCCCTGCCCTCCGACTACCCGGTCGACGTGACCGAGTCCGACATGTGGCCCGTGATGTTCAACGCCGTCGGCGGAAGTTCCATCTTCTACGGCGCGGAATGGCCACGCCTGCTGCCCTCGGACTTCCGGGTCAAGACCCTCGACGGTGTCGCGGACGACTGGCCCATCAGCTACGACGACCTCGAGCCGTACCACGACGAGGTCGACGCATTCATCGGCGTCTCCGGACTGGACGGCGACACCGCCTACCCCGAGGGTCTCGAATATCCCTTGCCGCCACACCCGTTGGGCAAACCCGGCATGAAAGCAGCCGAAGCGGCGAACAAGCTCGGCTGGCACTGGTGGCCGGGCACCAACGCGATTCCCAGCCAGAAGAACAAGACGCTCGAGCAGTGCGGTCGCTGGGGTGTCTGCGAATGGGGCTGTCCGCAGGGCGCGAAGGCCTCCTTCGACCTGATCTACATGCCGCAGGCGCAACAGGCAGGCGCTCGAGTGGAAACCGGTGCGCGCGTCCGCAAGATCGTCACCGACGCCGACGGCCGCGCCACGGGCGCCGAATGGGTGGACCGCACCGGCGGCGTCCATTTCCAGCCCGCGCATGCAGTCGTCATCTGCGCGAACGGCATCGGCACACCGCGGCTCCTCCTGCTCTCGGCCGACGAGAAGCATCCCCACGGCCTCGCGAATTCCTCGGGTCAGGTCGGCCGGAACCTGATGCTGCACCCCAACTGCACCGCGACCGGGTACTACGAGGACAACCTGGAGAGCTGGCGCGGGCCGGCCGGACAGCTCATCCACTCGATGCAGTTCTACGACACGGACACCTCCCGCGGATTCGTCCGCGGGGCCAAACTCCACGCCCTCCCGACTCCTGGACCGTTGAACACGATCGAGACCCACCGGCAACTCGATTTCGACGACCTGTGGGGACCGGCCATCCACGACGTCGCGCGGGCGTCGTCCAACGGAATCCTCTGGGCGGCCAACGTGGAGGATCTACCCGAAGAACACAACCGGGTCACCCTGTCCACCGAAGAGTTCGATGCCGACGGTCTGCCGGCGCCGAAAGTCGAGTACCGCGTCAGCGAGAACACACGGAAGATCCTGAAGTACACCGTCGACCGCATGGTCGAACTCCACGAGGCGGCAGGCGCGAAGCAGATCTTCACCCAGGAACTGTGGGTCGACCAGCCGGGACATCTTCTCGGGACGGCCCGGATGGGCGACGACCCGAAGACGTCCGTGGTCGATTCGCACGGCCGGGCCCACGATGCCGACAACCTCTACATCGCCGACGGCAGCATCTTCGTCACCTCCGGAGCCGCAAACCCGACCTCCACGATCAGCGCCCTCGCCCTGCGGGTCGGCAAGAAGGTCGTCGAGGACGTCAACGCACGGAAGGCAACGGCATGAGCACCGCATCACTCGACCTGCAATCGACACCGAAGCGACGACTGTCCGTACCGGGCAGGCACACGGCCCCGCCGCGCTCGCTCACGGACTCTGAACTGGTGACGCTCCTCCGGATCGCGGACTGCCTGATCCCCGCATCCGGCGAGAATCCCGCAGCCAGCGAGGCCGACGACTACCTCCGGTACCTGAATCTGGCGCTCGCCGCCCGAGCCGACGTCTTCGACGCGGTCCTCTCGGCGATCGACGAGGCAACCGATCTCCACGGTGACGACCTGCGCGCACAGCTCAAGAAAATGTGGGCCGAGGACAAGTTCACGTTCGATCCGCTGTCCTCGATCCTCGCCGGCGCCTACTTCATGACACCCCAGGTCAAAGCCCTGATCGGGTATCCCGGACAGCGCCGGGACGCCGCCGGATTCGAGGACGCGGCCAATGAACTCGACACCGGAATACTCGATCCGGTACTCGAACGCGGCCACTTCTACGTGTCCGCGAACGGCGAGTAGGCAGCGCGGACGCTCCACAGTTCAGCAGTATTGATCTACTGTCGACAAAAGGCTCCCGGCGTGGTCAACGTCGAATCAACCGTCATCAGAAAGGACAACCCGATGACTCTGTCACCGAATCGTCCCCCGGGATCGAATGTGGGTCGACGCGAGGACGGCGACATCTCCCTCGGACGAATCCACCAGCGCACCACGCCGGGCACCGTGGCGAACGTCCTGCGCACGGCGATCCTCGACGGCACCCTGGCACCCGGCAGTCAGCTCCGCGAAGCACACATCGCCGCCGACCTGGGTGTGAGCCGGGCTCCGCTGCGCGAGGCGTTGAGCATCCTCGCCGACGAGGGCCTCGTCGTGAAGATCGCCTACAAGGGTGCGTTCGTCGCCGAGGTCAGCGCAAAAGGCATGGCCGAGATCGCCAGCCTGCGCAAACGGCTCGAACCGTACGCGATCGAGTTGGCGATGCCGCGACTGTCGGGGGCCGGCCGGACCAGGATCGTGCGGACCCTCCAGGACATGGCCCGCAGCGCCGACGACGGCGACATGGCCCGGACCGTCGACGCGCACATGAGCTTCCATCGGGTGATCTACGAGCTGTCCGAGCACACGCTCCTGCTGGACCTGTGGCGCAGCTGGGAATCCCAGCTCCAGTTGTTCCTCTCGGCAGATCATCAGTCTTTCCCCGACCTGCACGACGTCGTCGCAGAACACGAGCGCCTGCTCACCATCATCGATTCCGGCGACCTCGAGGCGATCACCCGCGAGATCGACCGGCACGTCCACGGCTCGACCGACGCGGCCCCGGCTGCAACCGCTGCATTCGACGGTACTCAACCGTCGAATGCGTGAGTACGTCGATTTCCTCGGCGGTCAGCCGCCGTACGACGCGCTGGAGTCGGCCGATCTCGACGCCCTGGCGCGGACGGTGGAGGTCGAGTACTTCGTCACCGGCGCTCGGATCGTCGAGGCCGGTGAGGCCCCACTCGATCATTTCTACGTAGTCCGCACCGGGGAGGTCGAGGTGATCGACCGCGGCCGGGTCGTCGATCTTCTCGGCCGCGGCGAAACCTTCGGGCAGATCTCGGTGCTGTCCGGACTGCCTCCGCCTCTCGCGATCCGCGCCTCGGAGGACACCCTCTGTTACCGCTTCCCGGACCCGCGGCCCGTGCTGCGCCACCCGGAACGGCTCCGGTTCGGGCACTACGGCACTCTCGTCACGCGGGAGCGACTGGCCCGTTCCGGACTGGTCGATCAATCGTTGCGGGCGGCCCGTCATCAGATGCGCCCGGTGGTCTGGTGTCCCGCCGACGCGACAGTCGGTGAGGCCGCGTCCGTGATCACCGAGGCCGGCCAGTCCTACGCGTTGATGGACCGGCGCGGCGAGATCGGCATCGTCACCGACAACGACTTCCGGCGCGCGTTCGCCGACGGACACGTCGACGCGCACACCCCGGCATCGTCGATTGCCTCGTTCCCCGCCCGGTCCGTCCCCGCGGAGACACTGGTGGGCGATGCCTTCCTGACGATGGTCGAGTCGGGTGTGCACCATCTGGTGGTGACGGGTCCGAGTGAGAGACCGGTCGGGATTCTCCGCGTCGTCGATCTCGCGTCGGCCGAAGTGCGCAATCCCCTGGTCGTCCGCCGGGCGATCGACGACGCGAGCACGGTGGAGGAACTGGCGTCGGCGGCCGACCTGCTCCCCGGAACCTGGATCGAGTTGTACGACACCGGAGCGTCCGTCATGCACGTTGCCGGTCTGATGTCCGCCGTGATCGACTCGGTCATCCAACGACTCGTCGAACTGACCGAGACCGGCGCCGACCACGTCCCCCACCGGACGTCGTGGCTGTTGCTCGGGTCGGTTGCCCGGCGCGAACCCCTCCCGAAGTCGGACGTCGATACCGGGCTGGTCTGGGAAGACCTGCCCGGCGCGGACTCGCCCGCGCGGAAACTGCAGAACTGGGCCGGGCGCGTTCTGGACAATATGGAACGCTGCGGCCTGCCCCGCTGCGCCGACGGCGCCAACGCCACCAACCCGCTGTTCGCGCGATCGCGGACCGACGCGGTCGCCGCCGCGACGTCGTGGATCACGAACCCCACCCAGAAGAACGCCCTGCTGCTGTCGTCGATGATCGCGGACAGCAGACCCGTCAGCGGGGTGTCGCTCGGACGGTCGGTGTCCGACGCCATGCTCGCCACCACTCGCAGTCGCGAGTATCTGTCGGCCCTGCTGCGCTTCACGACCTCGCGACGACCCCCGGTCGGGTTCGTACGCAACTTCGTGGTCGAGCATTCCGGCACCAACCGCGGCCACCTCGACCTCAAGGCGGGCGGACTCGTGCCGATCGCATCCCTGGGCCGGTGGATCGCGGTGGTCACCGGAGACGATCGAGGCTCCACCATCACCCGACTGCGTCGCGGGCGGGAGGCCGATGTCCTCACCTCCGACGAGACGGAAACACTCGTCCGGGCGTTCGAATACATCTACGGATTGATCCTCGGCCGCGAGATCGAGGCCATCAAGGGCAGCACCGCCGCGACGACGTGGGTCGCGCCCAACCAACTGGACACCCTGACCCGCCGATATCTGCGTGAGTCGTTCCGTGCGGTCGCCGAGGTCCAGAACCGGTTGGAAAGCGAATGGGTGGCACGCCTTCCATGAGGGGACACCGGTTGTTCCGACGCACCGACACTCTGAAGTGTCCGTGGCGGGACACCGAGTTCGCGGTCGTCGATCTGGAGACGACCGGGCTGGATCTCGTGCGGGACACCATCGTGTCGTACGGGGCGGTCGTCGTCCGGCACGGCCGCATCGTCACGTCGGAGAGCGTGTACGGACTGGTCCACCCGGAGTGCGACATCCGACCGGAGGCCGTTGCCGTCCACACGCTCAGGGAGGCGGATGTCGCGGATGCCCCACCGCTGAGCGAGGCCGTCGGCGTCCTGCGACATCTCCTCACCGACCGCGTCCTCGTGGCCCACGCGGCCTGGGTCGACACGGCCTTCCTCTCCCGCGCCTTCCGGGACAACGGGCTGAAGTTCCGGCCTGCGGTCGTCGACACCGCTGCCCTCGCCCGTGCGGTCGGTGTGGCGCCCCGACAGCGCCGGCGTGAGCCGAACCTGGAATGGCTGGCCGACACGCTCGGCCTTCCGGTCGTCGATCCGCACCACGCGCTGGGCGATGCCGTGACCACGGCGCAGGTGTTCCTGGCGCTGGCGTCGCGACTCGAGCGGCTCGGTTACGACACCACACGCTCCCTCGTCGATCTGAGTGCCGGCGACAGGCGCCTCGGGCGCAATTGACGCACAGGTAATCCAGCGGAAACAACTGGTGATTGAGGTCACACCGATTTGTGGTAGATTGTCGACAGTAGAACAAGCGCGATGCATCCCCGTCGCCTTCTTCCACGACAACCGAACCTCGTCTCGGCACATCCCCCGCCGAGATGCCCGCGACAGAGACCAGCGAGGTCACGATGGCCATAACCCCGGAGAAGCCCCCGGTGTCCACTCAACCGCCCACCGAACCCGAACCCGCGCGGCTCGATTCCGGAGCGGATACGGATTCCGCCTATCTGGAGAAGCTCGGCTACAAGCAGGAACTCAACCGAACGCTGGGCCTGTTCTCCGCCTTCGGCGTCCAGTTCACCTCGATCGCCATCGCCTCCGGAATCTTCACGACGCTGATCGTCGGATTCGGATTCTTCGGACCGGCATCGTTCTGGTCGTTCCTTGTCGGCGGCGGCCTTCAAGTGTTCACGGTCGGACTTGCGGTCGCGCAGCTGGTCTCCGCCTATCCGCTGGCAGGCGGGGTGTATCAGATCACCGGGCGGATCACCGGGAAGCCGTGGCTGGCCTGGCAAACCGGGTGGTGGCTGCTGATCGCCCACACCGTCGCGGTCACCACGGTTGCGGTGAGCATCGCCCCCTTCGTCGCCGGCTGGTTCGGCGTCACGTTCGAGGACAACACCGACGCCCTGCCCTGGGCGCTGGGCCTGATCGTGCTCGGCACCGTCATCAACATCGCCGGGGTCAAGGTCGCCGCGGTGCTCAACAACATCGGTGTGGTGGCGGAGGTTGTCTGCGTCGTCGCGCTGGTAGCGGTGCTGCTGGTCGTGAAGCATCCGACCCAGCCGCTGTCGTTCCTGAACGAGTCCGGGGGAACGACCACCGGCGGCAACTGGTTCGTCCCCTTCCTCCTCGCGATGATTCTTCCCGCATATGCGATCTCGTCGTTCGACGCCACCGGAAACGCCTCCGAGGAGACCAAGGACGCCGCCCGCAAGGCGCCGATGGCATCGGTGATGGCGAACGTCTCCTCCTACGTCGTCGGCATCTTCATGGTCGCGTTGATCATGCTCGCCATCCAGGACCTCCCGGCCGTCATGGAGAGCACCACCCCGGTCAAGCTGATCCTCGACACCGCGGTCGGCACGGCGTTCGCGAACATCTTCGAAGCCGTCGCGATCGTCGCCCTGTTCGCCGCCCTGGTCATGCTGCAGCTCACCGGCATTCGCGTCCTGTGGTCACAGGCACGTGACGGTCAGATCCCGGCGGCCTCCTGGCTGCGCAAGGTCAGTGCCCAGCGGATCCCGATCAACGCGACACTCACGATCTTCGCGATCTCCGTGGTGTTCGCACTGTGGTCCTCGCTGCTGTCCGTGCTCGCCGCGATGACGGCACTCGCCTGGGGAATGGCCTACGGTGTCGTGGTCGTCGTCGGCTTCTACGGACTGATCAAGCGCAAGCTACCTGCCCACCCGTGGCACTACGGCATCGTCAGCCCGGTCATCTTCGTCCTGGCGATCCTGTGGTCCGTCGTGCTCTGCGCACTCCTGATCTACTCCGACCCCACCCATGTCGGCCTCGGCATGCTGCTGGTCATCGCGTCCGGTGCCGTCATCTACATGATGATCCCCAAGAGCCGGCGCGGTAAGTCCATCGACACCCAGGCCGGACACCTCTGACATCCCGCTCCCCTGACCCACTCACCCTGCGCCGAAATACATTCGAAAGGAACTTCATGTCATCCACGCTTCGTTCCGTCACCAACATCATCGACGGCAAAGCCGTGGCAGGATCCTCCGAACAGGTTCGACGGGTCGTCAACCCGTCCACCGGTGAGGTCATCGCCGAACTCCAGGAATCGACCGTCGAGGACGGATACCGCGCCGTCGACGCCGCTCGCGCGGCATTCCCGGCCTGGGCGGCGAAGACGCCGGGCGAGCGCTCGCAGATTCTGCACGACCTCGCCACCCTCCTCGAGGCGAACCTGGACGAACTCGCCGACCTCGAGACCATCGATGCCGGCAAGCCGACGACGGCGGCGAAGGGCGACGAGCTTCCCGGCATCGTCGCGGCGTTCCGGCACTTCGCCGGCGCGGGCCGGGCGTTGTCCGCGCAGGCCGCCGGAGAATTCACTGCCGGCAACACCAGCTTCGTCCGGCGCGAACCCCTCGGAGTCGTACTCGGCATCACCCCCTGGAACTTCCCTCTCTGGCAGGCTGTGTGGAAGCTCGCACCGGCACTGGTCGCAGGCAACACCGTGGTCATCAAGCCGGCCGAGCTGACCCCGCTGGCCACCACCCGGTTCGCGGAGCTGGCCCAGCAGCTGCTGCCCGCGGGCGTTCTCAATGTCGTGCACGGCAAGGGCAGCGTGGTCGGGGACGCTCTGGTTCGTCATCCCGACGTCAACCTCGTGTCGTTCACCGGCTCGACGTCCGCCGGACAGCGGATCGCGGAAGCGGCGGGCGCCACACCCAAGCGACTGGTACTCGAGCTGGGCGGCAACGCTCCCGTCGTCGTCTACGACGACATCGACCTCGACGCCGCACTCCCGATCCTCACCAACGGAATCCTGTTCAACGCCGGCCAGGAGTGCATGTCGGCAACCCGGCTGCTGGTGAGCGAGAACATCCACGACACCTTCGTGCAGGCGCTGGCCGACAGCCTGAAAGCGGCCCGGATCGGTGACGCCGCCGATACGTCGACGGTGCTCGGCCCCCTCATCTCGGAGGGGCAGCGGGCCCGCGTCGCGGAACTCGTCGACAGCCGGCCCGAACACGCAAGGGTCGTGACCGGCGGCAAGATCGTCGACCGTCCCGGCTACTTCTACGAACCCACCCTCATCGACGGTCTGCAGCAGGACGACCAGCTCGTTCAGGAAGAGATCTTCGGTCCCGTCGCCACCGTCCAGACGTTCACGGACGAGGCGGACGCGCTGGAGAAGGCCAATGCGGTCGAGCAGGGTCTCGCCGCGTCGGTCTGGACCCGCGACATCGGCCGGGCGCTGCGGAACGTCAACGCGATCGAGTCCGGAGTCGTGTGGGTCAACAACCACATGGCGGTCGGACCGGAAGGACCGCTCGGCGGCTTCAAGGGCTCGGGCTACGGGAAGGAGGGCGGTGCAGCCGGTCTCGAGGAGTTCACCCGGGTCAAGCACGTCATCGTGAGCCTGTCGTGACGGCGCCGAGCCGGCACGACACCGCGTGGGGCACGTGGGAGCCGGAAGATGTGGTGGGACGGGCCATCCGGCGGATCGATCTGCGCACCGGTACGGCGTCGCCCTGGGCGCACGCCACCATGGTCGTGCCGTCGCGCGGGCGCACGTGCTGGCTGGTGACGCTGTGGGACGGAAACGTCGACGTGTGGCGGGTCGACGACCCGACAGCGAAGTTCGAGTTCGATCGTCGCGAACATCTCGAGGAAGAACTGTGACAGTCCTTGCCATCGACCAGGGCACGTCCGGCACGAAGGCTGTCGTCGTCTCCGAGGGCGGCGACGTCCTCGCCATCGCCGAAACACCGGTTCGACCGGCATATCTCGCCGCCGGCGGCGTGGAACAGGACCCGATGGAACTGCTGGGCTCGGTCCTCGAAGCGGGACGGAGCGCGGTCGCGAAAGCAGGTGTGCCGGTGTCCGCCGTGTCGCTCGCCAATCAGGGTGAGACGGTCCTGGTATGGGATCCGGACACGGGTCGTCCACTCAGCCAGGCCGTGGTGTGGCAAGACCGCCGGTCGGACCAGCTGTGCCGGAGCAAGTCCGAGTCGAAGTCGTGGGTCGAACACCGGACGGGCCTCGTGCTCGATCCGTACTTCTCGGCGCCGAAGATGCAGTGGCTGCGGCGGAACGCCACTTCGGCGGGCGTGGTCACCACGACGGATACCTGGATCGTGCACTACCTGACCGGGGAGTTCGTCACGGATTCGTCCACCGCCAGCCGCTCGCTGCTCACCGACCTCGACACGGTCGCATGGGATCCGCAGCTTCTCGATCTGTTCGAACTCTCCGCCGAGCGGATGCCTGCCATCGTCGCCAACGACGTCGTGGTGGGTACCACCGATGTCTTCGGGTCCGACGCCGCCGTGGGCGGTCTCGTCGTCGATCAGCAGGCGGCTCTGCTGGCCGAACGGTGCTTCGATGCCGGCACAGCCAAGTGCACGTTCGGTACCGGCGCGTTCCTGCTGGCCAATACCGGCACGCTCCCGGTCCGCTCTTCCGCCGGCCTGGCGTCCTGCGTCGCCTGGAATGTGCGCGGGAAAACGTCGTACTGCGTCGACGGCCAGGCCTACACCGCCGCCTCCGCCATCCGGTGGATCCAGGACCTCGGGTTGATCGAGTCGGCACGCGACCTCGACGGCGTGGCCGCCGATGATTCCGGTGGAACGTATTTCGTGCCCGCACTGGCCGGTCTCGCCGCGCCCTGGTGGCGGCCGGACGCCACGGCGTCCTTCACCGGGATGACGTTGTCCACCGACCGATCCCAGTTGGTGACCGCCGTCCTCGAGGGGCTGGCGGCGCAGACGGCGGAACTGGTGTCTGCCGTCGAAGGTGACCTGGGCGCTCCCCTCACCCGGCTGCGGGTGGACGGCGGGCTCACTCGCTCCCGCCGTCTCATGCAGGCCACAGCCGATCTGATCCAGATTCCGATCGACGTCTATCCGTCTTCCCACGCCACCGCTCTCGGTGCGGCGGCCTGCGCCAGGTTGTCGCTGAACCCCGACCTGTCCCTGGAAGACGCGGTGGCCGACTGGGATCCGGCGACCACATACGAGCCGCGATGGTCGGTCGACCGCGCGGCAGAATTCCGACACCACTGGCGGGCGGCCGCACGAACGGCGCTGCCACAGGAGAAGAGCGATGACTGACACCCCTCCGCCCCCCGACTACGATTTCGTCGTACTCGGTGCCGGCATCGTCGGCTCGGCGATCGCACGGGAGCTGGCCGGATACCCCCACACCGTGGCACTCGTCGAGGCGCGAGACGATGTGGGCGACGGAACGAGCAAGGCCAACACGGCGATCCTGCACACCGGATTCGATGCGAAGCCGGGCACGCTCGAGTCCCGCATGGTGAGCCGTGGCTACACCCTGCTCTCCGAATACGCGCAGCAGACGGGGATTCCCGTCGAACGGTCGGGTGCCATCCTCGTCGCCTGGAACGACGAGGAACTGGCGGCACTGCCGAGCCTGCGCGACAAGGCAGCCGACAACGGCTACACCCACTGCGACATCATCGACGCCGACGAGGTCTACCGGCTGGTGCCCGCACTCGGCGACGGCGCGCTCGGCGGTCTCACCGTCCCCGACGAGTCGATCATCTGCACCTGGACCACCAACCTCGCGCTGGCGACCGACGCCGTCGCCCGTGGAGTGACGCTGCGGACGCGGACCCGCGCCCAGTCGGTGACCGCCCTGTCCGAGCGGACGATCCTCCACACGTCGAGCGGCGACATCAGCGCGCGGTGGGTGATCAACGCCGCCGGACTGGGGGCCGACTACCTCGACAAGAAATTCGGCTACGACCGGTTCCACGTCACGCCGCGGCGCGGCGAACTGCTGGTCTACGACAAGCTGGCTCGGCCGTTGATCGACAAGATCGTCCTCCCCGTCCCGACGTCCCGCGGCAAGGGTGTTCTGGTCAGCCCGACGATCTACGGCAACGTGATGCTCGGGCCCACCGCGGAAGACCTCACCGACCGTTCCGCGACGGCGACGTCGGAAGCCGGCTTCGAGTTCCTGCTCGACAAGGGCAGCAAGCTGATGCCGCGTCTACTCGAAGAGGAGGTGACCGCCACCTACGCCGGACTCCGCGCCGCCACCGACCACGGCGACTACCTCGTCGAGGTCGATCACGATCAGCGTTACGTCCTGGTCGGCGGAATCCGCTCGACCGGACTGACCTCCGGGATGGCGGTGGCCGAGTACGTCGGCGAACTGCTGACCAAGGCCGGCGTTCTCGAGAGTGCACGGACCGAACTGCCGTCGCCGCCCCGGATGCCGAACATCGGCGAAGCGTTCACCCGCCCGTATCAGGACGCCGAACTCATCGCGCGTGACAGCGAATACGGCAGAGTCGTCTGCTTCTGCGAGCGTGTCACCGCGGGTGAGATCCGCGACGCCTATCGGTCACCGATCCCCCCGGCCGGACTCGAAGGGCTTCGCCGCCGCACCAGGGCGATGAACGGCCGATGCCAGGGATTCTTCTGCGGCGCCGAAGTCGGTTCGCTCGTCGAGGCGCACCGATGCCCCGCCAGCCCGCCCGACGAGAACGACATCCGGAAGGACCCCGTCCGATGAGTGCACCGAACACCTCACGCACCGTGATATCCGCCGACGTCGCGATCGTCGGCGCAGGACCGGCGGGGTTGGCTGCGGCCACGCAACTCGGCAGGGTGCACGGGCGCCAGGCCCTCGTCCTGGACCGCGAAAGCCGTGCGGGTGGGATCCCGCGCCATTGCGATCACCCCGGCTACGGCATCCGCGACATGCACACGTTCCTCGGCGGCCCGGCCTACGCCGAACGCCTGGTGCGGGAGGCCGAGTCCGCGGGAGCCGACATTATGCCGAACGCGACGGTGACGGCGGTGCATCCCGACGGCGCACTCGATGTCACCTCACCCGCGGGCCTCCTCCGCATCGAGTCGAGGGCGCTCGTCCTGGCCACCGGTGCCCGCGAGCGGGCCCGTCCGGCCCGGATGATTCCCGGCGACCGGCCCTCCGGGGTCTACACCACCGGACAGTTGCAGAACATCGTGCACCTGCACCACGGCCGCGTCGGGAAACGCGCGGTGGTCGTCGGGGGTGAACTGGTGAGCTGGTCCGCGGTCATGACGCTGAAGCATGCCGGGTGCACGACCGTGCTCATGACGACGCAGTACCCGTCGCCGGAGTCCTACGCGGCCTTCAATATTCCCGGCAAGGCACTGTTCCGGCTCCCGATCGCGACCCGCACCCGCGTCGTCCGGATCATCGGTCGCGGGAATCTGGAGGGGGTCGAGATCGAGAACCTCGACACCGGCGCACGCGAGATCGTCGCATGCGACACCGTCGTCTTCACCGGCGACTGGATCCCGGACCACGAACTCGCGCGCACTGCGGGTATCACCGTCGACCCCGGTACGAAGGGTCCGCTGGTCGATACCGCCCTGCGTACCAGCCAGCCGGGTGTCTTCGCCGCGGGCAACGTCCTGCACCCGGTCGACACCGCCGACATCGCAGCACTCGACGGCACTTTCGTCGCAGACCGGGTAGCCGCGTTCCTCGACGCCGGCGAGGCGATCGATCCGAACGCGACCACGGTGCGCATCCTCGCGGCCCCGCCGTTCCGCTGGGTGTCACCGGGAATCCTTCGGGCGGGTGACCCGGCCCCGCCGCGGAAGCGGCTGCTGCTGTGGACCGATCACCTTGTCCGGTTCCCGAAGGTGACCGTCGCACAACGGGGTCGCGTCGTCGCGACCAAAATCCTCCCCTGGGCGGCCTCGCCGGGACGAGTCTTCCGGGTGCCGTGGTCGATCATGGACTCCGTCGACCCGGCGTCGGGGCCCGTGACCGTCGGGCTGGCGAACGCGCCTCACGCGGGAACCACGCCCAATGCGGTCGGGGAATTCATCCCCTCCCGCTGCAGCTGAGCACCGAAACTCGGTGCAGCACAGCATCACCCCGCACACACCTTGTCGACAATAGACCTCGACCGATCGGATGACTCATGACGGAAGTACAGGGCGGACTACACGGCACCGAGATGCGGCGGGCCATCACGGCCGCCGCGATCGGAAACTTCATCACCTGGTTCGACTTCGCGGCATACGGATTTCTCGCCGTCCTGCTCGGCCAGATCTTCTTTCCCTCCGAGAACCCGGCGACGAGCCTGCTGGCGACGTTCGCCGCATTCGGGGTCGCGTTCCTGATGAACCCCATCGGCGGCTTCGTCTTCGGACGGCTCGGAGACAAGGTCGGGCGCAAGAAGATCCTGGCGACGGTGATCATTCTGATGTCGCTGTCGACGTTCGCGGTCGGCCTGCTGCCGGGATACGCCACCATCGGCCTCGCAGCCCCGGCCCTGCTGGTGACGCTGCGGATCATCCAGGGTTTCGCTGCCGGCGGCGAACCCGGCGGTGCGGCGACGTTCCTCGTCGAATCCGCGAAGCGCGGTCGACGGGCGCGCACCGTCAGCTTCTGGCACTGCTCCAGCTATCTGGCCAACGCGGCCGCCTCGGTGCTCATCCTCGGCCTCAACGCCGCACTGAGCGAGACGGCAATGTTCGAATGGGGTTGGCGCATCCCGTTCCTCATCGCGGGACCGCTCGGCCTGGTCGGACTCTACATTCGCCTGAAGCTGAGCGACACAGCGGAATTCGAACGGCTTCAATCCTCGGGCGAGGTCAGCGAATCGCCGGTCAAGGACGCACTGTCGACCAGTCGCCGCCAGATCCTGCAGGTGGTCGGTTGTATTGCGCTCCAGGCCGCGGCGTTCTACTTCATCTTCGTCTACATGGAGACGTATCTGCAGTCCGAGGTGGGATTCTCGTTCGGCCTGGCATCGGCCTCGACGGTCACCTGCCTGTGCTCGGCGGCGGTCGCCATCTTCGTGTTCGCCCGCTTCTCGGACCGCTACGGGCGTAAACCGGTGATCATCCTCGGCGCCGTCTCGAGCACGCTGATCGTGTATCCCGCGTTCATGGTGTTCGCGACGGGGAACGTTGCCGCGATCGTCGTTGCGCACTCCGCGATGGGAATCTGCCTCGCCATGTTCATGTCGGCGTCGGGCGCCGCGATGGTGGAGATATTCCCGAGTCGCGTTCGGTACGCAGGATTCTCGATCGGATTCAACATCTCGGTCGCGATCTTCGGCGGCACGGCCCCCTATGTGGCGACCTATCTGATCGCCACGACCGGCAGTCCGCTGTCTCCGTCGGTCATCCTGATCGTCACGGGCGTGATGGCCATAATCGCGGCGGCGACACTCCACGAAACCGCAGGCCGCACGGTCGACGCGAGGATCGCGGCAGAACCCCTCCGGCGCGATCCCCTCACCGTGGGCGAATAGCGGCCGAGAAACCACCGCCGATCCCTTGACACCACCCGGGATCGACCTTAGATTCAATATCGTTCTCTTGTCGACAATCGCCAATGTAACAATTGTCGGAGACCGGAGTGAGACCCCGGGAGTCCGAGTCGACAACCCCACACGACAGCTCTCGACCACCACTACCGAACAAGGACACAACATGACCAAGAAGCTGGGTGGCATCCTCGCCGCCGTCTCCACACCCTTCGCCCAGGACGGATCCGTCGACGAAGGCGCGCTGCGCAACCACGTCGACTTCCTGATCGACAACGGACTGCACGGCCTGGTCCCCGGAGGCAGCACCGGAGAGTTCGCGGCGCTCACGCTCGACGAACGCAAGCGCGTCAACACGGTCGTCATCGACCAGGCCGCCGGTCGCGTGCCGGTCGCACCCCAGACCGGATCCACCCGCACTGCGGAGGCCATCGAACTGTCCCGGCACGCAGCCGACGCCGGCGCCGACGCCGTCCTGCTCGTGCAGCCCTTCTACGAGGCTCCCACGCGCCACGAGGTCATCGAGTACTTCGCCACCGTCGGCGAAGCGGCGAACATCCCGGTGATCGCCTACAACCTGCCGGGTGTCACAGGAATGAACCTCGACCGCCCGTTCTACCGTGAACTGCTCGAACGCACCGACGCCGTCAAGTACATCAAGGACACGTCCGGGTCGATCGAGCAGGCCTTCGACCTCATCTTCAACCTCGGCGACGCCATCGACACGTTCGTCGGCTGGGACACCATCGTGCTGCCCGCGTTCTCCGCCGGTGCCGCCGGCTCCATCTGGGGTGCACCCAACTTCGCCCCCAGGGAGTGCGTCGCGATCTACGAACTCGCCAAGGCCGGCAAGTACACCGAGGCCCTCGAGATCTTCAAGCGGTTGTGGAACGTCCTCGACTTCCTGGGCAAGGAAGGCTACGCAGTGGCCACCAAGGCCGCCGCTCAGGCCGTCGGCGTCGACCTCGGAGTTCCCCGCGCGCCATACGGCGAACTGCCTGCGGACAAGAAGGAAGAACTCACCAAGCTCATCGCCGAGACCGGGCTCACCTACGCCCGCTAGTAGGGCTTGTCGCCCAATCCCTCTCGGATGCACCTGGCGAAACAATCGTCGTCCGGCAAGGCGGAGGAGAAGCCGATACCGCTGTTGTATCGGCGCCGACGACAACGCAGCAGGGCGGCGATTGGGCGCCAGGAGCGCCGAAATGGGGATTGGGAGACATGTCCTTCCCCGAAGACCGCGCGCGTTCATCACGGAGTGATCCTTCCCCGACACGTGCGCAGAGGCCGGCAGCTACCCCTGCTGCCGGCCTCGCCTCTCGCCGGCAGGTGCAGAGAAGTCGAGCCCTGGCAGGGTGGAACCCGGGCACCGCAACGCAGACGAACACACGGAGGAAGATCGTGCGCTGGAGTCGAGTAGTCAACGTAGTCAAGTGTCATGTCGGTGGCGAGATCAACAACGTCGTCACCGGCGGAATCGGCGACGTCCCCGGCGCCACGGTCTTCGACAAGATGAAGTACTTCCGCGAGCACCGCGACGATCTCCGGCAGCTTCTGCTCCACGAGCCGCGGGGCTCGGTGACCCAGTGCGTCAATTTCGTCGTCCCGGCGACTGACCCCGAAGCGCAGATGGGCTACGTCATCGCCGAGTCCACGGAATACCCCGCCATGTCGGGCAGCAACACCATGTGTGTGGCCACCGCACTGCTGGAAACCGGCATGATTCCCATGGTCGAACCGGTCACCGACATCGTGCTGGAAGCGCCCGCCGGGCTCATTCGCATTCGCTGCACCTGCGAGAACGGCAAGGTAACGAGCGTCGAATTCGAAAATCAGCCCGCATTCGCCTACGAGATCGGGGTGCCGCTCGAACTCGACGGCTACGGCACCCTCACCGTCGACGTCGCGTGGGGTGGCATGGCCTACGTCCTCGCCGACGCCGACCAAGTCGGTGTGAAGCTGCAGCCCGACGAGGCACGCGACATCTGCGACCTCGGGCAGAAACTCAAGACCGCTGCCGCCGAACAAATCCCCGCCGTCCACCCCACGAATCCCGAATTCGCCGGCATCACCCAGACCGAATTCGTCGGACCGCTGTCCCGCACCGAGGGGGTCCTCACCGCGCGGAATGCCGTGGTGGTCTCCCCCGGCCGGCTCGACCGGTCGCCGTGCGGCACCGGGACGTCCGCCCGGCTCGCGGTGTTGAAGGCGAAGGGGCTCATCGAGGTCGGGGAGAAGTTCGTCCACGAATCGGTGATCGGCAGTCGCTTCGAGAGTCGCATCGACAGGCTCACGAAGGTCGGAACGTACGACGCCGTCGTCCCGCGGGTGAGCGGCCAGGCGTACATCACCGAACTCAGCCAGGTCGGCCTCGACCCCGCCGACCCGTTCCCCACCGGCTACACCCTGTCCGACACCTGGCCGACCAGCACCTGACCCCCACGTGAGTGGCAATGTGTGCCCGGGCACTCTTTGCCACTCACATGGGGAGTAGGGGTTTGACGTCACGGCCGAGGAACTCGACGAATCCCAGCAGATCAGGTTCGTCCTCGGTCGGCGCGATTGCCACGGAGGTCGCGCCCAGCCCGGCGAGTCTCCGCACCTCCGCGGCGATGGTGCTCGCGTCGCCCGCGACGCCGATTCCCGCGTCGGCCGGTTTCTCCCACCGCGCCACTTCCTCGTCCACCCGTCGCTGCGCACCGTCGCCGGTGGCGGCGATCTTCGGGACGACCATGCGATGCGACGACGCCCGATCGGCGCCGATCTCCTCGACGATCAGGTCGCGGGTCCTGCGGATCTCGTCGTCACCGACCGCGGAGGTGACGAGGTTGCCGTCACCCAGACGCGCCGCAAGGCGGATCGACTTGGGGCCCTCGCCGCCGAGCATCAACGGAACCCGTTCGGTGGGAGGCCAGTCGAGCTTCACACCGTCGAGCCGGACAAACCGGCCGTCCGTGCTCACCGACTCACCGTCCAACAGCGCGCGGAGCGCCACCGCATACTCCTCGAGGAGCGTCATCGGTGACGCCGCCCGCGCGCCCACCTGCTCCATCCACCTCTGCACCCCGTGCCCGACGCCCGCGATCACTCGACCGGGGAACAACCGGGTGAGCGTGGCGATCTCCATCGCGGTGAGCGCGACGTTGCGCAACGGTACGGGCATCAACCCGACACCGACGTGGATTCGCTCCGTCCACGCGAGTGCTGCGGCGGCCGACGCCACGCCGCTCTCCTTGAAACAGTCTTCCCACAACCAGATCTCGTCGAGGCCACTGTCCTCGGCCACCCGCGCGAAGTCCTTCAACTGCTCGGGTTCGATCGTCGGTATGAAGGTCACGCCCAGTCGCGGCACCGCACTCGTCATCGATCCATCATGCGGGATGGCGCCCGGCCGTCGTGGCGCATCGCCATCATTCGCGCGGCGGCGCGGTGCTCGATTCGCGCGGCGGCGCGGTGCTGGCACGCACGACCAGCGACGTCTTCATCAACGACCGTGTGCGGGTGCCGCCGCCCAGCCGATCGAGCAGGATCGTCGCGGCCGCGCGACCCTTCTCGACGATCGGTTGGTGAATTGTGCTGAGACCGAGAAGTTCTGCGACGGGTGCATCGTCGAATCCGATGACGGACATATCGTCGGGCACGGCGAGTCCGCGCTCGCGCAGCACCTGCCACGCCGCCACGGCGTGCACGTCGGAGGTCGCGACGAGGGCGGTGGGTCGAGCGCACCCGAGCAGGATCCGGGTGGCCTCGGCGCCGGCGGCGCGATCGATGTTGCCCGCGACGACGATGGACAGCTCCTCCGGCGGGAGTTGGTGGTCGCGGGCCGCGTCGAAGTAGCCGGCAAGCCGTTCCCGCGCGTTGCGTTCGGTCGCCGCGCCCACGTCGTCCAGCGTGACCATTCGGCACTCGGTGTCCTGGCCGAGCTTGTCGACGATGATCCCGATGCGTCGGTGGCCCAGTGTCAGGATGTGGTCCATCTGCACGTAGGCGCCGTGCCGGTCGTCGATGGCCACGAACGGTAGTCCCGCGCTTCTCGGCGAGTCGACGACGACGGCCGGGATACCGCGCGCGATGATCGCTTCGACGAGCGGATGACCGTCCGGGACATTGTGGATGACCACACCGTCGACGAGGCCACGGAGAACGAGCGAGTTCGGTGGTGAATCGGGGGAGCCACCACGGGAGGCCGGGAACAGGGTGAGGGCGATGTCGGCCGAGTTCCCGATCTCGGCGATGCCCTTCATCAGCAGGGTCACGGACGGATCTTCGAGCGCCTGCACCGGGGAGTCGGGCACAATCACGCCGACAGCGCCGATCCGCCCCGACCGCAGGCTGCTGCCGGCGATGTTCGGGCCGGCGTAGCCGAGGTCCGCAGCGACGGAATAGATGCGTTCCCGTTGTGTCGCAGAGACCTTCGACGATTTACTGAAAGCATAGGAGACGGTGGCGACCGACACTCCGGCAGCTTTGGCGACGTCTTTCATCGTGACCAAGTGGCACTCCCTCGTCGGCGATCATCGGCCACAACCGGCCGTTGCGCACAGCTGGCGAAGACCGATCCTAGCCCGCGCCCGGGCGCTCTCCACATTCCCCTCGACATCACCCATTGACAGCGATCCAGCCGGTGATACGATTCACCACCATAAGTTAATCGTTTCACCATTCCGGTTTCACCATCCATGGGAGCACTCATGACCAAGGTCCTCTACCTCTACGGCGGCTGGCCCGGCCACCATCCGTACGACATCGCCGCCTGGGCACGCGACCTCTTCTCCGAACTGGACTACCAGGTCGAGGAGTCGCAGGACATCTTCACCCTCGACCGCGACCTGACCGGGTACGACCTGATCGTGCTCGGCTGGAACAACGCGCTCACCACCGAAGACCTGAGCGATTCGCAGGAGAAGAACCTGCTCGACGCCGTCGCGGCCGGAACCGGGGTCGCGGCGTGGCACGGCGCGGCCGCAGCCTTCCGGGCCAGCCTCAAGTACCACTTCCTGCTCGGCGGCGACTTCATCGAACACCCTGCGGGAGAGGCATATCCGCAGCCGTACAAGGTAAGCATCACCGACCGCGACCACGAGGTGACCGCGGGGGTCGAGGACTTCGCCGTCGCGTCCGAGCAGTACTACATGCACGTCGATCCGAACAACACCGTGCTCGCGGAAACCGAGTTCAGCGGCGAGCACCTGCCCTGGCTGGAGGGCCTGCGCAGCCCGGTGGCGTGGGTGCGCCAGTGGGGCGCCGGCCGGGTCTTCTACCACTCGATCGGCCACACGCCGGCAGACCTGTCGGAGCCGAACGTACGCCGACTGACAAAGCAGGGACTGCGCTACGCCGCCCGCGTAGCGAACTGACACGACAAGGAGAAGAAGATCATGGCGAAATTGACCGGCGGGCAGGTGGTCGCCCAGATCCTGAAGCAGTACGGCGTCGAGTACGTCACCGGCATTCCCGGCCACGGCATCTGGTCGCTCACCGATGCGTTCCTGGAGAAGGGGTCCGAGATCCCGTTCATCCAGGTCTACCACGAGCAGAGCGCCACGCACCTCGCGGACGGGTACTACCGGGTGTCCGGTAAGCCGATGGCCGCGGTGGCGTCGATTGGGGCGGGGGCTGCGAACACCGTGCTCGGTCTCGCGACCGCGTACAGCGACTCGACGAGTCTGCTGTGCATCACCGGCGGGCCGCCCACCCACATGCGCGGACGGGGCCTGCTCCAGGAACTCGAACGGCACACCGACAACGGCTTTCCGCAGGTCACCGACGCGGTGTCGAAGCGCAGCTGGGTCGCGACCCGCGTCGAGGAACTGCCGTTCATCATGCACCGCGCGTTCAGCACCATGCTGACCGGCCGCCCGGGCCCGGCGCACATCGAGGTGCCGATGGACGTGCAGGCCGAGGCCGCCGACGTGGCCCTGCACGACCTCGCACGACGGCTGCCGGTCGGACTCCAGCAGCCCGACCCGCTGGCGATCGACAAGGCCGTCGACGTGCTCCGCGACTCCCGCCGACCGGTGATCGTCGTCGGCGGCGGCGCCATCACGTCCGACTCGGCCGACGAAGTCCTCGCCCTCGCCGAGGCGTGGCAGATCCCGGTGGTCACGACGTGGAACGGCAAGGGCGCGTTTCCCGAGGACCACGCACTGTTCGCCGGCAGCGTCGGCCAGACCGGAACGATCGTGGGCAATGCCGTCGCCTCCCGCGCCGACGTGGTGATTTCCATCGGATGCCGGTTCACCGACTGGTCGTCGTCGAGCTACGCGCAGGGGGTCACGTTCTCGATTCCGCCCGCCAAGCTCATTCACATCGACATCGACCCGCACGAGATCGGCAAGAACTACCCGGCCGAGGTCGGTATCGTCGCCGACGCCAAGCCGACCGTCGCCGCGATCGTCAGCTCGCTCCCCCGAGTCAGCGCCGACCGCTCCGAGTACCTCGCCGAACTCGAGCAGCTGAAGGCGGAGTGGGAGGCCAAACTCGCCGGGCGCCGCGACTCCGACCGGTTCCCGTTCACGTCGCAACGCCCCCTCGGCGGCCTGCGGTCGGTGATGGAACGGGACGGCATCATCGTCGCCGGCTCCGGCAACACCCAGGGCGCCGTGAAGCAGACGTTCCCGGTGTACCACCCGCGCACCCACCTGACCTCCGGCGGATTCTCGTCCATGGGCTGGGCCGTGCCCGCCGCGATCGGGGCCAAGCTCGCCGCTCCCGACCGGCAGGTCGCGTGTGTCGTCGGTGACGGCGACTTCCTCATGACGTCGCAAGAAATCGGTGTCTGCGTGCAGCACGACATTCCGGTGGTCTTCGTGGTCCAGGACAACGCGGGCTTCATGTCCATCCGCGGTGGCCAGCGCAAACAGACCAGCCGGCACATCGGCACCGAGTTCAACCGCCCCGACGGCACCCCGTACAGCCCCGATTTCAAGGCGCTCGGCCAGTCGTTCGGCCTCGAATCGTTCCGGGTGGACGACCCGGCCGATCTCGAGAGCACCTACCGGAAGGCCTTCGACGCGAAAGCGCCTGCGCTGATCGAGATCCCGACGGATCGCGACGCCGCGGGACCGTGGGTTCCCGGATGGTGGGACTTCCCCGTTCCCGCCTACATCGAGGACGAGCGCCAGGACGAGTACTGGGCGACCCGAGCCAAGGAACAGCACCTGTGAGAACGTCGGGGCACGATCAGATCGACGCGTATTCACCGCTGCGCGAGGGCGCGGTGGTCGAAGTGGGCGACACCGACACGGTCACCGCCGATGTCGTGGTCGTCGGATCCGGGATGGGAGGTTCGACGCTCGCGTGGGCGCTGAAGGATCGGGACCTCGACGTCCTGGTCGTCGAGCGCGGACGGTTCCTCCCCCGAGAGGTGGAGAACTCGCAGGCTGCGGAAATGTTCCTCGCGGGCCGGTACAAGACCGCGGAACCGTGGTTCGACGGCAGCAACGGCGAGCCGTTCCAGCCCGGCGTGTACTACTGGGTGGGAGGCAACACCAAATTCTACGGCGGCAGCCTTCCCCGCTTCCGTGTGACGGATTTCGAGGAGACGCAACACCACGACGGCATCTCACCGAAGTGGCCGTTCCACTACGCCGATCTCGAACCGTTCTACGCCGAGGCCGAACGTCTCTACCAGGTCCACGGCATCGACGGCGAGGATCCGACGGAACCACCCCGGTCGTCGCCGTACCCGCGGCCGCCGCTGCCACACGAGCCGGCGATCGAGCGTTTCGCCTCGTCCCTCCGTCACCAGGGTCTGCACCCGTTCCACACACCGAACGGCATGAACCTGACGACGCAGGAGCACCGCCGCCAGTCGACGGCGTCGGACGGCACCCCGTCGCAGACCGATCACAAGAGTGAAGCGGAGAACCGCGCGCTGCGCCCGGCTCTCGAGTCGGATCGGGTGCGTCTGCTCACCGAGGCGAAGGTGACGCGGTTGCTCACCGACGCGAAGGGCACGCGAATCGTCGCCGCGGAGGCCGAGTTCCGGGGACGCACGATCCGGATCACGGCCAACCACTTCGTGGTCTCGGCAGGGGCTGTCAACACCGCGGCACTGCTGCTCCGATCGGCCGGCGAACGAAATCCGGACGGCCTCGGTAACTCGTCGGGGCTGCTGGGCCGGAACTACATGGTGCACAACAGCACCTTCTTCATGGGTGTCAACCCGTTCCGGATCAACACGACCGCGTGGCAGAAGACACTGGGCATCAACGATTGGTACGTCGCCGGCCCGAACAACGAGTTCCCGCTCGGCAATCTGCAGATGCTCGGCAAACTGCAGGCCGCGCATGTGAAGGGGGCTCGGCCCTGGGCGCCGATGTGGGCACTGAAGGCGGTGGTGGATCGCAGCCTCGACATCTACCTCACCACGGAGGATCTCCCAGCCCGGAACAATCGGGTCCGGGTCGACGGCGACAGGATCATCGTCGACTGGACACCCAACAACACTGCGCCGCACAGTGAACTGGTTCGCCGCGTCTCCGCGGCGGTCCGCAGGGCGGGATATCCGATCATCCTCACCGAGCGGATGGGGATCGCGACGAACTCGCACATGTGCGGAACCGCGGTCGCGGGTACCGACCCGTCGACGAGTGTTCTCGACCCGAACTGCCGAAGTCACGACGTCGACAACCTGTGGGTGGTGGACGGATCGTTCTTCCCGTCGTCGGCAGCGCTCAACCCCGCGCTGACCATCGCGGCGAACGCGCTGCGCGTCGCACCGCACATCGCCTCTGCCGCACAGTGATGTGATCCGACCACGGTTCGCCCGGCCTCGTTCCCGAGGCCGGGCGAATCGTCATGTGGTCACTTCGAGCAGATCCGCTCCTCGGCGAGCGGAGACTCCTCGGCCTCGCGGCTCTCCGCGGCCGCGCCCGCCACCAATCCGGCGAGGACGGCGCCGGCCAGGACGACGTAGAAGGTGTGGAGAAGGCCGAACTGCTCGCCGAGCAATCCGAGGAGCGGTGGCCCGACGAGGAACGCCAGGTACCCGAGGGTCGACACCGTACTGACACGCCGGGCGGCGTCGTCACCCGATTCGGCTGCCGCGGACATCGCGAGCGGAAACCCCAGGGCGACACCGACACCCCACAACGCGCAGCCGAGCGCGGCGAGAACCAGGTGCCCGGACAGGATGACCGTCAGTATCCCGACAACGGCGAGCGCGGCGGACCAGCGGACGGTCACCGCCCGCCCGTACTTGTCGACCACCCGGCCGCCGAGCAGGCGGCCCGCCGTCATCGCGGCCACGAATACGACGTAGAACGCGGCGCCGGTGGCGGAGTCGACGCCATACCCGTCGACGATCCCCAGCGGCAGCCAGTCGTTGGCACTGCCTTCCGCGAACGCCATGCCGAGCGCGATCAGACCGAGGAGAACGATCCGGGTGTCCCGCCAGATGGCCAGGCTTCCGGACAGGCCGGCCCGGCGGCGGGTGCGCGTGACCTCGCGCCCGGAAGCCGGAGGGAGTAGAGCCACGACGCTGCCACTCGACACCAGGACGACGGCGGCCAGCACCCCGAGATGCAGGGGCACGGGAACGTCGAGCAGTTCGGCGATCGCCCCGAGTCCCGCGCCGGCGAGCGTTCCGAGGCTGAACGCACCGTGCAGTGACGGAAGAAAGCTGCGTCCCATGCGCTTCTCGATCGCCGCGCCCTCGATGTTGAGCGCGACCTCGCACATGCCGAACCCCGCACCGGTGAAGGCGAGTCCGAGTGCCACCAGCGCCGCGATCGCCACACCCGATCCGATCCCCACCGTCAACAGTCCGAGGCTCGCGACGGTGGCCGCGGCGGTGATGACGTGACGGGCGCCGATCCGGGCGACGATGGGGCCGGCGCACAGCAACCCCGCCATCGATCCGATCGACAGACCGAGGATGATCAGCCCCATGTCGCCGGTGCCGACACCGAGGGATGTTCGGATGGCCGGCGTGCGGGTCACCCACGACGCGTAGGTGATCCCTGTTCCCACGAAGATGACGAAAGTTGCCATTTTCCAGCCACGCTCACCACGTTTCAACGGCGGGCTCTCGATAGGCACAGCTGTCTCCCGTGTGTGTCGTAGAATTCGGTTAATCGTATCACCAGCGCTGGACACGACAATGCGGTCCGGCGCCCCCGAGGGGATGCCGGACCGCATGGACCCAACAGTCGGAAGACCTACCCGGTCGCCACTTCCTGCTTGCTGGTTGCCGACGCGGGCTTGTGATAGCGCGGCACCAGACGCATCAGCGCGGGACCGCCGATCGCGATCAGCCCGAGAAGGATGGCAGGAAGAAGCGGCATCCATTCGATTCCGAGATTGTCGACGACGACGGTGATCGCCGCCGGCCCGACGAGCATGCCGACGTATCCGATGGCGTTGACCAGACCGATGTTTCGTCCGGCATTCTCGGGATCGCGCCGCCCCGCCGCCGACAGCATGAGGGGCGCCATGCACGCCAGGCCCAGGCCCAGCAACACGAAACCGGTGAGGGCGAGCGGCGCCGAGCCGCCCAGCATCGCGAGAAGCGCACCCGCGGCACCGATGACACCGCTCGCGCCGACGATGAGCCGGGCACCGAAGAACTCGGCGAGCCGGTCACCGAACAATCGGCCGACGAACTGCGCTCCCGAGTAGAGCGTGACAGCGGTCGCTGCCAGCCCTGCCGTCGTGCCGACCGCGCGGCGAACGAATTCCTGGCCCCAGTCCAGAACCGCGCCTTCGCTCAACATCGATCCGAGGAGAAGAACACCGAATCCGATCATCACGAGCAGCGTCGCGGTGGCGGCCGAACGCTTCCCCGGGTGAGCGGGGTCGGCGGCACCCGGGATCTCGTCCTGTTCCGGCGGCAGCAACTCGTCGAGGGCGAGAAGCCACTTGCCGAAGACGACACCGAGTATCGACAGGACCACACCGATCGCGATGTACGCGACGGCCGGGCTGTCGGTGAAGTGCCGAGCCAGGGCGCTGCCGACGAGGCCGAGCACGAACCCGCCCGCGGGGTAGGCGGCATGGAACGCGGACATGATGGGTCGCCCGTAATACCGCTCGACCTGCACACCATGGGTGTTGAACGCCGTGTCGAACGCGCCACGGAGCAGCCCGATGAGCACGCCGATCACCATCGCTCCCACCAGTCCGTCCAAGAAGGCGAGAGGGATGTAACAGAGTGGGTAGACGACCATCGTGGGCATGGCCGTGTTCCGCGGACCGTACCGATCGATGAAGGGGCCGATGGCGAAGCAACCGATGGCTGCGCCGATGCCGATCGACAGCGCGAGAAGGCCGAACTGCGAGTCGCCGCCATCGCCTTCCCAGCCGAGGTGCACACGCAACGAACTGGTGCTCGTCGACCACATCAACATCACGGCGCCCAATTGGAAGAAGCCGAAAAAGGTTGCGATTCGCGCCTTACGCACGCGTGTATGGTCGAGCACGGGAGCGGTGCCTGCTCCATGTGTTGCCATGATTTCGTCCTTGCGGTAGGTCTCGGACCGCCGTGGGCGCCTACGGGGGTAGGCGTCCGTTCAGCGAGTAGCGAGTGCGTGAACTTTCGATCAACGCCGACTGGATGGCCGGAATCTCGAAGAAAACACTACGAAGGTGACGCGCCGCACAACAGGTACAGACCGTGTACCTCCTGCGCGCAGACTGCACAGAGTGAGAAGTCGCCCACCTGCCCCGCGCGTTCATGGTCGCCCGCTCCCGAATCATGGTCGCCCGCTCCGCCGAGCCACGATCGACGAACCCTCGAGCAGATCCAGACCCTTCACCGCGAGCAGCAGGCTCTGCCGGGTGGCGGCGTCGTCCAGTGATTTGCCCAGGATCGTCGCGATGCGGTCGAGCCGGTTGTACAGCGTCCGGCGCTGGATGAAGAGTTTCTCCGCGGCCTCGGTCTTCCGGCCGTCGACAGCGAGGAACGCCCGCAACGTGGGCAGCAGCGGAGTCGTCGACTGCGCGTCCTTCGTGAGCAGTGGCCCCAGCTCGTCCTCGACGAAGCTGGCGAGTTCGGGTCCCTGCGCCAACGTCACGAGCAGGCGTTCGACGCCGAGGTCGTCGAAATGCAGCATGGGTGAGGCAGGCAGGGAGCGCGACACCGCGGCGGCACTCTTCGCCTGCGTCACGGCGACCTGCAGCATCGACGCGGGCACCGCGCGGCTCATCCCGCCGCCGTGCTCCGCGGTCCCGAGCAGACCCGCGAGTTCGGCGCGGGTGCGGCCGGACTCGGCCGCCACAGCCACCACGTAGTCGCCCATGTCGGCGCTGATCACCCCGGTGTCGATCTGACGGCCGGTGCGCTGCGTGGACGACTCGTCGCGGGCGTCCTTGTTCGCGATGACGACGGCGATGTGCCCCGACCCCAGCTGGTACCCGAGTCTGCCTGCCTGCTCGACGAATTCGACTCCGGAGAGATCACCGATCAGCAGTCGCGTGATCAACGCCGTGCTCCGCTGATCGTCCCTCGCCTCCCGACTCCGGTCGGTGAGCAACGAGATCGCGACGGACGCGGCCGCCCGCTCGGCAGCGAACACCACGGCGGACCGTTCGGTCGCGGGACGGTCGGTGAAGACGTGGATCCACCCCCACGGCTGACCGCGCATCAGCACCGGCCGACGGACGCACCCGCTGTCGTCGCTGTGGAGGCCCCGCGCGTGCCGATCCCATTCCTCGATTCCGGCGTCGCCGTCGAACACGCCGACGTACGCCATAACGCGATGCGCGATGTTCTCCAGCACCACCGTGCCGTCGGTGAGTTCGGCCAGTGTCTGCACGATCGACAGGTAGTCGGCGCCGTCGAGGAGCAGGTTCGAGAACGTGGACTCGACTTCCCGTTCGTAGGTGAGCGCCCGCAGGCGCCGGTCCGTCAGGATCTCGTGCACCTGCGAAGAGACACCGGCGAACGACACCTCCCGCGCAAGGGCGATGATCGGCAGGTCGCACGCTCTGCCCTCGTCGATCACTGCATCCGGTACCCGGTCGAACATCCGTCCCGACTCCTCGATCACGAGTGCGGCGGCCCCGGCATGTGCGGCCGCGCGGACGAACACCTGCTGAAGTGCGCCCGTGCCGCCCATTCCGAGCCCGGCGGTCAGGAGTAATTCTCCACCCCGCAGGAAGCGCGCGATATCGGAGATCTCCGACGAATGCACCCAGCGGACCTCACGGTCGAGGCTGCCCGACCCGGTGAGGACACGAGCTCCCGCGTCCTTCAGAAGGTCGATTTCGAGAGCATCGGCGACGGTGAAAACCATGATCAATGGTACACAGAACGTGCATGAACCGACGCAAACAGTTCCCACAATGCAACTGTCGGAGAAGCGGGCGGCACGGCGATGCTGAGTAACAACAGATCCCAGCCCTCGCGATCCGAAGGAAGCACCCATGTCATTCGTTCTCAAGGCCGCCGCCGGTGAACCGGCACAGCGGGCGAGCAACCCCGCCGTGGTCGACACCGTCGCCGGCGTCATCGCCGACGTCCGCGCGAACGGCGACGAGGCCGTCCGGAAGTACTCCGCGAAGTTCGACGGTTGGTCCCCCGACTCGTTCCGGCTGAGCGAAGACCAGGTCGCGGCAATCGTGAAGTCCGTTCCGGAGACCGTCCTCGACGACCTGCGTTTCGCGCAGCGTCAGATTCGCGACTTCGCCCAGGCGCAGCGGGACTCGATCCAGGATCTCGAGGTCGAGACCCTGCCGGGAGTGTTCCTCGGGCACCGCAACGTCCCGATCGACGCGGCAGCGGCATACGTACCCGGCGGACGCTACCCACTGACCGCGTCCGCCCACATGACGGTGCTCACCGCGAAGGTCGCCGGTGTGGAACGCGTGGCCGCGACGACGCCGCCGAACGCAGGCGAGCCGCCGCAGATCAGTGTCGCGGCGATGCACCTCGCCGGCGCCGACGAGATTTTCGTCCTCGGCGGAGTGCAGGCCGTCGCGGCGCTCGCGCTGGGCACCGAGACCGTCGACCCGGTGTCCATCCTGACCGGACCCGGCAACGCCTACGTGGCCGAGGCCAAGCGTCAGCTCTTCGGTGAGGTCGGGATCGACCTCTTCGCGGGGCCCACCGAAACGCTGATCGTCGCGGACGACCTGGCCGACCCGTTCACCATCGCCGTCGACCTGCTCAGCCAGGCCGAGCACGGACCCGATTCGCCGTGCGTGCTGATCACCACCTCGGAGTCCGTGGGACGCGCCGTGATCGACCATATCGACGCACTGCTTCCCGGGCTGGTGACCAACGCCATCGCCGGACCCGCGTGGCGTGATCACGGTCAGATCCACGTGGTGGACACCCTCGACGAGGCGTACCGACTGGCCGACGTCTTCGCTTCGGAACACGTCCAGATCCTCACCCAGGACCCTCGTCAGGCTTTGACGTCCATGCGCAACTACGGTGCCCTGTTCCTCGGTGAAGGCACGTGTGTTCCCTACGGCGACAAGCTGATCGGCACCAATCACGTCCTCCCCACCCTCGGCGCGGCCCGCTACACCGGCGGCCTGTGGGTGGGTAAGTTCCTCAAGACGCTCACCTACCAGGAAGTGCGCGACCTGACGAGCAGCGCACAGCTCGGCGAGGTCTGCGGCCGACTGTCGCGTCTGGAGAAGTTCGAGGGGCACGCCCGCTCCGGCGACCTTCGGGCCGCCAAGTTCGGCAACGCCCCGCTCCCCTGGGGTGACCTCCCGACCCGCGTGACGTCGGAACGATGACACGCATCGAGCACGATCTCCTCGGTGACCGTGAGGTCCCCGACGACGCCTATTACGGCATCCACACGCTGCGGGCGACGGAGAACTTCCCGATCACCGGCATTCCGCTGGCCAGCCATCCCGACCTCGTGTCGGCGCTGGCGTCCGTCAAGCAGGCGGCAGCGCAGACCAATGCCGGCCTCGGCCTGCTGCCGCGGCGCGAAGCGGACGCCATCGTGGCGGCCTGCGAGGAGATCCGGGCCGGCGCGCTGCGCGACCAGTTCGTCGTGGATGTCATCCAGGGCGGCGCCGGCACGTCGACGAACATGAACACGAACGAGGTGGTTGCCAACCGGGCTCTGGAATTGCTCGGCCACCGGCGCGGCCGCTACGAGTATCTCCATCCACTCGAGCACGTGAACATGAGCCAGAGCACGAACGACGTCTACCCCACCGCGATCAAGGCAGGCCTGCAAACGGCACTGACCAGGCTGCGGGCGGCGATGCACGGACTGGCGGCGGCGTTCGCGGTGAAGTCGACCGAGTTCTCCGACGTCCTCAAGGTCGGCCGCACCCAGTTGCAGGATGCGGTTCCGATGACCCTGGGCCAGGAGATCGCTACGTTCGCCCTCATGATCGACGAGGATTCGCAGCGGCTCGGGGAGGCGGCGACGCTCATCTCCGAGATCAACCTGGGTGGAACCGCGATCGGGACCGGTCTCAACGCGCACCACGAGTACGCCTGGCGGGTGCGCGAGCATCTCGCTGCGATCACCGGGATCGAGGTGACGACGGCGTCCGACCTGATCGAAGCCACCCAGGACGTCGGGGCCTTCGTCCAATTGTCCGGGGTGCTCAAGCGCACCGCGGTAAAGCTGTCCAAGATCTGCAACGACCTCCGGCTGCTGTCGTCGGGGCCGCGCGCCGGCTTCGGTGAGATCACGTTGCCGCCCGTGCAGGCGGGCTCGTCGATCATGCCGGGCAAGGTGAACCCCGTGATCCCGGAAGTGGTGAACCAGATCGCCTTCCGGGTGGTCGGCAACGACCTGACGGTGACGATGGCGGCCGAGGGCGGTCAGCTTCAGCTCAATGCGTTCGAGCCGATCATCGCGCACAGCCTGTTCGAGACGATCGAACTGCTCACGCGGGGATGCACCGTACTGCGGGAACGCTGCGTGGTCGGCATCGGCGCGAACACCGACCATCTGAAGGACATGGTGGACGCGTCCATCGGTGTGGTCACGGCCCTGAACCCGCACATCGGCTACACCGCGGCAACCGCGATCGCAGCCGACGCACTCGCGACCGGTCGCACCGTTGCCGCGCTCGTGCTCGAGCGGGGTCTGCTCAGCCGCGAGCAACTCGACGACGTGCTGCGGCCGGAGAACCTCACGCGACCGCTCGTGCCCTGACGGCCGCGAGCAGCTCATCCCCGCCGGGATGAGTTGCTCGCGTGGGGTTGACATCCATCACACTGCCGCTAACCTTTAGTTATACGTATAACCACTTCACTACTGCCGGTACGCGTCGACCTGCCCGGCAGAACGTTGACACCACTCTCTACGACCGAGGAGCAGTTCCCATGAGCGACACATCCGTGGGGGAGCACACAGGACCGAGTAAACAGAGCTACGACGTCGTCATCGTCGGCAGCGGCATGGGCGGTGGAACACTGGCCTACGCGCTCGCGGACTCGGGAGTCGATGTGCTGCTGATCGAGCGCGGCGACTTCCTGCCCCAGGAGAAGCAGAACTGGGATCCCCGGGAGATCTTCGAAGGACACCGGTACGCGAACGCCGAGCAGTGGTACGACACGTCGGGCAAACCCTTCAGTCCAGGCACGTACTACTACGTCGGCGGCAACACGAAACTGTACGGGTCTTCGCTCGTCCGGTTCCGGCGCGAAGACTTCCAGTCGACGGAACACGAGGCAGGCGAGTCGCCCGAGTGGCCGTTCTCGTACGACGACTTCGCGCCGTATTACGCACGGGCAGAAGAGGTGTACCGGGTCCACGGCGACCAGTTCGACGATCCCACCCTCCCCCGCGACGAACCCTTCCCCTACCCGGCGATCGGCCACGAACCACCGGTGCAGGAGGCCGCCGACGCATTGCGGCGCCTCGGGTACACCCCGTCGAACATTCCGCTGGGCATCGACCTCCGGGACGGCGGCGGGTGCATCCGATGTCAGACCTGCGACGGATTCCCGTGCCGGTTGCTGGCGAAATCGGACGCGGATGTGCGCTGCGTCCGGCCGGCCATCGCGTCCGGATCGGTGGAACTGCTGACCAACGCCTACGTCGAGCGGGTACTCACCGACTCGACCGGACAGCGCGCTACCGGGGTCCGACTCCGGCACCGCGGTACCGAACTCGTCGTCGACGCACGCACCGTCGTGGTGTCCTGCGGCGCCGTCAATTCCGCGGCCCTGCTGCTCCGGTCGGCGAGCGCCGAGCACCCGGACGGTCTCGCCAACTCGTCCGGCATGGTCGGACGAAACTACATGGTGCACAACAATTCCATCATGGTGGGCATCAACCCGCTGAAGAAGAACACGTCCGAGTTCCAGAAGACGTTGTACATCAACGACTTCTACACCAGCGGCACGGCAGATCACCCCTACCCGCTCGGGCACGTGCAGCTCATCGGCAAGTTGCAGGGCGAGATGGTGAAGGGCCAACGGCCGCTGATCCCCAAGTGGGCGCTCAGCCAGGCCACGGCACGCAGCATCGACTGGTGGCTGTTCACCGAGGACCTGCCGGAACCGGACAACCGCGTCACCCTCACCGACGACGGCAACATCCAGATCGCGTGGACCCCCAACAACACGCGCGCTCACGAGGTCCTCGTGCGGGAGATGCGGAAGATCCTCCGCAAGATCGGCTATCCGTTCGTCTTCAGCCAGGGCACCGGCATCGAGGTCAACTCCCACCAGGCCGGCACCGTGCGAGCGGGCACCGACCCCGCCACCTCGGTGCTCGACGCCGACTGCCGCGCCCACGACGTCGACAACCTCTACGTCGTCGACTCGTCCTTCTTTCCGTCCCTGCCCGTGATGAACCCCGCACTGTCCATCGCGGCCAACGCCTTCCGCGTCGCGGAGGTCATTACCGACCGTGTCGCGACACGCACACACCACACCCCGGCCGAGTCCGCGTCCCTGTGACGCGTCGCCCCCACCACACGCAGAAAGTTCTCTCGATGACAACACAGAAACTCACCGGCGGACAGATGGTCGTCGACTTCCTCATCCGCGAGGGAGTCGAGAAGGTCTTCGCGATCCCCGGACACGGCAACACCGCCCTCCTCGACGCGTTCGTCGACCGGGCCGACGAGATCGAACTCGTGCCCGCGATGCACGAGCAGGGCGCCGCGCACATGGCCGACGGCTACTACCGGGCCTCCGGCAAGATCGCCGCGATCTGTACCTCGATCGGACCGGGCGCCACCAACACCCTCACCGGACTCGCGACGGCCTTCGCCGACTCGATGCCGATGCTCCTGATCACCGGCGCGGTGCACACCTACATGGAGAACCGCGGGGTGCTCCAGGAAATCGACCGCCCGCACGGCAACAACTTTCCCCGTATGGTCGAGCCCGTCGTCAAGCGCTGGTGGCAGCCCAGCCGCCTCGAACAGCTGCCCGTCGCCCTGGCGCAGGCGTTCAACACCATGCACGAGGGCAGGCGGGGACCTGTGCTCGTCGACATCCCGCAGGACCTGCAGGCCGAGTACGGCGACTACACCCCCGACACCGGCGCCCGCCGTCCCGCCACCCGCGCAACCGGCGATCCCGCAGTGATCGCCGAGGCCGCCCGCCTGCTCGCCGGTGCGAAACGTCCTGTCATCGTGGCCGGCGGCGGCGTCATCCATGCCGAGGCTGCCGCCGAGCTGATGGCCGTCGCCGAGCACCTCGGCGCGCCGGTCACACACTCGTTCCAGGGCAAGGGCGCGTTCCCGGCCGACCACGACCTCTACGCGTGGCCGTGCGGCGACATGGGGTCGATCCCCGGCAACGGCGTGACCCGCACCGCCGACGTGATCCTCGCGGTCGGCTGCCGGTTCAGTGACCGCATCACGTCGTCGTACCGCCCCGGGGTCACGTTCGACATCCCGAACACCAAGCTGGTGCAGATCGACATCGACGGTTTCGAGATCGGCCGCAACTACCCGGTGGAGGTCGGCGTCGTGGGCGACGCGAAAACGTCCCTCGCCGCGCTGCGCGACGTGCTCGCCGATCTCGGGCCGGCGCTCGACTACCGCAGCACCGACTACTTCGCCGAACTGCAGGACCTCAAGGCGCAGTGGGACGAGCACCTGCGCCCGATGCGGACCACCGACTACCTGCCGATGACCAATTCGCGTGCCATGGTCGAGATCCGCAAGGCCCTTCCGCGCGAGGGCATTCTGGTCACCGATTCGAGCAACCCGGCGAACCAGGCGTTCAACGAGTTCCCGATCTACGGCCCGAAGACCAACATCGTGGCCGGCGGCTTCTCCGGCATCGGATTCGGTGTACCGGCCGCGATCGGTGCGCAGATCGGTGCCCCGGACACCCCGGTCCTGGCGATGGTCGGCGACGGCAGCTTCCTCCAGACCGGCACCGAGATCGCGACCGCGGCCATGCTCGGAGTGCCGCTGGTGATCGTCGTACTCAACAACGGCGGCTGGGAAGCGATCAAGGACCTTCAGATCAGCCTGTTCGGTGCAGAACGCGAAATCATCTCCGGCTGGAAGAATCTCGACGGGACACCGTATTTCGCCGACATCACCCGGTTCGCTCAGTCGCTCGGCTGCAGCGCCGAACGCGTCGAGGACCCGGAGAAGCTGGCCGACGCGATCGAGCGTGCGTTCGCGACGCCGGGCCCGGTGATCATCGAGGCGATGAGCGCCCACGAACTGCCGTGGACGGAAATGCACCCGACCGGATGGTGGGACATCACCGTTCCCGCCTACCACGGCGAGGTCCGCGACGACTACGTCGCGCAACGCGGATTCTGATCGGAGACCGTCATGGGTGACATCAAACTCGGTCTGAACCTGGAATACGCCCGCTTCGAGAACGGCTCGTTCGACTGGGCGATGGATCAGGCAGCGGAGATCGGCTACAAGTACGTCGAGCCGATGGTCTACTGGGGCCGCGAGTTGCTGAGCACGGCCGGGTACTTCCACACCCGGTCGATGCTCGACGACCCGCTGATCATGCGGGACGCCGCCGAATCCCGGGGGCTGACCATCTCGTCGCTGTCCAGCCATGCGCCGCTGGCCAAACCGGACGTGAGCGTCGACTACCTGAAGCAGTCGATCCGCTATGCCGCCGAGGTCGGTTCGCCGATGATCATGGTCGACGACGGACCGCTGCCGACGTGGACCACGGAGGCGGAGAACTACACGCTGATGCGGTACACGCTGCAGGAGGCCGCGAAGGTGGCCGAACCGCGCGGCATCAAGATCGCGATCGAGACGCACGGCGAGTACACCGCGACCCCCGAGCGTCTCGCGAAGATCATGACGCTGATCGACAGCCCGGCGCTGACGATCAACCTCGACACCGGCAACAGCTACCTCAGCGAGAACGACCCGCACGAGTGGCTCGAGCAGATCGTCGGCGGGGTCACGCACCTGCACGCCAAGGACATCGGTGTCGAGGACGCGAAGAGGCTGCGCGGCAAGGTCCGGGGCATGCTCGGCTGCGCCTGCGGCGACGGCGTCATCGACTGGGAACGGATCGTGAAGACCCTGCACGAGGCCGATCACGACGTCGTCCTGTCGGTCGAGTGCGGTGGCCTCGACGCCGCGAAGAAGAGCTACACCTACCTCACAGATCTGATCACCCGCATCCAGGGCAGCTGACAACGGCGTCGCCGGTCCCGCAGGTGATCTCGCGACACGCTGGGTCCTGAACCGACATTCGAGTCCCCGGTGCGTCGTGTCCACCGTGCCGCCCGACACCCCGTGTGTCGGGCGGCACGCGTCACCCCTACCAGTAACCGGGAAGACTTTGTCATGAATACCTCTGCCCGCCCCGAGGCGCGTCATCGCGTGGTGATCATCGGTTCCGGATTCGGCGGCCTGTTCGCCGCGAAGGCGTTACGCCGGGCCGACGTCGACGTGGTCATCGTCGACCGCACCAGCCACCACCTGTTCCAGCCGCTGCTGTACCAGGTGGCGACGGGCATCCTGTCCGAGGGCGAGATCGCACCGTCGACCCGGATGGTGTTGAAGAAGCAGTCGAACGCCTCGGTGATGCTGGGCGACGTCACCGACATCGACCTGGCGGCGCGCAGGATTACGTCGACCCACCAGGGCAGAACGACCACCACCGGATACGACAGTCTGATCGTCTCGGCCGGAGCCCGGCAGTCGTACTTCGGTAACGACCACTTTGCCGAACACGCCCCCGGTATGAAGACCATCGACGACGCACTCGAACTTCGTGGCCGGATCCTGGGCGCGTTCGAACGCGCCGAACTGTCCACCGATGCCGAGGAGCGGGCCCGCCTCCTGACGTTCGTGGTGGTCGGCGCCGGACCCACCGGGGTGGAAATGGCCGGTCAGATCGCCGAACTGGCCCACCGCACGCTCGTCGGCGCGTACCGGAACTTCGACACCCGCGACGCGCGGATCGTCCTGCTCGACGCCGCGTCCGCGGTGCTGCCGCCGTTCGGCGACCGGCTCGGGTCCACCGCCGCCGAGAGCCTCGAGAAGATCGGGGTCGAGGTGCGGCTCGGCGCGACGGTCACCGACGTCGACGCGGACGGGGTGACGATCAAGGACGAGCGAGGCGAGACCGTCCGCATCGACTCCACGTGCAAGGTGTGGTCGGCGGGAGTGGAAGCCAGTCCCCTGGCCCGGCGGCTCGCCGAGCAGTCGGAGGCAGAACTCGACCGCGCCGGCAGGATTGCCGTCCGCGAGGACCTGACGGTACCGGGGCACCGGGAAGTGTTCGTGATCGGCGACATGATGGCGCGCGACCGCCTCCCCGGCGTGGCGCAGGTCGCCATCCAGGGTGGCCGCTACGCGGCGCGGCAGATCGCGGCCGACGCGCGCGCACCCGGCTCACCACCCGACCGCGCTCCCTTCCGCTACCGGGACAAGGGGTCGATGGCGACGATCTCGAGGTTCACCGCGGTCGCGAAGGTCGGGGGCATCGAACTCGCGGGACTGTCGGCCTGGATCCTGTGGCTGGCCGTCCACGTCGTCTACGTCGTCGGGTTCCGGAGTCGGCTGTCCACGCTCATGTCGTGGACGTGGACCTTCCTCGGCTCCTGGCGGGGACAGCTGACGATCACCGACCAGCAGGTGCTGGCCCGCAACGTCATGGGCACACTAGTTCGCCTGGACCGGCGTGAGGACGACGATGACGCCGCCTTCGCCAGGGCCGGCTGACACCCGGCCGACCGGCACCGACCGGCCGATAAGCTGGGCCCGGTAACCGTGCGACGGAGAGGAACAGCATTCGTGACCACGATGCACGACGTCGCCCGAGCGGCCGGCGTGTCCCAGGCCGCGGTCTCGTATGCGTACAACCAGCCCCACAAGCTGTCCGCAGCGCGACGCGCCCACATCTTCCAGATCGCGGCCGAACTCGGCTACGCCGGACCCAACCCCGCGGGCCGCAACCTCCGCACCGGGACGGTCGGTGCGCTGGGGCTGATGATCACCGACTCGCTGCGCTACGCCTTCGACGATCCGGCCACAGCGCAATTGCTGAAGGGCATCTCGGAGGTCGGTGAACTCGCCGAGGTCGCGCTGACGCTGCTTCCCTGCCCCCTCGAGTCGACCCGTGTCGCCGAGGGGTCCGGCGTGCTGGTGCGGGGCGCTGTGGACGGCTTCCTCGCCTACGCGATGCCGGACGGCCACCCCGGAATGCAGACGGCGATGAGCCGCCGGCTGCCGATAGTCGTGATCGACGGCCCCAATCCGGGCGGGCTCCCGCGGGTGGGAATCCGGGATCGGCAGGCCGCCAAGGAGATCGCGGAACACGTTCTGGCACTAGGCCACCGGCGTGTCGGGTTTCTCGTCGACCGGCTCGTACCCGACGGCAAGGGCGGCCCCGTCGACGCCGCCCGCACCCGGGCGGCGCGCGATCACGTGATGAAGGAGCGCCTCGCCGGATACGCCTCCGCCTGCCGCAAATTCACGGTGCCGTGGTCGTCCGCCGTGGTCGTCGAGGCCGGCGGATTCGACTACGAGCTGTCCCGCACGGCCGTCGAGACGCTGCTCGATGCCGGTCCTGTGACCGCCGTCGTCGCGGCATCCGACCTGCTGGCGCTCGCGGCCCTCGACGTCGCGCAGGAACGTGGGCTCCGCGTACCGGAGGACCTGTCGGTGGTCGGCTTCGACGACATCCCGGCGGCCCGGGCCGCCGGACTCACCACCGTCCGGCAGCCGCTCGTCGACAAGGGACGAGAGGCCGCACAGCTGCTGCTCGACATCATCGGCGGCGGAACGGGACGGGAAATCACACTCCCCACCGAACTCGTCGTCCGCGAGAGCACCGGGCCCGCCCCGACCGAGCAGTGAGTTACCCTGCCGCGCCGCGCAGTTCGGGATTGCCGTCGACGATGGAGTAGAGCGCCTCGGTGATCGCCTTCACCCGCGCGAGTCGCGTCAGTTCCCGCGGTACGACCAGCCAGTAGGTGCGGTGGGCGATGAAGTCGTCGGGCAGAAGCGGCACGAGGTCCTCGTCCAACGCCCCGATGTAACTCGGCAGCGGCGCGATCCCGACACCGTGCTTCACGGCCTGGTAGTGGCCCGCGATGTTGTTGGTCTGTATCTGCGCCTGGAAATCCGGAATCAGCGCGTCCAGAATGCGCAGCGGTTCGACGTCGAGGAACGCATCCACGTACCAGATGAGGGTGTGGTTCCGGAGATCGTCGAGTGACGCGATGGGGTCGTGTTCGTCCAGGTAGTGCCGTGACGCGTACAGACGAAGGTCGTAGTCGGCCAGTTTGCGGACCACGACGGACCGCGGCGACGGACGCTCGAGCGTGACCGCGATGTCGAAGTCGCGCCCGGTCAGCAGGTCGTGGGTGGTCGACGTGACGAGTTCGGTGAACAGATCGGGGTGCTCCGCCCGCACCGCTGCCAGACCCGGCACCAGCACGAACGATCCGAAACCGTCGGGCGTGATGATCCGGACGGTACCGGTGAGCCCGCCCAGCGACGACGTCTCGTCCTGCGCGGCGAGCACCGCAGATTCCACGGCCTCCGCGTGGGGCACCAGCCTCCGCCCCGCTTCGGTGAGCTGCCACCCCGACACACCACGGTCGAAAAGTCTGGTGCCCGTGTCTTTCTCGAGTCGGGTGATTCTCCGCGACACGGTCGTGTGATCGACACCGAGTCGCTTCGCCGCGTCCGCGAGACGGCCTGTTCTCGACAACTCCAGGAGGTATCGCATGTTGTCCGCGGTAAACATCCTCGCCTCCCGTGCAAATGTGCAGTCCGAAGTGCCATTTTACTCGTTGACGCAGGCAATGTTGCCCAGCAGACTCGTGGTCAACCCCACCTTCCCAGGAGTGAATTCCCATGGCCGTTATCTCGCACTGGCTCAACAACAAGTCGTACCCCGGAACAAGCGTCGACACCGCTCCGGTGACGAACCCGGCGACCGGTGCCGTCACCGGCAAGGTCGCCCTCGCCAGCGTCGAGGACGCCCGCGCGGTGATCGATGCCGCAGCGGCCGCGTTCCCCGCCTGGCGCGACACCTCCCTCGCCAAGCGTTCCGCCATCGTGTTCAAGTTCCGGGAACTGCTCAACGAGCGCAAGGGTGAACTCGCGGAGATCATCACCGCCGAACACGGCAAGGTCGTCTCCGACGCATTGGGTGAGGTCTCCCGCGGCCAGGAAGTCGTCGAATTCGCCTGCGGCATGCCCCACCTGCTCAAGGGCGGCATGACCGAAAACGCGTCCACCAACGTCGACGTCTCCTCCATCCGCCAGCCCGTCGGCCCGGTCGGCATCATCTCCCCGTTCAACTTCCCCGCCATGGTCCCGATGTGGTTCTTCCCCATCGCCATCGCCGTCGGCAACACCGTCGTCTTGAAGCCGTCCGAGAAGGACCCGACCGCCGCGATCTGGATGGCCGAACTCTGGGCCGAGGCCGGCCTCCCGGCCGGGGTGTTCAACGTCCTCCAGGGCGACAAGACCGCCGTCGACGAACTGTTGACGAACCCGGCGATCAAGGCCATCAGCTTCGTCGGGTCCACCCCGATCGCGCAGTACGTGTACGCCACGGGCACCGCCCACGGCAAGCGCGTCCAGGCATTGGGCGGGGCGAAGAACCACGCCATCGTCCTGCCCGACGCCGACCTCGACCTGGCCGCCGATGCCATGGTCAACGCCGGCTTCGGGTCCGCCGGCGAACGCTGCATGGCGATTTCCGCCCTGGTCGCGGTCGGCGACATCGCCGACGAACTGGTCGGCAAGATCAAGGAGCGCACCGACACGCTGAAGATCGGCGACGGCACCAAGGACTCCGACATGGGCCCGCTGGTGACGAAGGTGCACCGCGACAAGGTCGCCTCCTACATCGACGCCGGCGAAAACGACGGGGCCACCATCGTCGTCGACGGCCGGACCGTCCAGGCCGACGGCGGCAAGGACGGGTTCTGGCTCGGACCGACCCTGATCGACCACGTCACCACCGACATGAGCGTCTACACCGACGAAATCTTCGGACCCGTCCTGTCCGTGATCCGCGTCGAGACGTACGACGAGGCCCTGGAATTGGTGAACTCCAGCCAGTTCGGCAACGGCACCGCCATCTTCACCAACGACGGCGGCGCTGCCCGCCGGTTCCAGAACGAGGTCGAGGTCGGCATGGTCGGCATCAACGTCCCCATCCCCGTCCCCATGGCGTACTACAGCTTCGGCGGCTGGAAGAACTCCCTCTTCGGTGACAGCCACGCGCACGGCACCGAGGGCGTCCACTTCTTCACCCGCGGCAAGGTCGTCACCACCCGCTGGCTCGACCCCAGCCACGGCGGCCTCAACCTCGGATTCCCCCAGAACAACTAAGGAACCTCTCCCATGACCGCACACCTCTCACTCCCCCGTTTCGCCAGAATCGGGGCCGGAGCAGTCGACGAGATCGGCTCGGTTGTCGCCCAATTGGGTCTGCAGAGGCCGGTTCTCGTCACCGACTCCTATCTGACCGGCACCGGCGCGGCCGACCGGATCATGAGCCTCCTCAGGTCCGCGGGCAAGGAGCCGGCCCTGTTCTCCGGCACCGTGCCCGACCCCACCACCGATTCCCTGGAGGAAGGGCTGAGGATCGTCGCCGACCACAACGCGGATTCGGTGATCGGGTTCGGCGGCGGAAGCCCGATGGACACCGCCAAGGCGCTCGCCGTGCTGTCCGCGAACGGCGGCGAGATGCGGTCGTACAAGGCACCGCACGTCTACACCGGGAAGGCGCTGCCGATCATCGCGATACCGACCACCGCCGGAAGCGGCTCCGAGGCGACGCAGTTCACGGTGATCAGCGACAGCACTTCCGATGAGAAGATGCTGTGCCCGGGGCTGTCCTTCCTGCCCATCGCCGCGATCGTCGATTTCGAACTCACGCTGTCGATGCCGCCGCGGCTCACCGCCGACACCGGCATCGACGCACTCACGCACGCCATCGAGGCGTACGTGAGCAAGAAGGCCCAGCCGTTCACCGACGGACTCGCGCTCTCCGCGATCCGCACGATCGGTAAGCACATCGTCACGGCTTACGAGGACGGTGACGACCGCACCGCGAGAGAGGCGATGATGGTCGCGTCCATGCAAGCCGGTATGGCGTTCTCCAACTCCAGCGTGGCACTGGTCCACGGGATGAGCCGGCCGATCGGTGCGCATTTCCATGTCGCGCACGGGCTGTCGAACGCGATGCTGCTTCCCGCGATCACCGCGTTCTCGGTGAAGGGAGCGGAGAGCCGCTACGCCGACTGTGCCCGGGCGTTCGGCGCCGCGCCCGAATCGGCGAACGACGCCGTCGCCGCACAGTTCCTCGTCGAAACCCTGACTTCGCTGTGTCACGAGCTGAAGGTCCCGACGCCGCTCACCTACGGAATCGACCGCGACGCCTGGGACGGCCTCATTCCGCTGATGGCCGAGCAGGCGCTGGCGTCCGGATCGCCGGGTAACAACCCGGTCGTGCCCACCGCCGGCCAGATCGAGACGCTGTATGCGGAGGTCTTCAGCTAGAACTCGACGGTTCCCCTCAGGTAACGCCGGTACGTCCCGGAGAGGCTGACGCGGTCGCCGCGCACGTCGCAGTGAACGGTTCCTCCCCGCGCCGACAATTGGCGTCCGACAAGGCTGTTTCGGCCGAGGACGTGAGCCCAGTACGGCGCGATCTGCGAGTGCGCGGAACCCGTCACCGGGTCTTCCCGAACGCCGGCGGCGGCACCGAACCATCGCGACACGAAGTCGACTCCGTTCATGTCCGACGCGGCGGTGACGACGACGCCGCGCACCTTCAGCGGGCTGATCACGGCGAAGTCGGGGACCATCGACGCGATGTCGTGCTCGGATTCCGCAACGAACACGAGGTCGGTGGCCTTCAGGCACTCGCCCACCGGAATGCGGAGTGCTGCGACGATCCGGGGATCGACGGTGGTCGGGACGGGCGGTTCGGCCGGGAAATCCATCACCAGTGTCGCGTCCGGCCCCCGATCGACGTTCAGCCACCCGCTGCGCGTCCAGAACTGGATGCGATCGGCGTCCGGGTGCACGTCCTCGAAAATCTGCGCGGCCGTGGCGAGGGTGGCATGGCCGCACAGATCCACCTCGACCGCCGGAGTGAACCACCGCAGGTGATAGGCAGGACGCTCCGGGTCGTGAGGTCCCGCGTCCTCGGGAACGCGAGCCGTGTAGAACGCCGTCTCGGACAGGTTGTTCTCTTCGGCCACTTGCTGAAGAACCGAATCGTCGAGCCAGTCGGTCAACGGCATGACCGCCGCCGGGTTGCCCTCGAACGGTCCGGCGGCGAACGCGTCGATCTGATGGATGTCCAGCTTCATACCGTCCGATGATGGTGGCCACCGGTGGCCCTCGTCGAGGGCCATCCGGCACGCGCTGGACCGCTCCGGAGAAATCAGGCCCTGGCGAAGCTCATCGTCTCCCCTTCGACCCCGCGCATCCAGAGGTCGTTGCAGGCGCCCGCCAGTTCCGGCAGTCCCTCCTCGATGGCCGCGAACACGTTGCCGGGCACCCAGCCGACGTCACCGTTGAGCAGGAGGTTGTTGCGGCCGTAGAAGATCGCGAGGTCGGTGGCGCCTTGCGCGGCATGCGCCTCGGAGCCGGGCTCGTACCCGTAGGCGGAGTTGCCGATCTCCCAGGGCTCGAAATCGAACAGGCAGACGTCGCCGGGAATCGGTGTGACGGTGGGATTTTCCCGCCGCGGTGCCGCGGTGATCCGCGAAATGAGGGTGTATACCTCGTTGCGCGCGTACTTGGCGTGGTACGCGTCGCCGCTCTGCGGGAGGACGTCCCACACCGCGTCGCACGTGAGTGGCGCGTCCTCGTCGAGCAGCCGGGCGCGGCAGGTCACGCCGCGCTTGTCCAGGGTGATGGTGATGTAGCGAGCCACGATTCCTCCTTCGGAGCCTGTGAGTACTTATTAACCGCCCGCGGTTAATAAGTACTCACAGGTGCTTGTCACACTTCATCGAGTACCTCGGACCAGATCTTCAGGGCGTCCTCGATCTGTTCCGACGTCACGATGAGCGGTGGAATCATCCGTACCACGTTCATGTGGGCGCCGCAGGTCAGCAGCAGCAGCCCCTTCTTCGCGGCCAGCTGCTGCGCCGCAGCCGCTTTCGCACGGTCCGCGGTGCCGTCGGCGGCCGTGAACTCGCTGCCCACGAGCAGTCCGAGGCCGCGGACGTCGCCGATCCCGTCGATGGCCCGTGTGCGCGCACCCTCGAGCAACTGGACGCCGCGTGCGGCGGCGTTGGCCACGAGGTCTTCCTTCTCGATGACCTCGAGCGTCGCGACCGCGGCCGCGCAGGACACGGCGTTCCCGCCGTACGTGCCGCCCTGCGAGCCCGGCCAGCCTTTGGCCATGAGCTCCTCGGACGCCGCGATGCCCGACAGCGGGAAGCCGCTGGCCAGACCCTTGGCGATGGTGATGATGTCGGGCCGGACGTCGAAGTGCTGGTGCCCGAAGAACTTGCCGGTGCGACCGAAACCGGTCTGGATCTCGTCGATGACGAGCAGGATGCCGTACTTGTCGGCACGCTCGCGGAGTCCCTGGAAGAACGCGGTGTTGCCGGGCACGTAGCCGCCCTCACCGAGGACGGGTTCGACGACGAACGCCGCCGTCTCGTTCGGCGCGGTGAGCGTCGCGAAGATGTAGTCGAGTTCCTTCAGCGCGAACGCGGTCGCCTCCTCCTCCGACCAGCCGTAGCGGTAGGCGTTGGGGAACGGGGCCACGTGGACGCCGCCCATCAGCGGGCTGAAACCGGCCGAGAACCGGGTGCCGGATGTGGTCATCGTTGCCGTCGCGACCGTGCGTCCGTGGAATCCGCCGTGGAACACGATCACGTTGGGCCTGCCGGTCGCCTGCCGCGACAGTCGGAGCGACGCCTCGACGGCCTCACTTCCCGAGTTCGCGAAGAACAGCGAGTCGAGGCCCTCGGGCAGCACCGAACCCAGGCGCTCGATCAGTTCGAGCATCGGCCGGTGCATGACCGTCGTGTACTGGCCGTGGATGAGGGAGCCGACCTGCCGTCGCGCGGCCTCCACGACGTGCGGATGGCAGTGCCCGGTGCTGGTGACGCCGATGCCCGCGGTGAAATCGAGATAGCGGCGACCGTCGGTGCCGTAGAGGTAGCAGCCTTCACCGTGATCGACCGTCACGGGTGTGGCCTGTGCGAGCAGTGGAGATAACCGAGTCACGAGAACCCTCCCACGCGTAGATGCCGCTGAATGTCGGCAATGTGCATTGTCAGATTGTCAACAATCTGTATAACATGGGCCACGTCACTTCGGCAACGGAGAATCGGGAGTAACCATGCTCGAGGAAGCAGCAATCGGATCGGTACAGACCGGCCTCTTCATCGGCGGCAAGTGGCGCGACAGCGCCCGCACCATGCCGGTACACGACCCGTCCACCGGACAGATCCTGTGCACGGTCGCCGACGCCGACGCGGCGGAGGCCCGCGAGGCGTTGGATGCGGCGGTCGCGGCGCAACCGTCGTGGGCGGCCACCACACCCCGTGAACGCAGCACCATCCTCATGAACGCGCACCGACTGCTGCTCGAGAACGTCGACCGGCTGGCGCTCGTCATGACGCTCGAAATGGGCAAACCGCTCACGGAGGCCCGCGGCGAAATCGTCTACGCCGCAGAGTTCTTCCGCTGGTTCGCCGAGGAGGCCGTCCGCATCGACGGCGGATACATGACGGCGCCGGGCGGCGGGTCACGGTTCCTCGTCACCAAGCAGCCCGTCGGGCCGAGCCTGCTCATCACCCCGTGGAACTTCCCGATGGCGATGGGCACCCGCAAAATCGGGCCCGCGATCGCCGCCGGATGCACGTCCGTCATCAAACCGGCAGCGCAGACGCCGCTGTCGATCCTGGCGCTCGCCGACATCCTCACCGAGGCCGGGCTGCCGGACGGCGTCGTCAACGTCGTCACCACCTCCAGCCCGGACGAGGTGATCACTCCCCTGATCCTCGACGGCAGGGCCCGCAAGCTCTCGTTCACCGGCTCGACGAAGGTCGGGAAGCATCTGCTCGAACTGTGCGCCCGCACGGTCATGCGCACGTCCATGGAACTCGGCGGCAACGCGCCGTTCCTCGTCTTCGACGACGCGAACCTCGACGACGCCGTCGACGGGGCCATGGCGGCGAAGATGCGCAACATCGGTCAGGCATGCACGGCCGCCAACCGCATCCTCGTGCACAGTTCGGTGGCCGAGGAGTTCACCCGCAAGCTCACGCAGCGGATGGAGGCCCTGCCCGTCGGACGGGGCACCGAGGACGGGGTCGTCGTCGGACCGCTGATCGACGAGGCCGCCGTCGCCAAGGTGGGCAGTCTCGTCGCGGACGCCGTCGAACGCGGAGCCGCCGTGCTCACCGGCGGCGATCGCCTCGACCGCCCGGGCAACTTCTATCCGGCGACGGTCCTGACGGGGGTTCCCGACGACGCCGAGATGTGCCACAACGAGATCTTCGGTCCCGTGGCCGCGATCAGCACGTTCGAGACCGAGGCCGAGGCAGTCGAGCGGGCCAACGACACCCCGTACGGGCTGGTGGCCTACGTGTACACCGAAAGCCTCAAGCGCGGAATCCGCGTGTGCGAGGCGCTGGAATCGGGCATGGTCGGGCTCAACCAGGGTGTGGTGTCGAACCCGGCTGCGCCGTTCGGCGGGGTGAAGGAATCCGGGCTCGGGCGCGAAGGCGGGACCACCGGCATCGACGAATTCCTCGAGACCAAATACATCGGCGTCGCCGTCTAGAAATCTAGAGCCACGTGTCTTCCGACGACGTGGTGAGGAACGCCTCGAGGTCGTCGCGCCACGGCGCCGGCACCGTCTTGTCCGGTTCGATGCCCGTGTACTGGCCGCGGTAGAACAGCAACGGCCGCTCCTCCCTGATCTCACTCAGGGAGGAGACCCGGCCGAACGCCACCCAGTGGTCGCCGCCGTCGTGGACGCTCTCGAGCGAACAGTCGATGTGGGCGAGCGAACCGGTGAGGATCGGCGAACCCAGCGGCGATTCCGTCCACTCGATCCCCGCGAACTTGTCCGGGTCGCGGGACCCGAAACGGGCACACGTGGACTGTTGCTCCTCGGACAGGACGTTCACGCAGAAGATGCCGCTGCGCTCGATCGCCGCCCACGACCGCGACGTCTTGGTCGGGCAGAACAACACCAGCGGCGGCTCGAGTGACAGCGCCGCGAACGACTGGCACGCGAACCCGACCGGCTCGCCGTCGTCGATGGTCGTGATGATGGTGACACCGGTGCAGAACTGGCCGAGCACCGTCCGGAACCGTCGCGGATCGATCGCCTCCGCCGCGACGGCGCCGTCCCCGGTCACCTCACTCACGGCTGCATCCCGACGCTGAAGTCGTGACCCCACAGGCTGACGGCCGTGCTCTCCCTCGCAATCCAGCTCTCGTCCTCCACCTGGCGTCCCTCACAACCGAATTCGATGTCGAAGCCGCCGGGCGTCTTCATGTAGAACGACAGCATCAGGTCGTTGACGTGGCGGCCGAGCGTCGCCGACATCTTCACCTTCTTGCGGAGCGCACGGTCGAGGCACAACCCGACGTCGTCGGAGTTCTCGACCTCGATCATCAGGTGCACGATGCCGCTGGGCGTGGGCATCGGCAGGAACGCGAGGCTGTGGTGCCGCGGGTTGCAGCCGAAGAACCGCAGCCACGCCGGCTTGCCGTCCGCCGGCCGCCCGACCATCTGCGGCGGCAACCGCATCGAATCGCGCAGGCGGAAGCCGAGGACGTCGCGGTAGAAGCGCAGCGACGCGTCGTCGTCCGTAGTCGAGAGGACGACGTGCCCGAGCCCCTGCTCCCCCGTCACGAACTTGTGCCCGTACGGGCTGACCACCCGCCTGTGCTCCAGAGCCGCGCCGTGGAACGCCTCGAGCGTGTTGCCCGACGGGTCCTCGAACGTGATCAGCTCGTCGACCCTGCGGTCCTGCAACTGCTCGGCCGTGCCCTCCTTGAACGCGACGCCGGCCGCCGACAGGTTGTCGCGAACCTCCTGCAGCTCCGCGGCGTTGGCCGTCTCCCAGCCCGACACCGACAACCGGTCCGTCTCCCCGGGGAAGATGACCAGCCGCGCGGGGAAGTCGTCCATCCTCAGATAGAGGGCGTTCGGGTCGGTGCCCTTGCCCTCGACCATGCCGAGCACCTTGAGACCGTATTCGCGCCACGCGGCCATGTCGGTGGCCTCGATGCGCATGTATGCCAGTGAACGAATACTCATCACTTACCCCCGTCCAGGAGAAAATCGGTTGCCAGACGGTTGAACTCGTCGAACTTCTCCAGCTGCGCCCAGTGTCCGCACCCGCCGAAGACATGCAGCTGCGCCCGCGGGATCAGCTTGAGCGCGACGAGCGCGCCGTCGAGCGGGTTGACGCGGTCTTCGCGACCCCAGATCAGCAGCACCCGCTGCCGCAGCTTGTACGCGTCGCGCCACAGCATGCCGAGCTCGAAATCTGCCGAGGAGAACGACTTGCCCATCGCCTTGGCCGCGGCCAGTGACTCGGGAGTGCTTGCCGCGGCGAAGCGTTCGTCGATCAATTCGTCGGTGATCAGCTTCTGGTCGAACACCATGATGCGCAGGAAGGCCTCGAGGTTCTCGCGCGTCGGCTGGTAGCCGAACTTGCCGAGGTTCTTCACGCCCTCGGTGGGGTCGGGCGCGAACAGGTTGACGCTCAACCCACCCGGACCCATCAGGACCAGCCGGCCCGCACGGTCCGGGTAGTCGAGCGCGAAACGCACAGCGGCCCCGCCGCCGAGAGAATTTCCCAGGAGATGAACGCGGCCGGTGACGCCGAGGGTGTCGAGCAGGTCGTTCAGCGCCGACGCACTGTGCACGAAGTACTGCGGATGCTCGGTCGGCTTGTCCGACAGCCCGTATCCCGGCTGGTCGACGGCGAGCACGTGGAACTTCTCGGCGAGAACGGGAATGTTCCTGGCGAAGTTCGACCACGACGACGCGCCCGGCCCGCCACCGTGCAGCAGCACGATCGTGATGTCGTTGCCGACCCCGGCCTCGTGGTAGTGCAACTTCAGGTCGGGCCGGACCTGGGCGAACTTCGAGGCGGACTCGAACGTGAGGGCCTCTTCGGTAGTCGTCACGTGTTCTCCTAGACCATCGTGTCGGTGATGGGAAGACCGAATTCGCCGGTGCCGTACATGACGTAGGCGCGCTCGGGATCGTTGGCCGCGTGAACGCGTCCGGCGTGAGCGTCGCGCCAGAAGCGTTGCAGTGGAGTCCCGTTGGCCAACGCGGTGGCCCCTGAGCTCTCGAACAGTTTGTCGATCGACGAGATCGCCCGTCCCGTGGCCCGCACCTGGTCGCGGCGTGCCCGCAGCCGCAGCTCGAACGGGACCTCCTTCCCGTCGACGAGCAGCGCGTATTCGTCGGCGACGTTCCCGGACAGCTGGCGCCAGGCGGCGTCGATGTCGCTCGACGCCTCGGCGATGCGGACCTTGGCGAACGGGTCGTCCTTGGCCTTCTCGCCGGCGAAGGCCGCGCGGACCCGCTTGCCCTGATGCTCGACGTGCGCGTCGTAGGCGCCGTACGCCATCCCGACGATCGGCGCGGAGATGGTGGTGGGATGGATTGTTCCCCACGGCATCTTGTAGACGGGCGCGGTGTTGCGCTCGAGCCCGGGAGCGGTGAGGTTGCTCATCGCCTTGAAACTGAGGACGCGGTGCGTCGGGACGAACACATCCTCGACCACCACCGTGTTGCTGCCGGTTCCGCGGAGCCCCACGACATTCCACACGTCGTCGATCCGGTAGTCCTCGCGCGGGATCAGGAAGCTGACGAAGTCGACGGGACGCCCGTCCTTGATGACCGGACCACCGAGGACCGCCCAGCTGGCATGGTCGCAGCCGGAGGACCAGGCCCAAGCACCGTTCACCTGGTATCCGCCCTCGACGACCTGACCGGCACCCATCGGCGCATACGAGGACGAGATGCGGACGTCGGTGTCGTTGCCCCACACGTCTTCCTGCGCCTGCTGCGTGAACAGGGCGAGGTGCCAGTTGTGGACACCGATGATCGACGAGACCCATCCGGTGGACCCGCAGGCGCTCGCGATCTTCCGCACCGCGGAGTAGAAGAGCACCGGATCCGCCTGGTAGCCACCCCACTGTTCGGGCTGGAGCAACCGGAAGAATCCGGTCTCCTGAAGCGCCTTCATGGAATCGTCGGGGATACGACGGAGATCCTCGGTCTCCTGCGCACGCTCTCGCAGCGTCGGCAGTAGTGCGTCGACCCGCTGCATCACCTCGTGACTGTCATGGTCACCCACAGGACGCTCCTGTCTCGTTCGATGGTTCACTTATCTTCTGAGACTAGAACACGTTCCCATTTATGTCGAGATACCGGCAAAGGCGCTGTTTGACGGCCCGGGTCTGGAAGAAAGCCCTCGAAAATCTGGCGGATCGTGACGAAGTTCTATAACGTGTTCTACTAACAGCATGAAGGGATGTGAGGGCACAATGGCGCAGATTCGCGAGATCGATGTGGGCACGGTCCAGACCCGCTTCGCGCGTGGCTGGCACTGCCTCGGTTTGACCAAGACGTTCAAGGACGGCAAACCGCATTCGATCGAGGCATTCGGCACCAAACTCGTCGTCTTCTCCGACAGCAAGGGTGAACTGAAAGTTCTCGACGCCTATTGCCGGCACATGGGCGGGGATCTGTCGCAGGGCACGGTCAAGGGCGACTCCGTGGCCTGCCCGTTCCACGACTGGCGCTGGGGCGGCAACGGCAAGTGCACCAGCATTCCCTACGCACGCCGCGTGCCGCCGATCGCCCGCACCCGCGCCTGGACCACCCTCGAGCAGAACGGTCAGCTGTTCGTCTGGAACGACCCGGAAGGCAATCCGCCGCCGGAGAACGTGACCATTCCCCGCATCGAGGGCGCATACAGCGACGAATGGACCGACTGGACCTGGAACTCGATGCTGATCGAAGGCTCCAACTGCCGCGAGATCATCGACAACGTCGTCGACATGGCGCACTTCTTCTACATCCACTACGCGTTCCCGACCTACTTCAAGAACGTCTTCGAAGGCCACGTCGCGACGCAGTACCTCAACACGAAGGGCCGCCCCGACGTCGGGATGGCGACGCAATACGGCATGGAATCGCTGCTGCGCTCCGAGGCCGCGTACTACGGGCCGTCCTACATGATCAATCCGCTGTGGAACAGCTACGGCGGGTACGAGGTCGAGAGCGTCCTCATCAACTGCCACTACCCGGTGACGAACAATTCGTTCATCCTCCAATACGGTGTCACCGTCAAGAAGCCGACCGGCATCGACGACGAAACCGCAGACAAACTGGCCGCGAAATTCACCGAGGGCATCGCCGAGGGCTTCCTGCAGGACGTCGAGATCTGGAAGAACAAGACCAAGATCGACAACCCCCTGCTCTGCGACGAAGACGGTCCGGTCTACCAACTGCGACGCTGGTACGACCAGTTCTACGTCGACGTCGCCGACGTCACCGACAAGATGACGCAGCGCTTCGAGTTCGAGGTCGACACCACCAAGGCCAACGAGGCCTGGCAGCATGAGGTCGAGGAGAACCTGGCCCGGCAGAAGGCCGAGCGGGAAGCCGCGGAGCGGTCCGAGAGTTCGACTGCGGCGCGGTCCGAGAGCACGACTGCGGAGCGGTCCGAGAGTACGGAAGCGCAGGTCTGATCATGAGTGCCTCGACCGAATGGGCCAAAGCTCCCGACTTCGCCGGACAGCCTGCTCGGCTCGAGGCCATTCATGCGCAGACGGTGGCCGACAAGGCCAATTATCTCGACGACGGGATGAACGAAGTCGAGTGCCGCACCTGTGGAACCTGTGTGCTGGTGCGCAAGAACAGCCTCAAGCACACGAGCGTCCAGTGGACGGACGACCCGGCGAAGAAGTGCCCGACATTCCGGGACGCCGTCGGCGAGGGGCAGTCCACCGCACTCCGGGAAGGGTGTCCACGACTGTGGGACAGCATCAACCACGCGGTGATGGAGGGGTTCATCGACGTGCGAGATCGCGTCGAATAGTCGTCGGCGCCGTCGCGCCCGGATGTGTCGCCCGATGTGGCATTCGTGCAGTCTGACTGCACGAATGCCACATCGGGCGACCGTGTTTTAGGCTGGACGTGCCGCCGGATTCGGCGGTCCAGCCGAACCGGAGGCGTGCCATGACAGGCCGAATCGTGCACTTCGAAATCCCCTTCGACGACGGTGACCGCGCACGAACGTTCTATCGCGACGCGTTCGGGTGGGCCATCGCCGAGATCCCCGACATGGACTACAGCATGGTCAGCACCGGACCGGTCGGCGAGAGCGGCATGCCCGACGAACCGGGGTACATCAACGGCGGCATGATGCAGCGCGGGGAGGTGACCACTCCCGTGGTTACCGTCGACGTCGAGAGCATCGAATCCGCCCTCGAAAGGATCGAATCCCTCGGTGGCAAGACCGTCACCGGCAGGACCCCCGTCGGGAACATGGGGTTCGCCGCGTACTTCACCGACTCCGAGGGAAACGTCGTCGGGTTGTGGGAGACCGCCCGCTGACCTGTGAGTACTTATCAACCGCGGGCGGTTAAGAAGTACTCACAGGCGGCGCAGCCGCATCGCGCTCGCGTTGCAGTTCGAGGGCAATGTCGATGAGCTGATCTTCCTGGCCGCCGACGAGTTTGCGTTTGCCCGCGCGGACGAGGAGTTCGGCCGACGAGACGCCGTACCGTTCGGCCTGGCGTTCGGCGTGCTTGAGGAAGCTCGAGTAGACGCCGGCGTACCCCATCATCAGCGCCTGCCGGTCGAGGAGGCATTCGGCGGGCATGGCCGGGCGCACCACGTCCTCGGCGGCGTCGGCGATCGCGAAGAAGTCGATCCCCGTCTTGACGCCGATCTTGTCGCACACGCCGACGAACGCCTCGACCGGTGCGTTACCGGCGCCGGCGCCGAATCGTCGTGTACTGCCGTCGATCTGCTTGGCACCGGCCCGGACCGCGGCGATCGAGTTGGCCACACCGAGGCCGAGGTTCTCGTGCCCGTGGAAACCCACCTGGGCGTCGGAGCCGAGTTCCTGCACCAGCGCCTCGACGCGGTCCGACACCTGTTCGAGCACGAGGGCGCCGGCCGAGTCGACCACGTACACGCACTGGCAGCCGGCATCGGCCATGATCCGGGCCTGCTGAGCCAGTTTTTCCGGTGGGATCGAGTGCGCCATCATCAGGAAGCCGACCGTCTCGAGACCGCGCTCGCGGGCCAGGCCGAAGTGCTGGATGGAGACGTCCGCCTCGGTGCAGTGGGTGGCGATGCGGCAGATGGAGGCGCCGTTGTCCTGGGCGACGATGATGTCGTCCTTGATGCCGAGCCCGGGCAGCATGAGGAAGGCGATCTTCGCGTTCTTCGCCGTGTCGACGGCGATCGAGATGAGTTCCTGCTCCGGTACCTTCGAGAAGCCGTAGTTGAACGAGGACCCGCCGAGACCGTCGCCGTGCGTCACCTCGATGACGGGGACTCCGGCGTTGTCGAGCGCACCGACGATGGCCCGTACCTCCTCACCGGTGAACTGGTGGCGCTTGTGGTGCGAACCGTCCCGGAGGGAGGTGTCGGTGACGCGAATGTCCCAGCTGCTGCGCATATTTCCCGTCGCTCCGCTCGCCCCGTCGAAATGGACCATAGTGCTCATGCCTCCACACTCAGGAGCTTCTGGGCGATCTCCTCGCCCACCTTGGTTGCCGCTGCGGTCATGATGTCGAGGTTGCCGGCGTACGGCGGCAGGAAGTCTCCTGCGCCCTCGACCTCGACGAACGTCGTGACCGTCGCCTGACCACCGGACACGACGCTCGGGTCGTCGAACTGCGGTTCGTTCAGTAACCGGTAGCCGGGGACGTACTGCTGGATGTCCGCGACGACGCGGTAGATGGAGTCGGTGATGGCGGCACGGTCGGCGTCCTCTGGGATCGCGCAGAAGATGGTGTCGCGCATGATCATCGGCGGGTCGGCCGGGTTGAGGATGATGATGGCCTTGCCGCGCTGCGCCCCGCCGATGGTCTCGATGCCGCGGCTGGTGGTCTTGGTGAACTCGTCGATGTTCGCGCGGGTGCCGGGGCCTGCGGAGACGGACGCCACCGACGCGACGATCTCGGCGTACGGCACGTCGACGACGCGGGAGACGGCGTACACGATCGGAATCGTGGCCTGCCCGCCGCAGGTGATCATGTTGACGTTGGGGGCGCCGAGGTGTTCGCGCAGGTTGGCCGGCGGGACCACGGCGGGTCCGACGGCGGCGGGAGTCAGGTCGACGGCGCGGATGCCCGCGGCCTCGTATTTCGGTGCGGCCTCGCGGTGCACGTACGCGGACGTGGCCTCGAACACGAGGTCGGGCTTCTCCGGCTGGTTCAGCAACCAGTCGACGCCCTCGGCCGACGTCTCCAGTCCCATCTTGCGGGCCCTCGCCAGGCCTTCGCTCTCGGGGTCGATCCCGATCATCCAGCGGGGTTCGAGCCACTCGGATCGTTGCAGCTTGTAGAGCAGGTCGGTGCTGATGTTGCCCGAACCGACGATCGCCACACTTGCCTTCGTCATGAATGACACTCCTACTTGAACTGCAGGGATACGGATCCGAGCCCACTGAACTCGGCACGGAAGTGGTCGCCCGGGTGAGCGTCGATGGCGCGGGTGCAGGAGCCGGGCAGCACGATGTCGCCGGCCTTCAACCGGACGCCGAAGCTCTCGACCTTCTGCGCGAGCCAGGCGACGGCCGTCACCGGGTTGCCGAGCACCGCGTCGCTGCGTCCCTCGGCCTTGATCTCGCCGTTGCTCGTCAGGACGGCGTCGATGGCCTTGATGTCGATGTCGGACGGCCGCACCCGGTTCGTGCCGAGCACGAAGCCGGCGGACGACGCGTTGTCGGCGATGGTGTCGGGCAGCGTGATCTTCCAATCGGTGATCCGGCTGTCGATCAGTTCGATGGACGGCGCGAACGCAGCAGTGGCGTCGAGGACGTCCTGTTCGGTGCAGCCGGCGCCGGGGAGGTCGGCGCCCAGCACGAACGCGACCTCGACCTCGACGCGCGGGAAGCAGAACCGGGAGGTGTCGACGGGTTGGTCTTCGAACACTTCCATGTCGGCGAGCAGGTGGCCGTAGTCGGGTTCGTCGACGCCCATCATCTGCTGCATGGCCAGGGACGACAGGCCGACCTTGTGCCCGACGACCTGCGCGCCGTCCTGCAGCCGGCGGCGGATGTTGACGAGCTGGATCTCGTAGGCGTCGACGACGTCGATGTCGGGATGGTCCGCGGTGAGGGGGCCGATGGGAGCGCGGCTGCGTTCCGCGGCGTCGAGCTGATTCGCCAACTCGGTGCGTAGTTGCGTCGAGAGCATGGTGTGAGGACCTTCCCTGGAGTTCGTTTGCGTGCGCACGCCCACCGGCTTTCACTGCAACGTGTTTCGTTCTTGTTTGTTGTCGTCAGTAATACTTCCTGGCAGAAAGGATGGACTGACAACCCCATCATTCTATAACGTGTTCTACATGAGCAAGCACGAATACGACATCGTGGTCGTCGGTAGCGGTGCCGGTGGTATGACCGCGGCCCTGACCGCGGCCCACAAGGGACTGAGCGTCGTCATCCTGGAAAAGGCACCGCACTTCGGCGGCTCCACCGCTCGCTCCGGCGGGGGCGTGTGGATCCCGAACAACGAGGCGCTGATCGCCGCGGGAGTCGACGACACCACCGACGCCGCACGCACCTACCTGCACAGCATCATCGGCGACGTCGTCCCGAAGGACCGCATCGACGCCTACATCGACCGCGGCCCCGAGATGCTGTCGTTCGTGCTGAAGAACAGCCCGCTGAAGCTGCAGTGGGTGCCCGAATACTCCGACTACTACCCCGAGGCCCCCGGCGGCCGGCTGGGCGGACGGTCCGTCGAGCCGACACCGTTCGACGGCCGGAAGCTCGGCGCCGACCTCGCGAAGCTCGAGCCCGACTACGTCAAGGCCCCGTCGAACTTCGTGATCACCCAGGCCGACTACCGCTGGCTGAACCTCTTGATGCGCAACCCGCGTGGTCCGCTGCGCGCCGCCCGGGTCGGGCTCCGATTCCTGGGCGCCAAACTCACCGGCAAGCGGTTGCTCGTCCGCGGTCAGGCGCTCGTCGCGGGACTGCAGGCCGGGTTGAAGGCGGCCGGCGTCCCGATCCTGCTCGACACCCCGCTCACCGACCTGTACGTGGTGGACGGCGTGGTCCGCGGGGTCAACGCCACGGTCGACGGGCAGCCGCAGGTGTTCCGGGCGCGCCGCGGCGTGGTGATCGCGTCGGGCGGATTCGAGCACAACGACGAGGCCCGCAAGAAGTATCAGCGCGCCCCGATCGGCACCGAGTGGACCGTCGGAGCCAAGGCCAACACCGGCGACGGCATCTGGGCGGGTGAAAAGCTCGGCGCTGCGCTCGATCTGATGGAGGACGCCTGGTGGGGTCCGTCGATCCCGCTCACCGGCGGCCCGTGGTTCGCACTGTCCGAGCGGAGCCTGCCCGGCTGCATCATGATCAACGAATCCGGCAAGCGTTTCGTCAACGAGTCCGCACCGTACGTCGAGGCGACGCACGCGATGTACGGCGGCACCTACGGACAGGGCGACGGACCCGGCGAGAACGTTCCGTGCTGGCTCGTCCTCGACCAGCGTTACCGCGACCGGTACGCGTTCGCCGGAGTCACCCCGCGCTCCCCGTTCCCGGGTCGGTGGCTGAAGGCCGGCGTCATCGTCAAGGCCGGCACCGTCGCCGAACTCGCCGAGAAGATCGGTGTCCCGGTCGACGCGCTCACCGAAACGGTCTCGCGTTTCAACACTTTCGCCCGGAACGGCAAGGACGACGACTTCGGCCGTGGTGAGAGCGGGTACGACCATTACTACGGGGATCCCCGCAACAAACCGAACCCGAGCCTCGGCGTTCTCGAGAAGGCGCCGTTCTTCGCCGTCAAGATGGTCCCGGGCGACCTCGGCACCAAGGGCGGTCTCCGCACCGACAGGAACGCGCGTGTCCTCCGGACGGACGGCAGCACCATCGAGAACCTCTACGCTGTGGGCAATGCCAGCGGCCCGGTGATGGGCCACACCTACGCGGGCCCCGGCGCGACCATCGGTCCCGCGATGACGTTCGGTTATCTCGCGGTTCTCGATATTCTCGCGAAGTCCGCCCGGACCGACTCGCCGACGTCACTCACCGGAGACACCACCAATGCCCATTGATCCGAACATCGCCGTCGGGGCCGAACTGCCCACCCAGGAGTTCTCCTGGACCAGTTCCGACGTGCAGCACTACCACCTCGCCCTCGGCGCCGGGTCGCGTCCGCTCGACGAGAGGGAATTGCGGTACCTGACCGACGGGACGCCGCAGGTGCTTCCCACATTCGCGACGGTCGCCGCGAATTTCCATGCCACCGAGGCGCCGAGCGTGTCGTTCCCGGGAGTCGAGATCGACCTGGCCAAAGTGGTGCACGGCAGCCAGGAAGTGACCGTGCACCGGCCGATTCCCCCGGAGGGCAAGGCCCGCACCACCACACGCATCGCCGAGGTGTGGGACAAGGGCAAAGCCGCCGTCATCGTGCAGGAATCGACCACCACCGACCTCGACGGCACTCCCCTGTGGACGGGTCGCTCGTCCATCTTCGCCCGAGGTGAAGGGGGTTTCGGTGGTGAGCGCGGACCGTCCCAGTCCATCACGTTGCCCGACCGTCCGGCCGACGCCGAGGTCGACTCCCCCGTGCTACCGCAGCAGGCGCTGATGTACCGGATGTGCGGCGACCGCAACCCGCTGCATTCCGACCCGAAGTTCGCTTCCGCCGCAGGGTTTCCCGCACCGATTCTGCACGGCCTCTGCACCTACGGAATGGTGTGCAAGGCCGCGGTGGACACGGTCCTCGACGCGGACGCGTCGCAGGTAGCGGGGTTCCGGGTCCGGTTCGCGGGCGTGGTTTTTCCGGGCGAGACGCTTCACACGCGGATCTGGAAGGAAGAGGGCAGACTCCTCATCTCCGCCACGGTTCCCGAGCGTGACTATGCGCCGGCACTGGCCGACGTGGTGCTGACCCTGACGCAGGAGTGACAGCTACCGACATTTGACCGAATCTGCCCAGTTCGGACGGATATTCGCGAATGTCAGGCACGATGCCGCAACACTTTGTACGCTTTCCGTGATCTCATCGAGGCGTGTGCACCGATGGTCGGGGCGGTTCCACGGCTCTCACGAGCAGTAGCGAACAAAGGGGGGACGTCGTGTCCCAGCGCAGACCTCTCCGTCCCGTGCGGCGTGCGGCCGTTGCCGGTGCTCTCGCGTTCTGCGCGACCGCGCTGGTCGCGCTTCCCGCCAACGCCGCACCGGTGGCAGGCAGTTCCGACAGCGGCAGCACCGGCGGCAGTTCGATGGGTTCTTCCGTTCTCCCGACGCCCATTCCCACGCCGACCGGGCTGGCCGCGCTCGCGGCGGCAACCACCCAGACGGGCAAGCCTTATCTGTGGGGTGGGACGGGCCCGGACGCGTGGGACTGCTCGGGTCTGGTGCAGTGGGCATTCCGGCAGGCAGGCGTGAATTTGCCCCGCACCACGTGGGAGCAGGCCGAGGTCGGCGCCCCCATTCCGCTGTGGGCGTTGGCCCCCGGCGACATCGTGGTGCTCAACCCGGACGCGTCGCACATCGGTATCTACGCGGGCTTCGGTCAGGTCTTCAACGCGTACGGACGCGGCGTGCCGGTGGGTCTGGCGCCGCTGTCGCAGTTCCACATCTACAGCATCCGCCGGTTCTGACTTTCGGCCGACCTGCGGTTGCCGACGTACGGCCACACCGCGACGACGAACAGCACCACCACCGCAACCGGTCCGAGCAGCGACGACCATGCCGGTCCGTCCGGGAGTGTCGCCGCCAGACTCGCGGCCGCGCCGGCAACGACCGCGCCCAGCAGTAGCCTCGGGACGCCCGGCGCGAGACCGGTGTACGCGACGAGCAGCAGTCCCGTCGCCGCGACACCGGCGGCGGCCGCCGCGACCGCGGACGCATTGCCCAGAACGAGCGCGATCAACGCGCCCTGCACGACGAGCACCGCACCCCATCTCATCGGAACGCCGCCGAGGGCCTGCGGGCACGATCGGCCAGCGCGAGCGCGAGATCCAGCGCCGAATCGTCCTCCCACGCCACCACCGGGACACCGAGAACGCCCATGTTCCGGTACATGTTCCGGCGTTCGAGCCGCCACATCCGGGCGGTCATCGGGTCGAGTTCGTGTTCGAACGGGGGGCCGCGGAGCACGTCGACGGCCACGACGACATGCCCGCGTCGCCTCAACTCCAGCAGCGACAGCGCGAAATTGGTGTCCAGCATGGTGGAGAACGCGATGACGACGGCCCTCGGCGGCAGCGCGACCCGGGGCACAAGGGTGCCCTCGGAGGCGCCGCCGCCGACCTCGGATTCGGTGGCGCCGGCCTCGGAGTCGAGGACGGTGTCGAGGATCCGGTAAAACTGCCTGCGCCCGATGTCGGCGCCGAGCCACCGCAGCCGAAGCCCGCTGGCGACAACCCCGGCCCGGTCGCCGCGCTGCAACGCCGCCTGCACCACCTGCGTCGCCCCGCGGACGGTCCGGTGCAGGCTCTCCGACGCGGGTCCCGGCGCCTGCGGGGTGGTGTCGAGGACGGCGACGACGTCGGCGGCGCGGTCCATGATCCGTTCGGTCACGTGTAGCCGGCCGCGGCGGGCACTCACGGGCCAGTTGACGCTGCGCAGCGGATCGCCGGGGGCGTGCGGCCGGATGTCGCCGAACTCGACGCCGGAACCGAATCGGCGGGTGCGGTGCGCGCCGATGCGGTCCGGAAGCGGGGCATGTGGAAGTGGCGTCGGCATCGGCGGTGCGAGCGGAAAGATCCGCAGTTCGGCGACGGGGACCCGCGCCGTCGCCGTCAGCAGACCGCCGCCGGCGCGGGCCGTGACGATCAGGGTGGGTTCGTACCGACCCCATCGGTCCGCCGACAGCTGATAGTCGCCGTCGCCGACCTGCTCGACCGTGTAGTTGTCGGACGGCGCCGGTGTCACCGCGAGTTCGGCCGCGCCGCCGCACGTCACCACGTGCGCCGTGAACCGCACGGACTCGGATTCGAAACACCGCAGCATGCGTCCCGACGTGTCGGCGCGGACGCCGGTGGCCGGTCGTGGCAGCCACGTCACCGAACCGAGCGCGCCCAGCATCGGGGCGGCGAACACCACCACTTCCCACCAGCGCCCCACGACCCCCGCGGTCAGTGCCACGGCCGCGCAGGTCGCCAGCGCGAGGGCTGCCGGCGACGCCCGCCACGCCAGCGTGCGCTCCGTCATCGTGCCCTCGGCGCCGGGAGGCGGCGCAGCAGTTCCGCGAGGACGTCGTCGCTCCGGATGCGGCGCACCCACATCTCCGGGCGCAGGCTGATGCGGTGCGCGACAGCGGGAACGGCCAGCGCCTTGATGTCCTCGGGAATGACGAAGTCGCGGCCGGCGAGGAGGGCGCGGGCCCGCGCCAGCTGGACGAGGTCGAGTTCCGCTCGGGGGCTTGCCCCCACCTCGACCTGCGGGTGATGGCGGGTGGCGTTCGCGAGCGCGACGACATACCCGAGTACGTCGTGATGGACACTGACCTGCTCGAGCGATTCGCGCATCGCCAGGAGGTCGGCGGCGTCGACCACCTGCTCAATCACGACGGGTGCCGATCCCCGATCGAGCCGCCGACGCAGCATCTCGTGCTCGTCGTTCTCGGTGAGATACCCGAGTCGCAGTCGGAGCGCGAACCGGTCCAGCTGGGCCTCGGGTAGCGGGTACGTGCCCTCGTACTCGATGGGATTGTCGGTGGCGAGCACGACGAACGGACGCGGCAGCATGCGGGTGGTGCCGTCGACGCTGACCTGTCCCTCCGCCATCGCCTCGAGCAGCGCCGCCTGGGTCTTGGGTGGGGTGCGGTTGATCTCGTCGGCGAGGAGCAGATTCGTGAAGATCGGTCCCGGACGAAACTCGAAGCGACCCGACGGCATGTCGTAGATGGTGGCGCCGAGCAGGTCGGCCGGCAGCAGATCGGGGGTGAACTGGACCCGGGTGAAGTCGAGCCCGAGAGCGGCAGCGAAAGTTCGCGCCACCAACGTCTTTCCCAGCCCGGGCAGATCCTCGATGAGCACGTGCCCGCCCGCCAGCACCGCGATCAGGATCGACGTGAGTTCGTCGTGCTTGCCGACCACCGCCCGTTCGACCTCCGCCAGCACCGCGTGGGCGCGCGCGGTGGTGATCTCGGCGGGCATCGTCACAGCAGCTCCAGTCGTTGCAGGATCCGGTCGAGCACGTCGCGGCCCGGGCCGGGTGCGGTCCGATCGGTGCGCTGAATGCCGTCGGGATCGACCCACCGCCACAGGTCGCCGAAGAACACCTCGCCCGCTGCCGCGGTGTCGGCCGGGTCGAGCCCCGGCCGCTGTCCGGTCGACTGCTGGAATTCGCGCGCGAGGAGCGGGCGCAGATGGTGGTCCCAGTCGCCGCGTGTGCCGTCGGCCCAGCTGATCAGCGTTTCGGTCCGCGCCACCCAGCGGGCCATCGCCTCGGCCCGTTCCGCCTCCACACCCGACGGTAGGTCGTCCGGTTCCGCGGGTGTGAGGCGCCGTCGAATCTCGAAGAGCACCAGGGCGGTCACAATTCCCGCGACCAGCACGGCCGCGCTGTACCGACCGGCCGCCACCAGCGGGACCTCCACGGCCAGCACTGCCCCGACACCGACTACTGCGACGGCGAACACGAGTCGCTCCCGAGGTCGCCCCGCACCCGCCTGAGCAGATTCGCGGCCTCGTCGCGGTGGCGTTCGCCCATCGGATGCAGGCTGAACCTCGCCTCGGAGAAGAGGCGCACGAGCGGCGCCGCGGCCTCGAATCGCAGGACGCCGAGTTGCACTGCACGGGCCAGCACTTCGGACGGTGTGTCCGAGTCCCGTGGCTCGGCGCCCGGGGCTCCGCGCAGCGCATCTTCCATCGCGGCGTAGCTGGCGATGATGGCCTCGCGCGGCGGCAGATTCGGGACGACGACCACCGCGAGCCCTTCCTCCGCCGCCCGGGCCAACGACTGCGAGGTGCCCGGGACGTCGGCGGAACGCGCCGAGGTCCAGGCACCGGCCCGGGCCTGGAGCGGGCGCCGCGCCACGGCACCGAGGATCAGTAGCGTCACCAGCATCGGCCCGACAATCGCTGCCGCGGTCCACAATTCCGTGAGGTCCTCGCGGTTCGCGTCGACGTCGCCGGGCGGTGGATTCGTCTCGGCGGGCACGACCGTGTCGGTTCGATCGGCGCTGTCGTCGGCGGTCGGGTTCGCCGGGGACCGCGGCTGGTCCAGTGGGTCGTCGCCACCGACGGATCCGGCGACGAGCACCGTTGCCACCAGGAGGGCAGCGAACGCCGCCCACCCGACGATGTGCCGACGCGATACCGAGGCTCCGGTGCTTCCGGTGGGACCCATGGTCGGCGAATCGGGGGCGACGCGTGGCCGACCGCCGCGGATGGCCGACGCGAGTGCCACGGCCGCGACGACGACGGCGGTCGCCGAGAGGACGACCAGGGCCCGCGTTGCCCCGGCGCCGGGCTCCGTCGGTGTGGCGGGGGTGTCGGGCGCGGGGACCACCCTCGCCGCAAAGGTGACCGTCACGACGGCCGCCAGCAGGGCGACCGTGTGGACGACCCTGCTTCTCACCCGACGGTCCGGCATCCTCACTCCCGAGTTGCCCTTCCATCGTGACACGCGGGGACCGGGAAAATCACCCGTTCACGGCAGCAGACAGCGCAGCATGTTCCGGACGCACCCATCCACGAAGGAGAGTTACTTGACCACGTCCCCGGTAACCGGAGCCGAACTCGCTCGATCGCTGGAACCTCTGGGGGTTACGGTTCCCTCGGCCGTACCCACCCATTGGTACAACCTCGCAGCCGATCTTCCGGAACCTGTTCCGCCGCATCTGCATCCCGGCACCCGGGAGCCGCTGGGCCCGGAGGACCTGGCGCCGCTGTTTCCCGCGAGCCTCATCGAGCAGGAAGTCGCGACCGATCGCTACATCGAGATCCCCGACACGGTCCGTGAGATCTACGGCACGTGGCGTCCGTCGCCGCTGGTGCGCGCGCACCGGCTCGAACGGGTCCTCGGCACCCCCGCACGGATCTACTACAAGTACGAGGGTGTGAGCCCGGTCGGCTCGCACAAGCCGAATACGGCTGTCGCGCAGGCGTACTACAACGCCCTCGAGGGCACCACCAAACTGACCACCGAGACCGGTGCGGGCCAGTGGGGCGCGTCGCTGTCGTTCGCCGGCGCTCTGCTCGGTCTCGAGGTGGAGGTGTGGCAGGTTCGGGCCTCGTTCGACGCGAAGCCCTACCGCCGACTGCAGATGGAGGCCTACGGCGGCATCTGCCATCCGTCGCCGTCCGACCTCACCGAGGCTGGTCGGGCGATTCTCGCCGAGCACCCCGACACCACCGGTTCGCTGGGTATGGCGATCAGCGAGGCCGTCGAGGTGGCCGCAGGCGACCCCCGCGCGCACTACTCACTGGGCAGCGTCCTCAACCACGTCATGCTCCACCAGACCGTGATCGGCCAGGAAGCCCTGGCGCAGCTGGAGGAAGCCGGCGAGCCCGTGGCGCACACGGTATTCGGTTGCGCCGGTGGCGGTTCCAATCTCGCCGGCCTGACCTTCCCGTTCCTCGGCCGCAACTTGCGCGAGGGAACGACCACCCGCCTCGTCGCCTGCGAGCCGGCGGCCTGCCCCTCGCTCACGCAGGGGGAATACCGCTACGACTTCGGCGACGTCGCGGGCCTGACTCCGCTGCTGAAGATGTACACGCTGGGCAACGACTTCGTTCCGCCCGCGATCCACGCGGGTGGCCTGCGGTACCACGGCATGTCGCCGATGGTCTCGCACGCCGTCGCCCTCGGCCTGATGGAGGCCACCGCGATCGAACAGGACGACGCCCTCACCGCGGGCCTGCTCTTCGCCCGCGCCGAAGGCATCATCCCCGCGCCGGAATCCACCCACGCCGTGGCCGCCGCCATCGCGCATGCGCGCACGGTCACCGATCCGGAGGTCGTGGTCATCGGACTGTCCGGCAACGGTCAGCTGGACCTGCCCGCGTACAGCAAGTACGTCTGATCGATGCGCCGCCGCCGGGCAGACCTCGGGGTCTGCCCGGCGCGGTCATCGTTGCAGCGTCGACAACCGGCTCACCAGGCGGTCGACGTCGAGCGTGCCCTCGAGCCCGGCGAACAGGTCCTCCCACAGCGCGTCCGCCACGACGGTCAGCGGTGTCTCCCTGTCGTACAACACGTCGACGACGTTCGCGAAGCGTCGCACGGTCTCCGCGCCCACCTCTCGTAGTCGGGGCACACCGCTGATCACCCAGCACGGGAACCGTGCCGACAGGTCGAGGTAGTCGGCGGGTGCGGTCGGGGTGTCGCACAGCGCCGAGAAGTCGAACCACACGGTCCGGTCACGTACCGCCGACGCCGTCACGGTGCGCGTGCCGACGGGCAGCGTGACGCGTTCGCGGAGGTCCGGACCCTCGATCTCGGCGGCGCCGGCGAACCGTCCGAGCGAGAACCCGGTTTCCGACGTGGTCACCGTGCGGTAGTCGACCGGTCCCGCGACCCGCACCACCGTCAGATTCCGTTCCAGGACGGTGATCGTCGGCGCGAACAGGTGATGGAACAGCGGGTTGGGCAGCAGCCCATCGGGCGGGTAGTTCGAGGTGGCCACCAGCGTGATCCCGCGGGCGAACAGTGCCGTCAGCAGCCGCGCCACCAGCATCGCGTCCCCGACGTCGTGGAGGTGGAACTCGTCGAAGCACAGCAGCCGGACGTCGCCGAGCGCCGCGTCGATCGCGAGGTCGATGGACCCCAGATCGTGCGCGTCCGCGTGGAGCTTTCGGAAGAAGTCGTGGAAGTGCACCCGGCGCTTCGGTCCCGGCGCCGAACGTTGGAAGCCGTCCATCAACCAGGTCTTGCCTCGGCCGACGGGTCCCCACAGGTAGACGCCACGAACCCCGGACCGACCCTCCGCCAGGCCGTCGGCGGTCTCGTGCAGGACGGCCGCGGCAACACGCTGCGCGTCGTCCAACAGAACCTCTACATCCATAGAGGAGACACTACGAATGTAGAGTCATCGGCGACAACCCGATGTGAGGAGGTAGACACCGTGCCCGAGCGGCGTGAGCAGATAGCCGACGCGGCGATCACGATCATCGCCCACGACGGCATGCGCGCCCTGACGCACCGGGCCGTCGACCGCGAACTGGGTCTGCCGGGCGGATCGACGTCGTACTACTTCCGGACCCGGCGTGCGCTCGTCGAATCCGCGGTACGCCGGCTCACCGAACGCTCGCGGCGGGACTTCGAGAACACCGCACCCCCTCCCGGGGACCTGTCTTCCCTGGCCGAGGACGTGGCCCGGTCGCTCGACCGGTTGCTGCACACCCGCCGCGACGACCTGATCGCGCGGCACGCGCTCACCGTCGAACTGTCCGGCGACGCCGAACTGCATGCGCTGCTCGCGACCTGCCTGTTCTCCCGCGTCCACGCCGCCGAACTGTTCGACGCCCTCGGTGTCGCCGACCCCTACAGCGCGGGCGCCGACTTCGTCAGCGTCGTCGAAGGCCTGGTCTTCGACCGTTTCATGGGCGCCCGATCGCTCGACGGAATCGAGCCGGGCACCGAGCGCAGCGTGCAGCAGCTGATGCGCGCCGTCGAGTCGTATCTGCGCGGCGCGACCGCCTGACCGGAGGTCACCGCGGTGCGGTCGGAGCAGACCGAGATGACATCGGGCGAAGCCCGTGGACGACGGGAATCCCGCACTTCTGCCAAGATCGTGGCGTGAACCCCCAGTACCTCAGCCGTCTCCCCGACAGCGGTTTCGACCGCGTCGACGCACTGCTCGCCCCGGTCGACACCGACCTCACGGCGGCCTTTCCGGGTGATCGGCAGCAGCCGCAGCCCATCCACACCGTCTACGTGAGCGCCGCGGACGCCGGACCGGACACCCCGCGGGTGTGGGGGGAGCAGGCTGTCGCGCTGCTGGACCGGCACGCCGACGCGCTGTCCGAAATCGGCACGACCGGTGCGCTTCCCGACGTCCGCGCGATGCTCGAAACTCGTCCGGTCATGGATCTGCGGATCGATTTCGAGGACGGCTTCGGCTGGCGGAGCGACGACGTCGAGGACGCGGCCGCGCTGGAGGCGGGCCGCACACTGCGTAGGCTCTCCGCCGACCCGTCCGGGCCGCGGTCGCTGGGGATCCGGGCCAAGGGCCTGGCCCCGCACGAGCGCCGGCGCGGGATCCGCACCCTCGAACTCGTCCTCGAAGGTGCGGGTGGGGTTCCCGACGGCTTCGTGTTCACCGTCCCGAAACTACGTGCAGCCCAGCAGGTCACCGCCGTCGTCGCGTTGTGCGAGGAGCTCGAGCGCGCGTACGGGCTCCCCGACAGGTCGCTGCTCTTCGAGTTGCAGATCGAGAGCCCGCAGGCCGTGCTCGGGCCGGACGGCACCGTCACCGTCGCGAAGGCCATCCAACTCGCCGACGGTCGCTGCACCGGATTGCACTACGGCACTTACGACTACAGTGCGGCCTGCGGGATCGCCTCGCGGTTCCAGTCGCTCGAGCACCCGGTCGCGGATCACGCGAAGTCCGTGATGCTGGTGGCGGCGGCGCAAACCGGGGTGTGGGTGTGCGACGGCTCCACCCAGGTCGTCCCGCAGGGCAGTGACGACGAGATCCGCGCCGCCCTCACAAGGCACTACCGGCTCGTCACCCGTTCGCTCGAACGCGGGTACTACCAGGGCTGGGACATGCATCCGGGGCACCTGATCACCCGCTGGCTCGCGACGTTCGACTTCTACCGCGACGCGCTGCCCGCCGCGGCCACCCGGTTGCAGGCCTACCTCGACCGCCAGGGTGGCGGGGTGATGGACGAACCGGCCACCGCACAGGCGCTCGCGACGGTGGTCCTGCGCGGACTGGCGTGTGGCGCGTTCGACGAGGCGGCCGTGCTCGCCCAGGCACCGAGCTGCGACGCCGGCACCCTCCGCGACGTCCTCTCGCGCACGGTGGTTCCGGAGCCCTGAGCCCCGCACGTCCCGGCTCGCGGTCGGCGCCGCGCGCCCCGAACTCCCCTACACTTGCCCCACGCCCGATCAGGAGGTAGCCGCACACCGTGTCCCCGAACACCCCGACCACACCCGATTTCCGCAGTCTCCCGGACTTGGCCGTACGCACCCTCGGCGGCGCCGTCGTCTGGGCCAACGACGAGTTGTTCGCCGAGCGTGAGAACCTCATCCGCCCGACGGCCGCCGTGTACCAGCCGGCCACGTTCGGCCACAAGGGTCAGGTGTACGACGGCTGGGAGACCCGGCGTCGTCGGGTGGCCGGCAGCGACGAGGCGATCGTCCGGCTCGGTGTTCCCGGCGTGGTGCGCGGCGTCGTCGTCGACACCGCGTGGTTCAAGGGCAACTACCCGCCGGAGATCTCGGTGGAGGCCGCGTCCGTCGAGGGCTACCCGTCCGCCGAGGAACTGGTCGGCGCCGACTGGACCACGATCGTCGAGCGCAGCCCCGTTCAGGGCGACACCGAGAATCCGTTCGCGGTCGACTCCGACCGGCGGTGGACGCACGTGAAGCTCACGATGCACCCGGACGGCGGTGTCGCCCGGTTGCGGGTGCACGGCGAGGGTCGTCCCGACCCCCGGTTCCTCGACGCGGGCCCGGTCGATCTCGCGGCGCTCGAGAACGGCGCCCGAGTCACGTCCTGCTCCAACATGTTCTACGGGTCGCCGCAGAACATGCTGCTCCCCGGTCTCGCCCGGGTGATGGGCGACGGCTGGGAGACGTCCCGCCGGCGCGACGACGACAACGACTGGGTCGAGATCCGCCTCGCCGCCCAGGGCACCGTGTCGCTGGTCGAGATCGACACCTCCTACTTCCTGGGCAACGCCCCGGGTGAGGCGAGCCTCCTCGGACGGGACGGCGACGGCGAGTGGACGGAATTGTTCCCGCGGACACGTCTGCAGCCCGACACGAGGCACCGATTCGTCCTCGACGGTGATCGGCCCGTCACGGACGCCCGGCTCGACATCTTCCCGGACGGCGGCATGGCGCGGTTGCGGTTGTGGGGTTCCCTGACCGAGGCGGGTCGGGAAGGGTTGACGGTATGACCCACGGTTTCGATACCAGCTATCCCCGTGACCTGGTCGGATACGGGCCGCACCCGCCCGATCCGCAGTGGCCGGGGGGCGCGAAGATCGCCGTCCAGTTCGTCCTCAACTACGAGGAGGGCGCCGAGAACAACGTGCTCCACGGCGACGAGGCGTCGGAGACGTTCCTGTCCGAGATGGTGGGGGCGCAGTCGTTCCCGAACCGGCACATGAGCATGGAATCGATCTACGAATACGGATCCCGCGCCGGCCTGTGGCGCGTGCTCCGGGCGTTCGAGCGCCGAGGGCTGCCGCTCACGATCTTCGCGGTGGCCAAGGCGATGCAGCGGAACCCGGAGGCCGTCAGCGCGTTTCGTGAACTCGGTCACGAGATCGCCTGCCACGGCCTGTGGTGGAAGTCGTACCAACTCTCCGACGAGGACGCCGAACGCAGGGACCTGGCCGAGGCAGTGGAGATCCTGCGGGACCTCACCGGCGAGGCGCCGCTGGGCTGGTACACCGGCCGCGACTCCCCGCTCACCCGGCAACTGGTGGTCGAGCACGGCGGCTTCGAGTACGACTCCGATTCGTACGCCGACGACCTGCCCTACTGGGTGAAGGTTGACGCCCCCGGGAAGGGTCTCGTCGACCACCTGGTGGTCCCGTACACCCTCGACACGAACGACATGCGGTTCGCGTCGCCCGGCGGTTTCCCGAGCGGCGAGCAGTTCTTCGCGCACCTGCGGGACGCGTTCGACGTCCTGTACGCGGAGGGAACGGCCGGGGCACCGAAGATGCTGTCCGTGGGTCTGCACTGCCGCATCGTCGGCAGACCCGCCCGCACCGCGGCGCTCGAGCGTTTCCTCGACCACGTGCAGTCGCACGACGACGTCTGGGTCGCCCGGCGCATCGAGATCGCCCGCCACTGGCGCGACACACACCCCGCCTGAGGACGGTCCCGATGCCACCGCGCCGACCGTCGATGCTGGTCACGAACCTGGCCAACCGGGATCCCGGCAGTTCCCAGACCGTGATCCTCGAGGAACTGCGCCGGGTGATCCTCAGCGGCGGCGCCCCGCCCGGCACGCCGATCCCGGTCGACGAGGTGGCCGAGCATTTCGGTGTCAGCCGGATCCCGATCCGGGAGTCGCTGAAGACGCTGATCGGCGAAGGCCTGGTCGATCACCGGGCCAACGCCGGGTACACGGTCGCCCGGCTCACCGTCGACGAACTCGAGGAGCTCTACCTGGTGCGGGGCGTCCTCGAGTCGGCGGCGCACTCCGTGGCGATCACCCTCGCCGACCAGGCGGACGACGCCCGCGCGAGGGAGGCGTACGAGGCCCTCGACCGCTCGGTTCTCGAGGACGACCTGACCGCGTACCACCGCGAGAGCCGCAACTTCCACCTCGCTCTGGCGTCGCCGTGCCGGATGCAGCGGCTCCTGCACATGTTCGAGGCGGCATGGAACATCACCGAACCGGTGCAGCCGATGTCGCAGGTCGGGACCCCGGAGCGGCTGCGGCTCCACCTCGGGCACCGCGACATGCTCGCGGCGTTCCTCGCCCGTGACGCCGCGGCCCTGAAGGCGGCCACCGATCGGCACAACGAACAACTCGACACGGTGATCGCCGCGCTGCCCACGGACACCGGAATCTTCCGGGACACGCCCGGTTAGACCCCCGGCAAGATATATTCTCGGCTCGACCGAGCGCCGCTGAGAATATATCTTCGCTGTCACAACCAGGAAATATCCGAAAACTACTTTTGCTCCCAGCGCTTCGGTGGTGTGCTTTTCACCGAGGCACCCTTACGTCGACGCAGTCATCTCCGGACTGCACCAGGGAGCAAAACGATGACTCAGACAGCGCCCTCCTCCGAAGGGGGAACCGTCCCCGGTGCACACCTGGCCGGCGCGGGGCTCATCAAGCCCGGCTATCACCCGCGACTGACCAACGACGACCTCGCGCCGCTGAAGACGCAGTCGTGGTCTTCGTACAACATCTTCGCGTTCTGGATGTCCGACGTGCACAGCGTCGGCGGGTACGTGACCGCGGGCAGCCTGTTCGCGCTCGGCCTGACGAGTTGGCAGGTTCTCGTCGCCCTGGTGGTCGGTATCGCGATCGTCAACGTGTTCGCGAACCTGGTGGCCAAGCCCAGCCAGGTCACCGGCGTTCCGTACCCGGTCATGTGCCGCAGCGCTTTCGGCGTTCTGGGTGCCAACGTGCCTGCCATCATCCGTGGACTCATCGCGGTGGCGTGGTACGGAATCCAGACCTACCTGGCGTCGCACGCGTTCGTGATCCTCGGTCTGAAGATCTGGCCGGGCCTGGCACCGTGGGCGGACGTGCACGAGCACGGATTCCTCGGGCTGTCGGCGCTCGGCTGGGCCGGATTCATGACGATGTGGGTGCTGCAGGCGCTGGTGTTCTGGCGCGGCATGGAGAGCATCCGCAAGTTCATCGACTTCTGCGGCCCCGCGGTCTACGTGGTGATGATGATGCTCGCGATCTACCTGATCAGCGAGGCCGGCTGGTCGAACATCAGCCTGAACCTCGGCGAGGTCAACTACACCGGCTGGTCGGCCGTGCCCGTGGTGCTGGGCGCGATCGCCCTTGTCGTGTCGTACTTCTCGGGCCCGATGCTCAACTTCGGCGACTTCTCCCGGTACGGCAAGACGTTCGCCGCGGTGAAGCGCGGCAACTTCCTCGGCCTCCCGGTCAACTTCCTGTTCTTCTCGATCCTCACCGTCGTCACCGCCTCCGCGACCCTGCCCGTGTACGGGCGCCTGATCACCGATCCGGTCGAGACGGTGGCGCAGATGGACAACCTGTTCGCCGTGGTGCTCGGCCTGCTCACCTTCATCGTCGCGACCATCGGCATCAACATCGTCGCCAACTTCGTCTCCCCGGCGTTCGACTTCTCCCACGTCAGCCCGCAGCGGATCAGCTGGCGGACCGGCGGGATGATCGCCGCCGTCGGATCCGTCCTGATCACGCCGTGGAATCTGTACAACAATCCCGAGGTGATTCACTACACGCTCGAGACGCTGGGCGCGTTCATCGGCCCGCTGTTCGGCATCCTCATCGCGGACTACTACCTGGTGCGCAGGCAGCGGGTGATCGTCGACGACATGTTCACCATGTCCGAGGGCGGAACATACTGGTACAAGAAGGGTTACAACCCGGCCGCGATCATCTCCACCGTCGTCGGAGCGCTGGTCGCCGTCGTGCCCGTCGTCTTCAAGGCGCAGCCGTTCGGACTCGACGTGTGGGGCATGGCGGGCGCTGCCCAGTACTCGTGGTTCCTGGGCATGGGCGTCGGATTCACCTGCTATCTCCTGTTGTCCGCCGGCGCCCGTCGCGCGAATCGCGCGGCCCCGATCGAAGCGTAGGTTCGAAACATCGTGCTCATCAAGGTCGTCAATCCCAACACCACGCAGTCGATGACCGACAAGATCGGCGACTGCGCCCGCTCCGTCGCGGGCCTCGGGACGCTCGTCGAGGCGGTGAGCCCGACGATGGGTCCCGCGTCGATCGAGAGTCACTACGACGAAGCGCTCAGCGTCCCCGGGCTTCTCGAGGAGATCGCCCGCGGCGAGGAGGCGGGGGTGGACGGTTACGTGATCGCCTGTTTCGGCGACCCGGGCCTCGACGCGGCCCGTGAACTGGCGTCCGGACCCGTGCTCGGAATCGCGGAGGCGGCCATGCACGCCGCGAGCTTCCTCGGGCGCGGGTTCAGCGTCGTCACGACGCTGGGACGCACCCGGGGACGGGCGTGGGAACTGGCCGAACGGTATGGCATGCAACGCTTCTGCCTCGGCGTACACGCGTGCGAGATCGCGGTCCTCGACCTCGACCGCGACCCCGATGCCGTGAAGGTGATCACCGAAGCGTGCCGGGTCGCCCTCGACGAGGACGGTTCGGACGCGATCGTGCTGGGCTGCGCGGGCATGGCTGACCTGTGCGCCGTCATCTCGGCGGAACTCGGGGTGCCCGTGGTCGACGGTGTGGCGGCGGCCACCCTCATGGTGCAGTCCCTCGTGACGCTCGGTCTCCGGACCGGTGCGCGCGGAGAGTTCGCGCCTCCCCTGCCCAAGGCGTACACCGGACTGCTCGAGGGGTTCGGTCGCTGAGCGTCAGAAGGACGGCGGGGTGCTCGTGATGAGGAACCGGGCCGGTTCGGCGGCGTCGTTGAACCACCGGTGCGGCACGGTGGCGGGGTAGTAGAGTGTGTCGCCCCGCTCGAGCACATAGCTCTCCTCCACCCCCACCTCCACGCGGATTCGGCCCTCGATGACGTAGATGAATTCTTCACCGGCGTGTTCGGTGTGTTCCCCGGCCTGCGAACCCGGTTGGGCGGTCACCTCGTTCGGTTCCATGGCCCGCGCACCCGTGGAGCAGAACCGGAGCACGGCACCGTCCGACAGCGCGAAGCGTCTGCCCTCCCGACTACGCACCAGACTGGTCGGCGTGCGCGCACCCTGCTCGAGCAGGGCATGCGCCGTGGTGCCCAGCACCTGGGCCACCCGGTGCAGGTTCATCACACTGGGCACCGAGTGGCCGTTCTCGGCCTGACTCAGGAACGGTTGCGACAGTCCCGTTTTCGCCGCCACGTCGCGCAGGGTCAGCCCCGCGTCGCGCCTGGCCGATCTGATCGCGGTACCGATCGCAACGGCCAGCAGGTGTTGATCCTCGTCCATGAGCCGAACGCTAGCACCGGATTTCGCGGAAACCTCGACTGATAACACGGACGAAACGAAATTGACCCTGCTTAGTAAAGATTGACGTGCTCAATAGAACGTGAACTCGAACGCTCCCTTCACTCGGATGGAGATCGACCCATGTCCTTCCACGCAGTCGACCAGCGCCTGCCCCTCGTGCGGCAAGCGGCCTTCGGTCTGCAGCACGTCCTGATCATGTACACCGGCTGCATCACCGTCCCGTTGGTCTTCGGTGCCGCAGTAGGACTCGACAACTCCACCGTCGCGCTGCTGATCAGCGCCGATCTGCTGATCGCCGGCATCATCACGATCATCCAGAGTCTCGGGGTGGGGAAGCTGGCGGGCGCACGACTGCCGATCGTCTGCGGCGCGACGTTCGCCGGGCTGACACCGATGATCCTCATCGCCCAGGAGTACGGGCTTCAGGCGGTCTACGGTTCCATGCTGGCCGGCGGTCTCGTCGGACTCGCGCTCGCGGTCCCCTTCGCCAGACTGATCCGGTTCTTCCCACCACTCGTCACCGGGGTCGTCCTCACCGTCGTCGGCATCTCCCTGATCGGTGTCGCCGCCGGTCTCATCGTCGGAAACGATCCGACGGCAGACGGTTTCGCCGATCCCGGCAACATCATGCTCGCCGGCGTCGTCGTGCTCGTCGCGATCGGATTCCTCTGCCTCGGACGCGGGATCTGGACCCAGCTCGGTGTCCTCATCGCCCTCGTCATCGGCACGCTCGTCGCGATTCCGATGGGCCTGATCGACCTGGGCGGGGTGTCCGGCAGCTCCTGGTTCGGCGTCACCGCACCGTTTCACTTCGGCGCACCGGAATTCCCGATCACCGCGGTGGTCGCGATGAGCATCGTGATGGCCGTGGTGTTCGCGGAGTCGACGGCGAGCATGCTGGCGCTCGGCGAGATCACCGGCAAGCCGCTCACCAAGGGCGACGTGGCCCACGGCCTCGTCGGCGACGCGATGTCCGGTGTGCTCGGCGGCATCTTCAACGCGTTCGTCGACACGATCTTCACCCAGAACGTCGGAGCCGTCGCCACCACCCGCGTCCACAGCCGGTACGTCACGGCCACGAGCGGCGCCATCCTGATCGTCCTCGGACTGATCCCGAAGATGGGTGCCGTGGTGGCGGCACTGCCCGCACCGGTCGTCGGCGGTGTCGGCATCATCCTGTTCTCGACTGTCGCGGTGGTGGGTATGAACACCCTCCGTAAGGTCGATCTCAGCGATCGGATCAACACCACCATCGTCGCGGTGTCGGTGGGCATCGGTCTGCTGCCCGAGTTCGCCGAGGGCATGTTCGAGCACTTCAACTCCTCCGCCCAGATCCTGCTGGGCAGTGGTATCACCCTCGCCGCCATCTCCGCGTTCTCCCTGAACCTGCTGTTCAACCACACCCGGATCGGAACCGCCGCCCGCGCCGCGTCCGCCCCGGTCGTCGCCCACTCCGACCCCGTTCCCACCACCTCCGAGGAGCCGCATGCTGCCGCCCGAGCCTGAGCCGTTCGACGTCCCCGTCATCGACATCTCCCCGTACGTCACCGGCGGGTCCGGCGCGGAGCGGGCCCGGGTGGCGCGCGAGGTCGACTCCGCCTGCGCCACCGTCGGATTCATCCAGATCCTGGGCCACGGCATCCCGGCCCCGGTGATCGACGGACTCGCCGGTGCCATCGACGACTTCTTCGCGCTTCCGCTCGAGGCGAAGAAGGCGTATCGCGTGGAGGGTGCCAACCGGGGGTACAGCCCGCCGAAGAGCGAGTCTCTCAGTCTGAGCCTGGGCGTCGAGTCGGCCACCCGTATGAACGACTTCTTCGAGGCCTACAACGTCGGAACCGAAGCCCGCTCGTTTCCTGGCCTGGCATTGTCCGAGGACGACTACGGACTGAACGTGTGGCCCGAGATTGTGGCCTTCACGGAGTCCGTGCAGGCCTACTACGCGCACGGCGAGCGCGTCGCACGCACCCTGACACGGATCTTCGCCGACGCCCTCGGGCTCGATCCGGAGTTCTTCGCCGCCCTGACCGACCATTCCATCGACGTCCTCCGCATGAACAACTACGCCCTGCCGGAGGGCAGCGTCACCCTCGACGGCGACCTCACCGGCATGGGCGAGCACACCGACTTCGGACTGGTCACGGTGCTGTGGGCCGATCGTGTGGCCGGACTGCAGGTGCTCGGGCGGGACGAGCGCTGGCACGACGTGAGCCCTGCGGAGGACGCGCTGCTCGTCAATCTCGGCGACCTCACCGCCCGGCTCACCAACGACCGGTGGATGTCGACGCTGCACCGCGTCACACCCCCGGTCGTCGACGGAACGATCAAGCGCCGACGGTCGGCGGCGTTCTTCCACGACGGCAACGTCGATGCGGTAATCGCGTCGTTGCCGCAACTGTGCGGCGACTCCGACGACGGCTACGAGCCGGTGACGGTCCGCGAGCACATCAAGGCGAAGCTGGCGGGTTCCCGTCACGGCAAGAAGAACACGGCCCCGGGACGCGAGGCCGAACGGGTCCTGGCCGCGGCGGAACGCGAGGCCGCCCGGTGAGCCGTGCGCACGTCGTACTGATCCACGGCGCCTGGGCCGGGAGCTGGGTGTGGGACACACTGCTGGAGCCGTTGCGTGACAACGGATACGAGCCGCACCCGCTCGAGCTTCCCGGTGTCGGGAGCTGGGCGGACGGAGCCCGGACCGGCCTGGACGACGTCGCGGACGCGGTCACCGCCCACATCGCGTCCCTGGACGGACCGGTATTCCTCGTCGGACACTCGGGCGGCGGCATCGTCGCCACCGAAGTGGCCGAACGCATTCCGCACCGCATCGCGGGCGTGGCGTACGTCGCCGGAATGATGCTGCCCTCGGGAAGCAACTTCGGCGACCTCTGCGAGGACCTCCGACTGCCGGAACCGGTCGGGATCTCGGCCTGGCTGCAGTCCACCCCCGACGGGTCCGGGACCGTCGTGCCCCCGGAGGCCGCGGCCGCCGTGTTCTTCCACGAGTCCACGGCTGGTGACGCCATCGCAGCGGCGCGAAAGCTGCGGCCGCAGCTGGAAACCGCGCGGCTGATGGCCCCGCCGTGGACGCCGGAGCGGTTCGGCACCGTCCCGCGACTGTACGTCGAGGCGACGCTCGACCGTTCGGTGCCGCTCGTGACGCAGCGTGCGATGCAGGCCCGGGTGCCGGGTGCGACGGTGGTGACCCTGGCCAGCGACCACGCACCGCAGCTGTCGGCGCGCGAAGCCCTGCTCACGGCGCTCGTCGACTTCTGCGCCTCGGCTGTCGCGAGACCTGTTTCTGCACAGGAAATCTGATGGAAACACGATCCCGCTATATTTCGGAGCACATTGCCCATGGCTGAAACGAGCAATGTGCGAACCCGTGTCCGGCGGGCGCGAACCAGCCGCACTCCCGAGAACCCATGGAGGATGCGGATGCACGCCGATCTGATTTCCGATGTCACCGTCTACTCGAACGGCAGCTGGCTGCCGCACCGCGACGTCCTGATCGCCGACGGTCTGATCACCGAGATCCGCCCGACCGCTCCGGCACCGTCGGGGGCCACAGCGGTCGACGGTGCGGGGGCATATCTGATCCCCGGATTCGTCAACACCCACACCCACCTGCAGCAGTCGTTGATGCGCGGCATCGGCGAGGGGCAGCCGCTGCTCAGCTGGCTGCTGACCGTGGGTGAGGAATCCGCGGTCATCACCCCGGAGCGGGCCTACCTGGCCGCGGTCGCCGCGAGCCTCGACGCCCTGCGCAGCGGAACCACGGCGCTGGTCGAGCACATGTGGCCGCATCCGTCTCCGGACGTGCACGACGCGGTGCTGCGCGCCCTGGAAGACACCGGCGTGCGGGCGCTCCTCGGCCGCGGAGTGGCGGACCGCGCGGACACAACGCGCAAATGGGGCGTCGACCCGCGCCTCCTGCAGCCGCTGCCCGGCGTGCTCGAGCACACCGACCACCTGGTCAAGCAGGCCGAGGGAACCCGGGTCACGGTCGGTCTGGCCGTCCCAAACCCGCGGTCGCTGACCCCGGAGGGGATGGCGGCGGTGCGACGGTTCGCGGGCGAACGCGACATGACCGTGTCGATCCATCTGCTGGAGACACCCACCGACGACGTGATGTGCCGCGAGCATGCCGGCGCGGGCGCAGTCGACTTCCTCGACGCGAACGGATTCCTGTGGGACCGGTTGCTCGCCGTGCACTGCTGCGAACTCGACGCCCGCGGACGTGCGGTGCTGGCGCGCCGCGGCGTGGCCGTCTCGTACAACCCGATGAGCAACATGCGCCTCGGCAGCGGTGTCGCTCCCGTTCCGGAGATGCTCGAGGCGGGCATCGCGGTCGGGCTCGGCGTCGACGGCGCCGCCAGCAACGACACCCAGGACATGCTCGAAACGCTGCGCATGGGCGCCTACGTGCAGCGGGCGCATCGCAAGACGGCCGACCTGTTCGGATTCGACGCCATGATGGACCTCGCGACGAACGGCGCAAACGAGAATGTCGGTTTCGCGTCCCGCCCGAACGGTGTGGCCGTCGGCGGCGCAGCCGACCTGACCCTGATCCGCTTCGAGCGCGACTTCGGTTGCCTGCCGGTCCGCGACCCGGGCGCGACGCTGTTGACCACCGGGAGCCGGCAGATCGTCGACACCGTGCTGGTCGACGGCGAAGTGCTGATCCGGGACGGACACAGCACCAGGGTCGACGAAGCAGGGCTTATCGCCGAATTGACCGCCACCGGTGCGCCATAGTGGTAGCCAGAGGTACCGAAAAGGCGCACGAGCGAGGAGCCCTCATGACCGAACCGCCCGGCCTGATTTCGTTCAACGCACTGAGCGACGCGCGGGCCGTCGATCTGCTCGTGCAGTGCTGCTCGTCGACGGTGTGGGCGCAGCGGATGGCCGTCGGCCGTCCGTTTCCGTCCGCCGACGCGCTGTACACCGCCGCCGAGAACGTGCTCGGCGACCTGACGGAGTCCGAGATCGACGCGGCCCTGGCCGGCCACCCGAGGATCGGCGACCGGGCGGACAACCCGTCGTCCGCTCGCGAACAGTCGGCGGTCGCCGCCGCCGACGACGACGTCCGCGCGCGCCTGCGGGCCGGTAACGAGGAGTACGAGCAGAAGTTCGGGCACGTCTACCTGGTGTGCGCGTCCGGTCGGTCGGCGCAGGAACTGCTGGACGTGCTGCGCGACCGCCTCGGCAACGACGGCGCCACGGAGCGCAAGATCCTGCGGACCGAACTGGCCGCCATCAACCGGATACGCCTCGAACGCCTTCTCGGCGAGATCGGAGACACGGCACACTGATGTCCAAGATCCTCAGCACCCACGTGCTCGACGCCACCGACGGCACACCCGCGGCCGGGATGCACGTCCGTCTGCTGTCACCTGAAGGCGATGTCATCGCGAGCGCGGCGACGGATGCGGACGGCCGCATCGCCGAAATCGCGCCGGAGGGTCTCATCGCGGCCACCTATTCGCTGGCCTTCGACACCGGCGAATACTTCGCCGCCCGCGGCCAGGAGACGTTCTACCCGGAGGTGTGCGTCACGTTCGTCCTCGACGACCCGCAGCGCGGTTACCACGTCCCGTTGCTGTTGTCCCCCTTCGCCTATTCCACCTACCGCGGGAGCTGAAGAATGACCGACCTCACCGGCGCCATCGTCCTGGGCGACAACCAGTACGGCAAGGCCGAGAACCGCATCGTGCGGATCTACCGCGACACCCCCCGGCACGAGATCCGGGACGTGAGCGTGTCGACGTGCCTGCGCGGCGACTTCTCGGCGGCGCACCTCGCCGGCGACCAGAGTTCGGTGCTGCCCACCGACACCCAGAAGCAGACGGCGTACTCCTACGCGAAGGAGAAGGGGCTCGACTCCATCGAGGAGTACGGTCTGACGCTGGCACGGCACTTCGTGGACGATGTCGCCCCGGTTCAGGGTGCGCGCATCGAGATCGAGGAATACGCGTGGCAGCGCGCCGTGGTCGACGGGGCCGAGCACGATCACACGTGGGTGCGCAAGGGTGAGGAGGTGCGGACCGCGGCGGTCACCGTCGACGCCGACGGCACGTGGGTGGTCGGCGGGCTGAAGGACCTCGTGATCCTCAAGTCCACCGGCAGCGAGTTCTTCGGCTTCCTGAAGGACGAGTACACGATCCTCGAGGAGACCCACGACCGGGTGATGGCGACTTCGCTTGTCGTGCAATGGCGATTCGTGAGCACCGACGTCGACTGGAACAGTGTCTACGACGGCATCAAAGAACAGATCGTCGCGACGTTCGCGACCGTCCATTCGCTCGCCCTGCAGCAGACGCTGTACGAGATCGGCAAGGCGATCCTCGAGCGGTACCCGGTGCTCGCGGAGGTGCGCCTGTCCGCGCCCAACAAGCACCACTTCGCGCACGACCTCGCGCGCTTCGGCGTGGAGAACGACAACGAGGTGTTCCATGCCGCCGACCGCCCCTACGGCCTGATCCAGGCCACGGTGCAGCGTTCCGACGCTCCCGACCCCGGGCCCGCATGGTCCGCGTACGCGGGGTGGCTCAGCTGATGTCCCCCGACACGGTCGTCATCTCCGGCGCCTACGTCGCTACGGTCGACGCCGCGGGCACCGAGCATCCGGACGGCTACGTGGTGGTGCGGGGCAACCGCATCGTCGACGTCGGCGCCGGTCCCGCGCCGGTCATCGAGGGCGCCCGGGTGGTCGACGGACACGGTTGCCTGCTCACCCCGGGGCTGGTGAACACCCATCATCACCTGTACCAGTGGATCACCCGCGGGCTCGCCGCCGACGACACCCTGTTCGGCTGGCTGACCACCCTCTACCCGATCTGGGCGGGCATCGACGCCGACGCCGTCCGGACCGCGGCCACCGGCGGTCTCGCCTGGCTGGCGAAACACGGGTGCACGACCACCACCGACCACCACTACGTCGTGCCCCGCGACGGCGGCGACGTGTTCGGCGCGGAGATCGAGGCCGCGCAGACCGTCGGACTGCGGTTCCACCCCTGCCGAGGGTCGATGGACCTCGGCCACAGTCAGGGCGGGTTGCCACCCGACTCGGTGGTGGAGCGTCTCGACGACGTGCTGAAGGGCACCCAGGACGTCATCGACCGCTGGCACGACCCGGCGCCCGACTCGATGCTGAGGGTCGCGGTGGCACCCTGCTCCCCGTTCTCCGTCACCGGCGACCTGCTCACCGAGGCCGCGGCGCTCGCCCGGTCCGCTGGGGTCCGGTTGCACACCCATCTCGCGGAAACCCTTGACGAGCAAGACTTCTGCGCCGAGCGGTTCGGCTGCACCCCGGTGCAGTACATGGAGCAACTCGGCTGGGTGGGCCCCGACGTCTGGTACGCCCACGCCGTCCACCTCGACGACGCCGCGATCGGCACGATGGCCGGCACCGGCACCGGCGCCGCCCACTGCCCCACGTCCAATGCCCGCCTCGGCGCCGGGATCGCCCGGGTCAAGGACCTCCACACGGCCGGGGTTCCGCTGGGTCTCGGTGTCGACGGCGCCGCCAGCAACGAGGCGTGCAACATGCTGGAGGAGGCCCGCCACGCCGTGCTGTTCGCCCGGGCTCGCGGCGGCCCGCGCGAGATGTCGGTGCGCACCGCCCTCGAACTCGCCACGCGCGGCGGGGCCCGGGTGCTCGGCCGGGAGGACGAACTCGGCTCCCTCGAGCCCGGCACACTGGCCGACCTCGCGCTGTGGCGGGTCGACACACTCGCGCATTCCGGCATCACCGACCCGGTGGCGGCGCTCGTCCTCGGCGTCACTCCACCACTGGAGTTGCTTCTGGTGAACGGGCGGACCGTCGTCGAGCGTGGGAGAGTGATCACCGTGAACGAGGAGAATGTCGCCGCGGAGGTCGAGCGGGCCCATCGGGTCCTGGTGCGCAAGGCCGGCTGACACCATGGATCTGTCGTTCGTCACGGAGATATCGGCCCCCCGCAGCCGCGACGACCTGCCCGCCCCGGAACCCGGAACGGCGTATCTGGCAGGGGGAACCTGGCTGTATTCGGAACCGCAGCCGACGGTCACCCGGTTGGTAGACCTGGCCACCCTCGACTGGCCGGCGATCACCGTGCACGAGGACGGGCTGGAACTCGCTGCGACGTGCACCATCGAGAACCTCTGCAATGCACCGCTTCCCGCCGAGTGGGCGGCCAAAGACCTGTTCCGGCCGTGCGCCGAGTCGCTGGTCGCGTCGTGGAAGATCTGGCACACCGCGACGGTCGGCGGCAACCTCGCGCTGGCTCTCCCCGCCGGCGCGATGATCACGCTGTGCTGCGCGCTCGACGCCGAAGTGCTGATCTGGACAGCCGACGGGGGTGAACGCCGAGTTCCGGTAGACCGGTTCGTCACCGGCGCCGGTCGCACGTCGCTCGGCCTCGGCGACCTGATCCGCAGCATTCATCTCCCCGCCGCCGCGTTGCGGGGGCGCACCTCGCTGCGCAAGATCGCGTATTCGCCGCTCGGACGGTCCGGTGCGCTGCTCGTCGGGCGCGTCGGCGCGGACGGTTTCACGCTGACCGTCACGGCGTCCACGGTCCGGCCGTTCGTGCTGCGATCCCCCGCCGTCCCCGACGCCGACGTGCTGAGCCGTTCTCTGTCGGAACGGATTTCCCCCGACGACTACCTGACCGACGCACACGGCGCCGCGGACTGGCGTCGTCACGTCACGGGAGTTCTCGCCGAGGAGATCAGGAGGGAACTGGCATGAAGTTGACGGTCGACGGGCAGTCGGTGGATGCCGACCCCCGGCCCGGTCAGTGCCTGCGTACGTTCCTGCGGGATCAGCAGCGGTTCGCGGTCAAGAAGGGCTGCGACGCCGGCGACTGCGGTGCGTGCTCCGTCCTGCTCGACGGCAGTCCGGTGCACTCGTGTGTCGTGCCCGCACATCGGGCCGCGGACCGCGAGGTGACCACCGCCGCCGGTCTCGGCAGCCCGGACCAACTTCATCCCGTGCAGCAGCAATTCGTCGACGCCGCCGGTTTCCAGTGCGGATTCTGCACGCCCGGGATCGTGGTGACCGCGTCCGCACTCGACGACAGCCAACGCGCCGACCTGCCGCGCTCCCTGAAGGGAAATCTGTGCCGCTGCACCGGGTATCGCGCGATTCGCGACGCCGTCGGTGGGGTGTGCACCACCGAATCGGACAGTGCCGGTGAGTCGTTCGGCCGGTCGATTCCCGCACCCGCCGCCACCCGCGTGGTGTGCGGCGCCGAGCCGTACACGCTCGACCTCACCGTCGCCGGACTCGCACACATCCAGATCCTCGGCAGCCCCCACGCGCACGCACGCATCACCCGCCTCGACACGTCCGCTGCGGAGAAACTGCCCGGCGTCCACGCGGTGCTCACCCACTGCGACAGTCCCGATATCGCCTTCTCCACGGCGCGCCACGAATTCCGCACCGACGACCCCGACGACACCTACATTTTCGACACCGTGCTCCGGTTCCGCGGCCAGCGCGTCGCGGCGGTCGTCGCAGACTCCGTCGACATCGCCAGGCGCGCACTGGAACTGATCGAGGTGGAGTACGAAATCCTCGAACCCGTCTTCGACCCCGACCTGGCACGCCGCCCCGGCGCGCCGCTGCTGCACGGCGACAAGGGTGCCGATTCCCGGATCGCGGATCCGGCTCGCAACCTGGTGGCCGAAGTCCACGGCGAAGTCGGCGACCTCGCAGCCGGACTCGCGGCGGCGCGGGCCACGGGCGCGGTGGTCGAGGGGACATGGCAGACGCAACGCGTGCAGCACACGCACCTCGAAACCCACGCTGCCGTCGGCTGGCTCGACTCCGACGGACGGCTCACCCTCCGCAGCAGCACCCAGGTGCCCTTCCTGGTCCGCGACGAACTCGCCCACCTGTTCTCGCTCGACCGCTCACAGGTCCGGGTGTTCACCGCCCGCGTCGGTGGCGGATTCGGCGCGAAGCAGGAGATGCTGGTGGAGGACCTCGTGGCCCTCGCCGTTCTGCGCACCGGCAGACCGGTGCAGTACGAGCTCACCCGGTCCGACCAGTTCACGATCGCCCCGTGCCGGCACCCCATGCGGGTCGCGGTGAAGGTCGGGGCCGACGGGGACGGAAAGCTGACCGCGCTCGCCGTCGACGTGCTCTCGGACGCCGGCGCCTACGGCAACCACTCGGTGGGGGTGATGTTCCACGGCTGCAGCGAATCCGTTGCGCTGTACCGGTCGCCGAACAAGAGGGTGGACGCACAGGCCGTCTACACCAACAACCTGCCGTCCGGCGCGTTCCGCGGCTACGGGCTCGGCCAGATCATCTTCGCGGTGGAGTCCGCGCTCGATCAGCTGGCGACGCAGCTGTCCATCGATCCGTTCGAGCTGCGCCGCCGCAACGTGGTCGTTCCGGGCGACGACTTCGTCGACTTCGAGGTGGAGCACGGCGACCTCACGTACGGCAGTTACGGGCTCGACCAATGCCTCGACCTTGCGGAGGCCGCACTGCGCCGCGGCAACGACGTGCGCCCGCCGGACGGACCGCAGTGGCGGGTCGGTGAGGGCATGGCGGCGTCCATGATCGCGACCATCCCGCCGCGGGGGCACTTCGCGGACGTGTCCTGCACCCTCGTCGAAGGCAGTCGGTACGAACTTCGGGTGGGCACCGCCGAGTTCGGCAACGGCACCACCACCGTGCACGCCCAACTCGCCGCATCGGCACTGGGCACCACCGCCGACCGGATCACCGTGCTGCAATCCGACACCGACGTCGCCGGGCACGACACCGGCGCGTTCGGCTCCGCCGGCACGGTGGTGGCCGGCAAGGCGGTGCACCTCGCCGGCACCCGGTTGCGGGAACAGCTGTTCGAGGTCGCGCGCCGCGTGGCCGGCGCCGACCCGGACAGCGACTGCACACTGACACCCGACGCGGTCGAGGTCGCCGGGCGGGTCGTCGAACTGGACAAGCTGGTGCCCGAGGGACCGCTCCGGGCCGAAGGCAGGCACGACGGCACACCCCGCTCGGTGGTGTTCAACGTGCACGCGTTCCGGGTGGCGGTCGACACCGTCACCGGTGAGGTCCGGATCCTGCAGTCGATCCAGGCGGCCGATGCCGGGACGGTCCTCAACCCGCAGCAGTGCCGCGGGCAGGTCGAGGGTGGTGTGGCTCAGGCGATCGGCAGCGCGCTGTACGAGGAGATCCTGCTCGACGGCGCCGGAACGGTGCTCAACCCGCAATTGCGGAACTATCACATCCCGCAGCTCGTGGACGTGCCGGACACCGAGGTGTACTTCGCGGACACCTACGACGAGCTGGGCCCGCACGGTGCCAAGTCGATGAGCGAATCCCCGTACAACCCGGTCGCTCCGGCCCTGGCCAACGCCATCGCCGACGCCACAGGCGCGCGGCTTCGCCGGATCCCGATGAACCCGGCCGCCGTCTGGCGTGCGCTCCCGCGCCCGTGAGTACTTAGTAACGTTCCGCGGTTAATAAGTACTCACGGGCGCCGAAGGCGCAAGGCTCTAATGATCGGACGCTGCCCCTTGACCAGCTTGGTCTCGGCGACGCTCGCCGGGAACCAGCGGGCGTCGTCGACCTCCGGGAACTGCTGCCGCTTCCCCGATCGAGGCGGCCATTCCAACTCGAAGGTGTTGCTCTCGACGAAGGTGACGTCTTCGTTCACCTCCGCCGCGTAGACGGTGATCAGTTTGCGGGACGGCTGCTTGAACTGTCCGAGCAATTCGTACTCCACCGCCGGTGCGGGCGCGCCGATCTCTTCCTCGAACTCGCGCAACGCGGCGGCGTAGGGATCTTCGCCCTCGACGTACTCACCCTTGGGGATCGACCACGCCGCTTCGTCCTTGCGCGCCCAGAACGGGCCGCCCATGTGCACGAGCCACAACTGGAGCACTCCCGCATCGTCGGTGCGATACAGGAGTACTCCAGCGCTGGTGACGGTCATCGACCGATGCTAGGCCGCGGCGCCCTCTCGCTGCTCGGTCAGTTCGGCGGGTTCGATCTCCTGGGCGTAGTGGAAGTGCGGGCGGCGGTGTCCGAGGAACGAACCGAACCACGACATCACCGCGACGTACCGGTTGCGGAAACCGACCAGGTAGACGAGGTGCACGGCGAGCCACAGGAACCAGGCGAGCACACCGGTGAGCTCGATCTTGCCGACGCGGGTGATGGCGCGGAACCGGTTGATGATGGCCATGCTGCCCTTGTCCCGGTACTTGAAGGGCGTTCCGAGGGCGCGCTTCCCGGTGATGATTGCCGCGACGTGCCGGCCGCCCTGCATCGCGAACGGCGACTGCGCGGGCAGGTTGTTCAGCGAGGCCATGTCGCCGATCGCGAAGACATCGTCGTAGCGGCCCACCGTGAGGTCCTCGTCGACCAGCAGGCGGCCGCCACGGCCGGTCTCACAACCGGTCCGGTCCGCGAGTACGGCGGCGAAGTCGTTGGCCTGGATGCCGGCCGACCAGATGATCGTGTCGGCCGTGAGGCGCTTCTCGAAGCCGGTGCTCGGCGACGACAGCGTGGCACCGTGGTCGTCGATGTCGGTGACCATCGTGCCGAGCACCACCTCGACACCCGCCTTCTCCAGCGAGTCCTGGGTGTACTTGCTGAGCTTGCCGCCGAAGACCGGCAGCGTCTCGTTCGCACCCTCGACGAGGGTGACGGTGACGTCTTCGGACGTGATGTCGCGGAGCGACTTCTCGAAGTAGCGGCCCGCCAGTTCCTTGATCTGACCTGCCAGTTCGACACCGGTCGGGCCGGCACCGATCACGATGAAATGCAGCAGGTCGCGGCGACGCTCCGGGTCGGAGGTGGTGTGCGCCTCCTCGAAGCAGCGGACGATCTGACGGCGCAGCCGGTCGGCGTCGGCGACGGTCTTGAGCGCGTACGTGACCTCGGCGAACTCGTCGTGGCCGAAGTAGGCCTGCCGTGCGCCCGTCGCGGCGATGAGGCTGTCGTATCCGATGGTGTGGCGGATGCTGCCGGCCTCGTAGACGACCTCTTTCTTGTCCGGGTCGACGTCGACGACGCGGCCCAGCCGGACGTCGCCGCTGGGGTACTTGGCGAGGATCGCGCGGATCGACGGAGCGATCTCGCCGGGCGAGATGACACCGGTGGCGACCTGGTACAGGAGAGGCTGGAACAGATGTTCGGTGGTCTCGGAAATCAGCACGAACGGTGTGCCGGCCTTGCCGAGCTTCTTCGCCGCCGCGAGGGCGCCGAATCCCGATCCCACGATGACGACCTGTGTGCGATCCACCGAAAACCTCCTACTGCCTCGAGCATCTGTTAGCGCTGCGTATGAGCTCCACATTAGGGATCGGCCGATGTTAATCGCCAGTAAGCTGGGGAAATCGAAATTGTGTTATCTCGATTGCTCATAAGTCAGCACAGGAAGACGTAACCTCGAGTCATGGAGTTCCGACAGCTTCGCTACTTCCTCGCGGTCGGCGAGGAGGGCAGTTTCTCGCGCGCGGCGCAACGCTGCTTCATCTCCCAGTCGGCGATCAGCCACCAGATCGCCAAACTCGAGCACGAGTTGGGCACCACTCTGCTCGAGCGGTCGACGCGCGCCACCCGGCTGACCCCCGCCGGCGAGCGCCTGATGCCGATCGCCGCCGAGATGATGGGTCTCGAGGCGCGCGCGCTGTCGGTGGGGCTCGATCCGCGCAACCGGCTGCGCATCAGCGCGAGCATGAGCTTCGCGACGCAGAGCCTCGAGGCGATTTCACTTGTCCGCGAAGACTTCCCACAGCTCGACATCGAATTCGTCATCAAGGACTTCACCGACCGCATGACCGCGGTCGCGTCGGGCGACGCCGATCTCGCGCTGATCCGCGGCGGCGTCGATCGGCCGGGCCTCGAAACGGTGGAGTTCGGGCTCGAAGACCTGGTCATCGTCACGTCGAGCAAACACCCGCTGGCCGGGGTCTCCAGCGTCGATCTGAGCGAACTGGCGCCGTACCCGCTGCTGCTCCCGCCGCGCAGCAGTCAGATCCTGATCCACACGGTGGTCGAGGACGCGTTCCGGCAGGTCGGGCAGCGGGTGATGCTCGGACCGTCGATCCCCAGCGACCACACGGCCACCCTCGACGTCCTCACCACACCCCGGTCGTGGACCGTGCTGTACGCCGACACCGCCGACGCGACACCCCGCAGGGGGCTGAGCTTCCTGCGCGAGGCCCACGACCGTCTGCGCATCCCGGTGTGCGGTGTCGTCCGCAGCGGAACCGCGACCCGGCCCGAACTGACGCACCTGTTCCGCGCACTCGCGCAGTCGATCGCCGGGTCCGGCGGATCGGCCGAAATCTAGACGTCGATCAGACCGTGCCTGTCGACCCACGTCAGCACGCGATCGAGCAACGTGTCGGGAACCTCGAGCTGCGGCGTGTGCCCCACGTCCGCGAGAATCACGCTGTCCCACCGCGGGTTTGCCGTCGCCACCTTGCGGGCCGCCGCGACCGGGACCAGTCGGTCGCGGTCGCCGTGGAGCAGGAGGACGGGTTGTGCGATCGACTGCATGACGTCGAGGTATCGCCGCGGGCGCGCCAGCACCCGCATCAGTGAGCGGCTGGCCTGAAGGAACGCCGCGTCCTCGGACGGCTGTCCGCGCCGGTAGCCCGCGAGCGCCGCTGCCGCGTCGAGGGAATCCTCGGACGCCCGGCTCGGGTCGGCGAAGCACAGATCGATCATTCGCTCGACCAACTGCCGGTCCGTCATCTTCCTGCTCGAGTACTGCAGGAACCGCTCCCCAACGAACGGGGTGAAGTACATCGCGAACTGCGCGGCGATCCGTGGGTCCGGGATCCGTTGCGCGACAGGCAGTGCGGGGTCGACGAGAACCAGGGCCGAGACCGTCTCGGGGTGCGCCGCCGCCTCGAACAGCGAGATCATTCCGCCCATCGAGTTGCCCATGAGGATCACGGGGCGGCCGACGACGTCACGCAGGAAGCGGTGCAGCACTTTCGCGTTGGCGCCGACCCCGGTCCGGCGACGTCCGGACGGGCTGAGCCCGAATCCCGGGAGATCGACGGTCAGCACCCGGGTGCGCTCGGCGAGGATCGGTGCGATCCGGACCCAGTTGAGGTGCGAGCCACCGAGTCCGTGGACCATGACCACCGGCGGGGACCCGGTGTCTTCGCCGTACTCGACCCAGTGCACCGGCCCGTCGAGGTCGACGATGCTGCCCGCGCCACCCCATCGCTGCGCGAAGCCCTGCTGAGCAGGTTCGCCGACTGATTTCGGATCCACCATGTGTCCGTCCGTTCCGACTGTCGCCGTGTCGAGGCCACGGCCAGTCTACGGCGCACGCAGCGACATCGGCCCTGACTTCATATTGCATGTAATGAAGTCACTCGGCTGTTTCTGCAGGTCGATGCAGGCAACCCAGTTAACGCGCACGTCACACCCGGATCCTTGATCGTCATCTTCAGTGGCCATAGTGGGTGGAACACCAAGATTGCATGTAATCATGAACGGAGCGACACATGACCGGCAGCCACACGCTGAACGAACTCGCGAAGGAATCCCGCATGGGCGGTCCCGGGACGGAGACCACCGACCGGGAGATACGCCGAATCGACCTCTCGGACTTCGATGCTCGACGTTCGGACATCAGCGAACAGCTGTGGGACGCGGCGGTCGACGTCGGCTTCTTCCAGGTCTACAACCACGGCATCGACCTCGCCGACGTGCGCAGGGCCTTCGCGATGTCCGAGCAGTTCTTCGCCCTCGATCCGGCGGTGAAGGCGCAGTACCCGCTGAAGAAAGCCTTCAACTCCGGGTGGGAGAGTAAAACACAGGTGCGCCCGTCCATCGGTGTCCCGGACGAGAAGGAGTCGTACCAGATCACCCGGCCCCGCATGGGCGATCTGTGGCCCACCGAGGAAGAACTGGCCGGCTTCCGCGACACGATGCTCGGCTTCGAGGCACAGTGCTGGGCGGTGGCGATGCGACTGTTGTCCTGCTTCGCCGACAAACTGGGGTTCGAGCGCGACTTCTTCGCCCAGGCTCACGACCCGTCGGTGGACAGCTACCAGAGCACCCTGCGGATGCTGCACTACTTTGCCATCCCGAAGCACCTTCGCAGCGACCTCGGCCTGTGGCGCGCGGGCGCCCACACCGACTTCGACTGCCTCACTCTCCTGTTCCAGCAGGAAGGCCAGGGCGGGCTGCAGGTGCTGCCGGGCAAGGAGATGGAGACTGAGGAGTGGACCTCGATCGAGCCGTCCGAGGACGCGATCACCTGCAACATCGGTGACATGCTGATGCGGTGGAGTGACGACCGGCTGCCGTCCAACTTCCACCGCGTCAAGAATCCGGGACCGGACGGCGACCACGGCGCCCGCTACAGCCTCGCGTTCTTCGCCCAGGCCAACCGCGACGTCGTCATTTCCGGGCCGGCGGGCAAGTACCCCGACATCACGGCCGAGGACTACCTCTACCAGCGCGTCAACGCGAACTTCGCCGAGGAAAAGTAGGTTGGACGCATGCAGCGCGGACCGGTGAGAACTCGATGACGATCGGGGGCGTGCTGCTCGCCGCCGGCGCCGGTTCGCGCATGGGCATGCCCAAGGCACTCGTCGTCGGCGCGGACGGGCAGCCGTGGCTGGCCCGTGGCGTCCGAGTGCTGACGGACGCCGGATGCGAGCACACCGTGGTGGTGCTCGGCGCCCGCGCCGACGAGGCCGAGAACCTGCTGCCCGACGGCGTCGCGGTGACCGTCGGGATCGCGGAGGACTGGCAGTCGGGGCTCTCCGCATCCCTGCGGAAGGGACTGGAGGTCGCGGCGACGTTCGACGACGTCGACGCCGTCGTCATCACCCTGGTCGACCTCCCCGACCTCGGCGTCGACGCCGTGTGCCGGCTGGGATCGGTGCCGCAGGGCGACGCCCGGACTGCGCTCCGCCAGGCCCACTACGGCGGACGTCCGGGCCACCCCGTTCTGATCGGCCGGGACCACTGGCTCCCGTTGCGGCGCAGCCTCACCGGAGACTCCGGTGCACGGAAATACCTCGAGGCACACGGCGCCGAGAGGGTCGACTGCTCCGACCTGGGATCGGGCCGCGACGTCGATTCGCCGCGCGAACTCGGCCGACCGCTGGACGAACAGGACGCCGGTTCGATCTGACGCAACGAGCGTCCCGTTCGCGCAGCGGAGATGGGGTATACGCCGGGAACCGCGCGGCAGACAATGGAGTCATGTCACTGGAAACGAACAAGGAATTGATCCGGCGTTTCTACACCGAGATCGACGCGGGCAACATCGACGCACTGGATGAACTCGTCGACGAGAACTACCTCGACCATTCACCTGCGCCGTTTCCCGGTCTCGACGCACCGGGGCGTGAGGGACTGAAACAGGAGTTCCGGTTGTTCTGGGATGCCACACCGGGGACGCACCGGATCGACGATCAGGTGGCCGAGGGCGACAAGGTGGTCACCCGGCTGCTATGCACCGGAAAGCACACGGGTGATCTTCCCGGAATTCCCGCGACGGGGAACCACATGGAGATGACCGCCACCGTCATCCACCGCATCGAGAACGGGCGGATCGCGGAGAAGTGGTCGGACAAGGACGTCCTCGCCATGCTCCAGCAGTTGGGGGTGATCCCCACCGCAGCGAATTGAGGCCACAGCTTCAGCGGCTGACGGCCTTCTTGTACCGGCGGATCGCGAACGGCACGAAGATCACCAGCAGCACCGCCGACCATCCCAGTGAGGCGATGATCGGGTGCTGCAACGGCCAGGCGTCGGGAACGGTCATGTCCGGGTTGGTGTTTCCGAACAGTTCCCGCACGGCCTGCGTCACCGCGGACACCGGGTTCCATTCCGCGATCACCTTCAGCGGTCCGGGCAGGTTGGTGGTCTCGACGAACGTGTTCGCGATGAACGAGAGCGGGAAGATGACGATGAAGCTGGCGTTGTTGAACACTTCCGGCGTGCGGATCCAGAGCCCGACCACCGCCATCACCCACGACAGGGCGTAGGCGAAGAGCAGCAGGAGCAGGTAGCCGAGGAGGGCTTCACCGAAGCTCGAGTGGATGCGCCACCCGATGATCAGACCGGTCAGCGACATCACGACGAGGCTGACGATGTTGATCAGGACGTCGGTGGACGTGCGACCGAGGAGCACCGCGGACGGGGCCATCGGCAGCGACCGGAATCGGTCGATGATGCCCTTCTGCAGATCCTCGACCATCCCGAGGCCCGTCCACGTGGCGCCGAAGATGACGGTCTGCGTGAAGATCCCGGCGATCAGGAATTCCCGGTAGGACATGCCGGGAACCTGGATCGCGCTGCCGAACACGTACGCGAACAACAGCACGAACATGATCGGCGACAACGTGGTGAACACGATGAGGTCGGGGACGCGCTTGATCTTGATCATGTTGCGTTTGGCGATCGTGAGTCCGTCCGCGAGCGCGGTGTGCACGGACGCCGTCTGCTGGGCGCTCATGAGACGTGCTCCTCTTCGGCTTCGTGTCCGGTCAGGGTGAGGAAGACGTCGTCGAGAGTCGGTCTGCGCAGACCGACGTCGAACACCTTCACTCCTCGGTTCGAGAGCCGGCCCAGCGCCTCGACGAGGGCGTCGGCACCGCCGGTCACCGGCACCGTCACCCGGCGCACGTTGTCTTCGACCAGGATGTCGCCGGCGGCGAGCGGGGCCAGTTCGTCGCGCACGACGGAGAGCTCGACGCCCTCCCGGACGCTCAGCTCGATGCGCTCACCGCCCACGCGGTCCTTCAGTTCGTCGGCGGTTCCGCGGGCGATGACCGAACCGTGGTCGATCACCGCGATCTGGTCGGCGAGGCGCTCGGCCTCCTCCATGTACTGCGTGGTCAGGAGAAGCGTGGTGCCCTTGGCGACGAGATTGTCGATGACGTCCCACAGGGACAGCCGGGCACGGGGGTCGAGCCCGGTGGTCGGTTCGTCGAGGAACAGCACCTCCGGCTCGGCCACGAGCGCGCCCGCGAGGTCGAGACGGCGGTGCATGCCACCCGAGTAGCCCTTGACGGGACGATCTCCCGCCTCGACCAGGTCGAATTGTTCGAGCAGTTCCCGGGCTCGCGCCTTACTGCGTTTGGCTCCGAGGTGGTAGAGCCGCCCGACCATCTCGAGGTTCTCGAATCCGGTGAGGTACTCGTCGACGGCCGCGTACTGCCCCGACGCCCCGATCCTGGATCGGAGCACCCGCGCGTCGTGGACGACGTCGAGTCCGACGACCTGCGCCCGGCCGGCGTCCGGGACGAGAAGGGTGGTGAAGACCCGCACCGCGGTCGTCTTGCCGGCGCCGTTCGGGCCGAGCAGCGCCATCACCGTTCCCGACGGCACCGCGAGGTCGATCCCGTCCAGTGCCGTGACCTTGCCGTACTTCTTGACCAGACCCTCTGCCGTTATCGCATCGACCATCAGAAGTTCCCATCCGTTGGCGTCTGGACCCAGTGTGACTCGAGGCACCGACAGGGTGCAGGGGATATTCGACGTTCCCGGGCGGCCCGGTGCGGCGGTAGTCTGAAATCCGAGCAGGTCAGCGCGCAGATCTTCGGCAGGAGACAGTGATGTCCGACGCAGCGTCGGAACTCCGGACGGGCCGGGTGGCCTTCGATCGACGAGACTGGCGCGACACCTACACACGACTGTCGAGCGCCGACCGGCAGAACCCGCTGCCCGGGGAAGATCTCGAACTGCTCGCCACCGCCGCGTACCTGCTCGGTGAGGACGACGCCAGCACCGACTGGTGGGAACGGGCCCTGCGCGAGTGGTCCCGCGCGGGCCAACCGGTGCGGTCCGCGCGGTGCGCATTCTGGCTGTCGTTCGTCCTGATCATGCGGGGCGAGCAGGCGCGCGGCGGCGGCTGGCTGAGCAAGGCCCAGCGACTGCTGGACACCGCGGGTGTGGACTGCGCCGAGCGCGGCTACCTGCTGGTGCCGCAGGGGCTGCGAAAAATCGACGAGGGTGACGGCACCGCCGCCCGCGACATCTTCCTCGCGGTGACGGAGGCGGGCACCCGGTTCTCCGACCCGGATCTGACGACGCTCGGGGTTCTGGGCACTGGCCATTCGCTCGTGCTCCTGGGACACGTTGCCGAGGCGGTGTCCGCGTTCGACGAGGCGATGGTCGGGGTGATGTCCGACGAGGTGTCCCCGGTGGTGGCGGGAATCGTGTACTGCGCGGTGATCGAGCAGTGCCAGAACATCTGCGATCTCCGCCGGTCCAGGGAATGGACTGTGGCACTGGAGGAATGGTGCTCCTCACAACCCGACCTCGTGCCGTACCGCGGCCAGTGTCTCGTCCACCGTGCCGAGATCCTGCAACTGCAGGGCGACTGGCCGACGGCGATGGACTCGGCCCGGCGGGCGCACGAGCGGCTCGCCTCGCATGCCGCGGCGGGGTCGGCCGCCTACGTGATGGGTGATCTCCACCGCCTGCGCGGCGAGATCGCCCAGGCCGAGAAGTTGTTCGTGGAGGCGAACCGGTGGGGCAGGCAACCGCAACCCGGCCTCGCCCTGCTGCGGATGGCGCAGGGACGGGTCGGCAGCGCAGCCGCCTCGATCCGCTGCGCGGTGGACGAGTCCAATGGCGCCGTCGAACGCGCCCGGCTGCTGCCCGCGTACGTGGAGATCCAGCTCGCCGCCGGCGACGTCCCGGCAGCGCGCGTTGCCGCCGACGAACTCGCCTCGACGGCAACACGGTTCGCGATTCCCTATCTGTCTGCACTGTCCACTCAGGCGTCGGGATCGGTGCTGCACGCCGAAGGCCGGGCCGGCGACGCACTGACCGTCCTCCGCGACGCGTGGCGGCGCTGGCAGGACATCGGGGCGCCCTACGAGTGCGCGCGCGTCCGGGAATCGGTCGCGCTGGTGTGCCGCGACCTGGGCGACGAAGACACCGCGCAGATGGAGCACGACCTCGCGTCCGCCGCCTACCGGCAACTGGGCGCGGTCCCGGACCTCGAACGCCTCCGGGCAGAGTTCCACCCCGACGCGGCGGCCGCCACGCCGCTGACGCCGCGTGAGGTGTGCGTGCTCCGCCTCGTCGCGGCGGGCAAGAGCAATCGCACGGTGGCGACGGAGCTGTTCCTCAGCGAGAAGACGGTCGCACGGCACCTGAGCAACATCTTCGTCAAGCTGGGCATCTCGTCGAGGTCTGCGGCCACCGCCTATGCGTACGAGCACCATCTCGTCGAGCCGTCTGCATGAAAGTACCCATACGGTCGTACGTATCTGCGCCATTCGCCCGACGCGTCGAGATCGGCCCGGTCATAGCGTTGAACGTGACCACCGATCACCCGACGGAAGAAGGCAGACGATGTCCACAGAACGCTTCGACACGATCGTGATCGGTGCCGGACAAGCCGGCCTCGCCACCGGATACCACCTCGCGGGGCGCCGACAGCACTTCGTGATCCTCGACGCCCACGACCGCGTCGGAGACGTGTGGCGGGAGCGGTTCGACTCGCTCCGCCTCTACAGTCCCGCCCGCTACGACGGCCTCCCCGGCTGGGGGATTCCCGCGAAAGCCTGGTCCTGGCCAGGGAAGGACGAGGTGGCCGACTACTTCGAGGCCTACGCGGAAAGATTCGCGCTACCGATCCGGACCGGCGTCACCGTGGACGGCCTGTCCCGTCTCGGCGATCGTTACGTCGTCACCGCCGGGACCGACCGTTTCGAGGCCGACAACGTCGTCGTCGCGTCCGGGACGTGGCAGAACCCGCTCGTCCCGGATCTCGCCGAGCAACTCGACCCCCGGATCCGGCAACTGCATTCCAGCGACTACCGCAATCCTTCTCAACTGCAGGACGGGCCGGTGCTGGTGGTCGGGTGCAGCCACTCCGGCGCGGACATCGCACTGGAGGTCTCCCGTTCGCATCGCACCACGATCTCCGGACCGGTCCGCGGTGAGGTGCCGTTCGACATCGAGGGGCGCGCCGCCCACGTCGCGATCCCGATCATGTGGTTCATGGCCAATCATGTTCTGACGGAACGCACACCCATCGGCCGGAAGATGCGCGCCCACGTCCGCTCGGGTGGCGGACCGCTCCTGCGGGTCAAACGAGCCGACCTTGCCGAAGCCGGTGTGGAGCACTTCCCCGCGAAGGTGACGAGTGTGCGCGACGGCAGGCCGGTCCTGAGCGACGGCACCGAAGTCGACGTCCGCAACGTCGTCTGGTGCACCGGGTTCCGCAAGGACACGTCGTGGATCCAGATCCCCGTCACCGGATCCGACGGCTGGCCCGAGCAGTCCCGCGGCGTCTCCCCGGACCATCCGGGACTCTATTTCGTGGGGCTGCCGTTCCTGCGGGCATTCGCCTCGATGCTCACCGGCGGGGTGGGGCGGGACGCCGAGTACGTCGCGAAACACATTGCGCGCAGACGGACGCGGGCCGATCTCAGGCCGTCAGCACCAACCCCGACGTAGGCACCCCGGTCCCGGCGGTGACGAGGACGTTCCGCACGTCGGAGACCTGGTTCACGGACGTGCCGCGGATCTGACGCACTCCCTCGGCGATGCCGTTCATCCCGTGGATGTATGCCTCGCCGAGTTGGCCGCCGTGGGTGTTGAGCGGCAGTGTGCCGTCGAGGTCGATGGCGCCGTCGGCGATGAAGTCCTTGGCCTCACCGCGTCCGCAGAAGCCGAGCTCGTCGAGCTGCATCAATACGTATGGTGTGAAGTGGTCGTAGAGGACGGCCAGATCCATGTCCTGCGGTCCGAGCCCGGCCTGCTCCCACAGTTGCCTCCCGACCAACTCCATCTCGGGCAGTCCCGCGAGCTCCGGACGGTAGTAGCTGGTCATGATGTACTGGTCGCTGCCGCTGCCCTGGGCCGCCGCCGCGATCACGGCCGGTTTCTGTTTCAGGTCCTTCGCCCGCTCCGGGGACGTGACGACGATGGCGATGCCCCCGTCGGATTCCTGGCAGCAGTCGAGCAGATGCAGGGGCTCGGCGATGAAGCGGGAATTCTGGTGGTCTTCGAGGGTGATCGGCTTGCCGTAGAAGAAGGCGTTCGGATTGGTGGCCGCGTGCTTGCGGTCGGTGACCGCCACACGCCCGAAATCCTCACTGGTGGCGCCATATTCGTGCATGTACCGCTGGGCGACCATCGCGACGAACGCCGCGGGCGTCGACAGTCCGTGCGGGTAGGAGAACGCGTTGTCCGTGCCCGACGAGTTCACCTGCTGCACCAGACCGGAGTTCACCTGGCCGAAGCGCATCCCCGACCGCTCGTTGAACGCCCGGTACGCCACCACCACGTCGGCGACACCGGTGGCCACGGCCATCGCCGCCTGCTGCACGGTCGCGCACGCCGCACCGCCGCCGTAGTGGATGCGGCTGAAGAATTTCAGGTCCGGGATACCGACCGAACGGGCCACGGCCGCTTCGGTGTTGGTGTCCATCGTGAACGATGTGAGGCCGTCGACGTCCGCGGGGGTCAGCCCGGCGTCGTCCAGCGCCGCCGTGACCGCCTCCGCCGCCAGCCGCAACTCGCTGCGGCCCGAGTTCTTGGAGAAGTCGGTGGCGCCGATACCCGCGATGACAGCCTTGCCCGACAGCCCGCTCATGCACCCGCTCCGTTCGTGCGTCCGTCCAGGACGAGGGTCACCTTCGCCGTGATGTGGTCACCGAGACCGTTCTTCCCGACGACGTCGAGTGTGACGACGCCGTCGTCCACCGACGCCACCGTGCCGCTCAGCGTGAGCGTGTCGTAGGCGTACCACGGAACCCCGAGGCGCAGCGCGATCGACTTGATCACCGCGGTCGGTCCCGCCCAGTCGGTGACGAACCGCTGCACCAGTCCCGTGTCGGTGAGGATGTTGACGAAGATGTCCTTGGATCCGCGCTGCTGCGCCAGGTCGCGGTCGTGGTGCACGTCCTGGAAGTCGCGTGTCGCGAGGGCGGCGGAGACGACGAACGTGGGGTCGCCGGTGACGGACAGCTCCGGAAGTGTCGTTCCCACCGCGACATCGAGAGTGGACGTCATGACTGCTCCTTCGCTCCGCGCTGCCACGCGTACAGGGTCCACGGCGTGCCGCCGGTGTCTTCGTCGCCGGGAAAGTCGAGGTAGATGGCCTCCACCGGCATCCCGACCGTCACCTCGGACGGTTCGACACCGCGCAACTCACCGAGCATGCGGACGCCTTCCTCCAGTTCGACGAGCGCCACCACGAACGGCAGCGAACGCCCCGGCACCTTCGGCGCGTGGTGGACCACATAGCTGAACACCGTGCCGCGGCCCGACGCGACGACGTAATCCGTCGTCTCCGCCTTGTCCTTCCACAGCGCAGGCACCGGCGGGTGCTGCAGCGCACCGTCGGCACGTTTCTGGATCCGCAGTTCGTGTGCGGCGATCCCGTCCCAGAAGAACTGGGTGTCCTGCGAGGCGCTGGGCCGCATCATCTTCGTCGGGTCCAGATCGTCGAACGACGCGCCCTGCCCGTTCGCCGACTGCGACAGCGGCGCCGGTCGACTGCCCGAATGTGACGTCGGTTCAGCGGTTTTGGGGACGAACTTCAGGATCCGGAACAGCATCTCGGCCACGACCTCGTCGGTGCCGTCGTCGTTCGCGACCCGCCACAGGCTGCGAGTGGTGAAGAAGAACCCCTCCCCGAGTCCCGTCTTCTTCGGGCCCACCACGTCCTCGAGCGTCGTGGTGATGGTGACCTCCTCGCCGACCCTCAGGTAGCGGTGGTAGATCTGGTCGCAGTTGGTGGCGACGACGGACGTGAACCCGGCTTCGTCGAGGATGTTCGTCATGCGTCCGAGCGGGTCGTCGGGCTGCCGAACGGCGTTCAGGCCCTGCATCGTCCACACCTGGGCCATCGCGGGCGGGGCGACGATGCCGTCGTGGCCGGCCGCCCGCGCGGCCGCGTCGTCGACGTAGATCGGATTCCTGTCGCCGATCGCCTCCACCCAGTTGTGGATCATCGGCAGGTTGATCGGGTCGCGTCCGGCGCGGGGGGCACTCGGGCCCGCGGCCCGGACCTCGGCTGCGGCAGCGAGAATCTGTTCGGAACTCATAGCGCGCGGCGCTCCTATCGCGGGACTCGGGGAAGCTTCAGGCCGGCGGTCGCGATCAGTTCACGCATCACCTCGTTGACACCGCCGCCGAAGGTGATGACGAGGTTGCGCTTGACCTGCATGTCGAGCCACGTCATGAGGTCGGCGGTCGCCGGCTCGGACGGGTCGCCGTACCGTCCGACGATCTCCTCGACGAGACGGCCGATGCGCTGAATACGTTCGGTGGCAAACACTTTCGTCGCGGACGCGTCGGCGATGTCGACGGCGGCGGCCTCACTCGACGCCACCTGCCAGTTGAGGAGTTCGTTGAGACGGTACGTCGCGTGGATCTCGCCGAGCACCCGCCGCACGTCCGGTTCGCCGAGCAGATCGTGCGCCGCGGCCCAGTTGCGGATGCGGTCGTAGAGACCTCCCACCCGGCCGGCGGGCCCGAGCATGACGCGTTCGTGGTTGAGCTGGGTGGTGATCAGCCGCCAGCCCTGATTCTCCTCGCCGACCAGCATGTCCGCGGGTACCCGGACGTCGGAGTAGTAGGTGGCGTTGACGTGATGTGCACCGTCGCAGGTGATGATCGGCGTCCAGCTGTAGCCCGGGTCCTTCGTGTCCACGATCAGGATCGAGATGCCCCGGTGCCGCGAATCTGCCGAACCCGTCCGGACGGCGAGCCACAGGTAGTCGGCGTCGTGACCGCCGGTGGTGAAGATCTTCTGCCCGTTGACCACGTACTCGTCGCCCACCCGCACGGCCGTCGTGCGCAGCGCGGCGAGGTCGGTGCCCGCTTCCGGTTCGGTGTAGCCGATCGCGAAGTGCACCTCGCCGGCCAGGATCGCGGGTAGGAATTTACGCTTCTGTTCCTCCGTGCCGTACACCTGCAGCGTCGGACCGACCGTCTGCAGCGTCACCGAGGGCAGCGGAACATCGGCTCGCACAGCCTCGTTCACGAAGATCTGCTGCTCGATCTCGCCGAAACCGCGGCCACCGAATTCCACCGGCCAGCCCACGCCGAGCCAGCCGTCCTTGCCCATCCGGCGGACGACCTCGCGGTAGGTGCTGCCGTGGCGCTCCGTGCGCATCACCTCCGCCTCGGCCGGGGAGATCAGCCCGGAGAAGTAGCGCCGGAGTTCGGCTTGCAGTTCACGCTGCTCGTCGGTCAGATCGATGAACACCGGGCCCCCACGAGGTCGAGTCGGTACGAGGCGCCGCCCACGAGGCGGGCCAGGTCTTTGGCGGTCGAGTAGTAGCGGTGCAGCGGGTACGTGACGTCGACGCCGATGCCACCGTGAAGGTGGTGCAGCACCTGCATCGCGGCGGGCACCTCCGCGGCGATCCAGTACGCCATCACGTCCAGATCATCCTGCGCGTCCAGTCCTTCGGACACCCGCCACGACGCCGCGAGCGCCGACACGTGGAGGGTGCGGGAGGTGACGTAGACGTCGGCGATCTGCTGTGAGACGGCCTGGAACGTGGCGAGCGGCTTGCCGAACTGGTGGCGGGTGGCGAGGTGCTCGCCCGCCAGAACCGTTGCACCCGAGAGCAGTCCGTCCGCCACCGCCCCGATCGATGCCAGCGCGATGCGGTAGAGCGTCTGCACTGCGTCCTCACCGGCCGCGAGCAGGTCGCCGCGGGCCCCGTCGAACGTGATCGCGTATTCGGGACTCCCCGACGCCGAGGGTGTCGGGGTGAGCGTGACGCCGTCCGCGCCGGGATCGACCAGCATCACCCCCGCGTTCGTGGGGACGAGGATCCGGTGGGCCCCCTCCGCGAACGGCACCGCGAGCACCCGCCCGGTGACGGAGTAGGCGTCGCCGTCCGCGACCGCGGTCGCCGAGGGCCGTGCGGGGAACTGCGCCCCGGGTTCCGCGAGCGCGGCGGTGAACGTGCGACCGTCGGCGAGACCTGTGAGTAGTGCGTCCTGCGTCGCGTCGTCGCCCAGCGCCACGATCGGCAGCACGCCGAATCCCAGCGTCGCAAGGGCGGGGACCTGCGCCGCCTTCCGCCCGACCTCGGTGAGCAGCGCACCGACGTCGGTGACCGAGAGCCCTTCACCGCCGAGACGTTCCGGCAGCGCGAGGGTCAGCAGATCGGCGTCGGCGAAGGCCGCCCAGAGGGCGTCGCCGTCGAGGTCGCGGGCCAGTAGTCCGGCCGCGACCTGCGCCACGGCCTCCTGGGTTTCGTCTGGAGTGAAGTCCACGCTGACAATCCCACTTTCAATTTAGAACGTGTTCTAGTTGTATCACCATCCCGGAACTCGCGAAAGACCGTTCGCGACCCGGCTCAGCCGCGGGGCAGCCCGAGGATCCGTTCGGCCGCGACCGTCAGCAGGATCTGCGTCGTTCCGCCCGCGATGGACAGGCAGCGCGTGTTGAGGAACTCCCGCGCCAGCGGCCCCTCGACCCAGCCGTCCGGGCCGCCGAGTTCCATCGCGAATTCCGCGACCGCCTGCCGCTGCCGGACACCGACGAGCTTGCGGACGCTCGATTCGGGTCCGGGGTCCTGGCCGTCCAGTTGCCGGAGCGTGGTGCGCAGTTCGAGCTGAGAGCCGACGAGCGCGTTGCCGATGAGGTGACCGAGCTTGTCGTCGGTCAGCGGGTCACTGTCCCCGGCGAGCGCGAGCAGTTCCTCCATCGCCTCGCCGAGCGAGGACCCTCCGCCCATCGCGACCCGCTCGTTGGCCAGCGTGGTGCGAGCCAGCTTCCAGCCGTCCCCGAGATTCCCGACCACCAGGTCGTCGGGCACGAAGACGTCCTCGAGGTACACCTCGTTGAACAGGGCGTCGCCGGTGATCTCGCGCAGCGGCGAGATGGTGATGCCGGGGCTCGTCATGTCGACGAGGAAATAGCTGATGCCCTTGTGCTTGGGCACGTCCCGATCGGTGCGGGCGAGGCAGATCGCCCAGTCCGCCTCCTGCGCCCGCGACGTCCACACCTTCTGACCGTTCAGCTTCCATCCGCCGTCCACCTTCTCCGCGGACGTCCGCAGCGCCGCGAGGTCTGAGCCGGCGCCGGGTTCGCTGAACAGCTGGCACCAGATGATCTCGCCGCGCAGCGTCGGGGTCGCGAAGCGCTCGATCTGCTCGGCGCTCCCGTGCTCGAGAATGGTCGGAACGGCCCACCAGCCGATCACGAGGTCGGGCCTGCCGATCCCGACGGCCGCCAGCTCCTCCTCGATCAGGATCTGCTCGGCCGCGCGCGCACCGCGTCCGTAGGGTGCGGGCCAGTGCGGGGCCAGGTAGCCCGATTCCGCGAGGGCCGCGCGTCGCTCGGATTCCGGCCGCGCCACCAGCTCGGCGATCTCGGCGTGGATCCGTGCCCGCTCGTCGTCCAGCGCCGACAGGTCGATCGTCAGGTGCCTGCGCACACCGGCGCGCGTCAGTTCCGTGACCCGCGCCCGCCAGCGCGCGGAGCCGCCGAGCAGCTGCCGCAGCGACGTGGCCCGGCGCAGGTAGAAGTGGGCGTCGTGCTCCCAGGTGAAGCCGATGCCGCCGAGCACCTGGATGCAGTCCTTCGCGGTCTCGACGGCGGCATCGAGCGTGATCGACGCCGCGACCGCGGCCGCGACGGGCAGCTCGCCGCCGTCCGCATCCCAAGCGCCCTCCGCCGCCACGGCCGCGTCCCACGCCGCCGCCCCGGACTGTTCGACGCGGCACAGCATCTCCGCGCACAGATGCTTGATCGCCTGGAACGATCCGATCGGTTTGCCGAACTGTTCGCGAATCTTGGCGTACTCCACCGCCGTTCGCAGACACCAGCTCGCGATCCCGGTCGCCTCCGCGGCGGCCAGCGTCGCGGCGAGGTCGAGGACCAGGCCGTCCCGCAGTCCCGTGATCACCCGGTCGGCGCTCACCGACACGCCGTCGCACCGCACCCGCGCGAGCGGACGGCTCTTGTCGATCGTGTCGGCGATCGTGATGTCCAGGCCGTCGGAGTCGCCGTCGACCAGGCACCACACGACGCCGTCGCCCACGTCGGCGGGCAGCAGCACGGACACCCCGGTGTCCCCACCGATCGCGAACCCTGCGTCGCCGGTGACCGTCAACCCGCCGTCGGCGCCGAGGGTCGCGTTCACCGGGGAGTTGCTGCCGAGAGCCACCGCGCACGGCGTCGAGCCCTCCGCGAGATCCTCGGACCATCGTTTCGCGGCGGCGCCGGAGCTGCGCCCGACGACGAGTGCGGCGAGAGCGGTGGGGAGAACAGGCCCCGGGACGAGTTCAGTTGCGGCCTGCTCGAGCATGGCGGCGAGGTCGACGATTTCTGCCCCCGACCCTCCGACCTCGTCGGGCACGGCGACCGAGAAAATTCCGAGCGCGGAGAAGGACTGCCACGACGTGCGCCACGAATCTGCTGGTCCTTGCCGTACTGTGACCAGCGGGTCCGTCGACCGCGCCCACGCCTGGATCGAACCCGCTGCAGCCCTCTGTTCTTCGGTGGTGGCGATTGTCACAACGGGTATCCGCCTCTCCTGAATGACACATTCGTCTAGAACGTGTTCTAATATGACACCTGGCCATGAGTCAAGGCGCGAAGGAAAACAGGTAATGACGACCAGCTCTCGATCACGGTCCACGACGGTCGCTGCGGCGACGCTGGGCGAGGACGATCTCAGTTCCAACGCGCAGAAGGAACGGCGCAAGCGGATCCTCGACGCGACCCTGGCCCTGGCGTCCAAGGGCGGGTACGAAGCCGTGCAGATGCGGGCCGTCGCCGAACGCGCCGACGTCGCCGTGGGAACGCTGTACCGCTACTTCCCGTCCAAGGTGCACCTGCTGGTGTCGGCGCTCGCGCGCGAATTCGAGCGGATCGACTCGCGGGGCAAGAACCCGCCGGGCCGGAACCCGCTCGAGCGGATGCAGCTGATCCTCAGCCAGATCACCCGGGCCATGCAGCGCGACCCGCTGCTGACCGAGGCCATGACGCGCGCCTTCATGTTCGCCGACGCCTCCGCGGCCGCAGAGGTCGATCAGGTGGGCAAGCTGATGGACCGGCTGTTCGCCCGCGCGATGACGGACACCGAGCCCACCGAGGACCAGTTGGCCGTCGCCCGGGTCATCTCCGACGTGTGGCTGTCGAACCTGGTGGCCTGGCTCACACGCCGCTCTTCCGCGACCGATGTCGCGAATCGGCTCGAACTCACCGTCGAACTGCTGCTCGGTGACGGAAGCCGCAGACCGGAGTAGGACCCGATCGGGGCACAGCCCCGGCCGACAACGCGCTCACAGCCGTCGCATCCCCTAGATTTGAACATGTGAGCGCCCACGATCTGCCCATCGAACTTCGTCGTGCCCTGTCGAGGGTTGCACGGACCCCTCGCCTACTCGTCGCTTCCGATTACGACGGCACGATGGCCCCCATCGTTTCCGACCCCGAGAAGGCATTTCCCCACGCCGAATCGGTGCGCGCTCTCCGCGCCCTGGCCAGCCTCGCGGGAACCACGGCTGCCGTGATCTCGGGGCGCGCCCTCAAAGACCTCGCCGCGCTGTCGCGGCTGCCCGCCGAGGTCCAACTGGTCGGCAGCCACGGCTCGGAATTCGACATCGGCTTCATCCACGCGATCGACGCCGACGCCAAAAAGCTTCTCGTCGAGATCACCGAGGAACTCACCCGGATCTCGACGCTGCACCCCGGCACGTCCGTCGAGGCGAAGCCGGCGAGCGTCGCCCTCCACGTCCGCAACGCCGACGCCGAGGAGGGTCCCCAGGCCCTGGCCGCAGTGCGCGCCGACGCCGGGCAGCGCGTGGGCGTGCAGGTCACCGAGGGCAAGTCCGTCATCGAACTGGCCGTCGTCGCCACCGACAAGGGCCATGCCCTCGACCTGATCCGCCACCAGGACGGTGCGACAGCAGCCGTCTTCGTCGGCGACGATGTCACCGACGAGAAGGCGTTCGCGCGTCTCCAGGGCCCCGACCTCGGTGTGAAGGTCGGACCCGGCGAGAGCCTCGCCGAATTCCGGGTGTCGAGCACCGAAGACGTGGCCGCGGCCCTCGCGTTCCTGCTGGATGAGCGCCGCACCTGGCTGTCCGGGGCACACGCGCCGCCGATCGAGCGACTCACCATGCTCGCCAGCCCCCGGACCGTCGCCCTCGTCACCCCCGACGCGACCCTCACGTGGCTGTGTCATCCCGAACCCGATTCCGCGTCCGTGTTCGCGCATCTGCTCGGCGGACCTGAAGCCGGCCACTTCAGCGTGGGCCCGCACCGCAGCGCCCTGCCGCTGAGCCAGCGGTACATCGACAGCACGATGACCGTGCAGACCCGGTGGGCCAGCCTCGCCGTCACCGACTACCTGCCGCACGACGTCCGCCAGGGCCGCACCGACCTGACCCGGGTCATCAGTGGCCGGGCCGCTGCGGTCGTGACGTTCGCACCGCGGCCCGAGTTCGGTCAGGGCCAGGTGATCCTCGAGGCGGTCAGCGAGGGACTGCGGGTGCACGGCACCAACGAGCCGATCGTGCTGCGCTCCCCCGGCGTCCAGTGGAACGTCACGTCGGACGGCAATCAGCAGACCGCTCATGCCGTCGTCGATCCGTCCGGCGGCGATATCGTGCTGGAATTGCGGTGCGGTACCGAGGAACTCGGACCTTCGGAAACTCCGGAAGAAGAGCGCCGCGCACTCGCGGAGTCGTACTGGTCGGACTGGGCGAAGAGCCTCACCCTGCCCACGCTGAAACCCGACCTGATGAAGCGGTCGGCGCTCACCCTGCGCGGTCTCGTGCACGTCGACTCCGGCGCGATCATGGCCGCAGCCACCACGTCGCTGCCCGAGGAGATCGGTGGCGTCCGCAACTGGGACTACCGCTACTGCTGGCTGCGCGACGCGGCGCTCACCGCGTCCGCGCTCGTCAGCCTCGGCTCGCTCGGAGAGGCCGAGGGGTACCTCGACTGGGTGCACGACGTCCTCGAGACGCTGCCCGGCCCGGAACGCCTGCACCCCCTGTACACGCTGCACGGCGGTGGGCTTCCGCCCGAGGCCGTGATCGATTCGCTGCCCGGATACGCCGGTTCGCGTCCGGTCCGCATCGGCAACGCGGCAAACCAGCAGGTGCAACTCGACGTGTTCGGACCCATCGTCGAGCTCATCCACGATCTGTCCCATGCCCGCGAGAAGCAGGGCGTCGCGGTGGCGCTCAACGACCGCGACTGGGAACTGGTGTGCGCCATGGTCGAGGCCGTGGAACGTCGCTGGTTCGAACCCGATCACGGTATCTGGGAGATCCGCGACAACCCGCGTCACCACGTGTACTCCAAGGTGATGGGCTGGGTCACCATCGACCGTGCGGTGGCGTTGGCCGAGCACTTCGGCCGCGACATCGAACCCGGCTGGACGCCGCTGCGTGACAAGATCGCGGACGAGGTGCGTGAGAAGGGCTGGAAGGACGAGGTCCGCTCGTACACCGCCGCGTACGACGGCACCGACCTCGACGCCGCCACCCTGTTCATCGGACTGTCCGGGCTGATCGACCCGTCGGACGAGAAGTTCGCCGCCACCGTCACCGCCACCGAGGCCGAACTCCGTAGCGGGTCGACCGTGTACCGGTACCACCACGACGACGGACTGCCCGGCACCGAGGGCGGCTTCCACCTCTGCGCCGCCTGGCTGGTCGAGGCGTACCTGCTGATCGGTCAGCGGTCGCAGGCGGAGGCGTTGTTCGCGCAACTCGTCGACGCCGCCGGACCGACCGGACTGCTCAGCGAGGAGTACGACCCCGTCGCCGAACGCTCACTGGGCAACCACCCCCAGGCGTACAGCCACCTCGGTCTGCTGCGCTGCGCTCAGCTCCTGGCCTAGCGCGTATGGGATGGCTGGGTCAGCGCTTGGCGGGCCCGGCCGTCGAACCCCGCAGCAGTTCGGTGTCGAGCATCTCGACGGTCGCGACGCCGGAATGCGACGGCGACATGAGCAGGGCGCCTGCCCGGCGGCCCTTCTCCTCTTGTGGTTGCCGCACCGTGGTCAGGCCCTCGCGCAGGGCGTCGTCAACGCCGTCGAACCCGGTGATCGACAACTGTCCGGGCACGTCGATGCCCTGCCAGCGCGCCCAATCCAGGGCGCCGAGGGCGAGGACGTCGGTGGTGCACACGAGCGCGGTGATCCGGGGATTCACGCCGAGTGCCTGCGCGGCCGCGGCGTGCCCCGCCTTTCCGGTGTGCTCGAAGCGCTCGACGACGGTGAGGGTCTGCGGGTCCAGGCCCGCGTCGGCCATCGCGTCGCGCACTCCCTCGATGCGTTCGCGTTGGACGTGGAAGTGCGGTGACCGCAGACGCTCGACGTCGGCCACCCCGTCCGAACGGTCCCGACCCAACCGCATGCTCAGCACGCCGATGTCGCGGTGGCCGAGCCCGATCAGATAGTCGGCGAGGCCCCGCATCGCACCGCGGTCGTCGATTCCGATGAGCGATGCCCCCGGGATCTCGCGCGGCTGATCGCACACGACCATCGGCACGTGGCGTTCGCACACCGCCGCGAGGTACGGGTCGTCGTCCGCCACGGAGTACACGACGAATCCGTCGACGCCCGCCTGCTGTACGACCGCGGCGGCGTCGGCCTCCTCGCGTCCCGGACCCGCGGGGATCAGGAGCAGACCCTGCCCGGCGGCCTCGCACGACTCGGCCAGTCCGGACAGGAAGCTCATCGCGGCGGGGTCACGGAAGGAGTAGCTGAGGGCCTCGGTGAGCAGCAGTCCGACGGCGCCGGCCTTGCGGGTGCGCAGGGAGCGGGCGACCGGGTCGGGCCCGGGGTAACCGCGGCGCTTCGCCGCCTGCAGCACCCGGTCGCGGAGTTCCGCGGAGAGTTGATCCGGCCGGTTGTAGGCGTTGGAGACGGTCGTTCGCGAAATATTGAGCTCGGCCGCGAGCGACGCCAGCGTGGCTTGACGACGCGGCTGTCGAGACCTGGGCATAGGGGGACGTTAGTACCTGGCCCGGCTTCCGGCTCGTCGGGGCTGCACCGAAAGTGCACTACCAGGAACGATCCGCTAAAGTGCAACGGTAACGGTTTCCAATAGCGTTTAGCGTTCGTCTTCGGTCAGGAGTTTTCTGTGCGCGCTTCCTCAGGTTTTCGTGCCGCCACGGCCGCCGTCGGGCTGTCGTTCGCCGCGGCCCTCACCCTCACCGCGTGTGGCTCCGACACCACCGACGACGGCACGCTGACCGTCGTCGCGTCGACGAACGTCTGGGGCAGCGTCGCGCAGGCCGTCGCCGGCGACAAGGTGGACGTCACCTCGATCATCACCGAGCCGTCGTCCGACCCGCACTCCTTCGAGGCGAGCCCCGCCGACGCCGCCAAGCTCACCGACGCGTCGCTCATCGTCTACAACGGCGGCGGCTACGACCACTTCGTCGACGACATCATCGGCACCGGCAACAGCGACCAGCTCACGGTCAACGCATTCGACCTTCTCGAGGGCGGCGCGCACGCGAACGAAGACGAGCACTCCGACGACGGCGACTCCCACGAGGGCCACGACCACGGCGACGTCAACGAACACGTCTGGTTCGACGTCGACACCGTCGACGCCACCGCCCAGTCCATCGCCGACAAGCTGGGCCAACTCGATCCCGACAACGCCGACGCCTACAAGGCCAACGCCGCCACCTTCCACGGTCAGCTCGAGCAGATCTCCGCGATCACCGACGGCATCGCCGCCGCGCACAAGGACGCGCCCGTCGCGCAGACCGAACCGATCGCCTACTACCTGCTCCAGTCGGCGGGCCTGAAGGACGTCACCCCGCCCGACTTCACCAGCGCCATCGAGAACGGCAACGACCCCGCACCCGCCGCCATCGCCGCGACGCGGCAACTGCTCACCGACAAGCAGGTGCAGGCCCTCGTCTACAACGTGCAGACGCAGGACCGGGTCACCCAGGACGTGCGGGCCACAGCCGAGTCGGCGGGCATCCCCGTCGTCGAGGTGACCGAAACCCTGCCCGAAGGCCTCGACTACATTCAGTGGCAGACCAAGACCGCCGAGTCGCTTGCTGCGGCTCTGCAATAGAACTGATCGGCTTGTGACAGAACCCACTTCGAAGAACGCCGGCAACGGTCGCGTCCCCGCACTGGAACTGACGGGGGCGCGACTGTCCTTCGGCGCACGCACACTGTGGCAGGACCTCGACCTCACCGTGGAACCCGGCGAATTCGTCGCCGTCCTCGGGCCCAACGGGTCGGGCAAGACGTCGCTGCTCAAGGTGCTGCTCGGCCAGCTCGCCCTCAGCTCCGGCACCGCGCACATCGCCGGATCACCGGCACGGAAGGGCAATTCACACGTCGGGTACATCCCCCAGCAGAAGTCACTCGACGACGGACTGCCGCTGCGGGGCCGCGACCTCGTCGGACTCGGCGTCGACGGCCACCAGTGGGGAACCGGTCTGCTCCGGCGCGGCCGACGGCGGGCGATCGTCGACTCCGCGATCGCCGAGGTCGGAGCCCAGAATTACGCGGACGCACCGATCGGTTCCATGTCGGGCGGTGAGCAGCAACGGCTGCGTATCGCGCAGGCCCTCGTCGGCAACCCGCAGATTTTGCTCTGCGACGAACCGCTGCTCAGCCTCGACCTGGCCAACCAGAGTCTCGTGTCCGGTCTCATCGACCGGCGCCGACGCACCCACGACACCGCGGTGCTGTTCGTCACCCACGAGATCAACCCGATCCTTCCCCTCGTCGACCGCGTGCTCTACCTCGTCGACGGACAGTTCCGCATCGGCAAACCCGAAGAAGTCATGACGTCGGAGGTGCTGTCCGAGCTGTACCGCACCGACGTCGAGGTGCTGCACGTACGCGGGCGCCTCGTCGTCATCGGCACCGGCGACGCCATCGACGCGCTCGGCAGCGCGGGCGGCCTCCGCCCCGGCGAGGGTGTGCACCACACGGACGAGGGACACGCATGAGCAACAAGTTCACCGACGCGATGTCGCACATGTTCGACGTCTCCGCCACCGTCGACCTCCTCCAGTACGACTTCGTCCAGCAGGCGTTGATCGCGGGCGCCATCCTCGGCCTGCTCGCCGGCGCCATCGGCCCGCTGATCGTCAGCCGGCAGATGTCGTTCGCCGTGCACGGCACGAGCGAGCTGTCGCTGACCGGTGCGTCGGCGGCCCTCCTCATCGGTGTCAGCGTCGGGGCCGGCGCCATCGCCGGGTCGGTGGTCGCGGCTGTGCTGTTCGGGTTACTCGGCGCGAAGGCCCGCGACCGCGACTCGGTCATCGGCGTCATCATGGCGTTCGGGCTCGGACTGTCGGTGCTGTTCATCTGGTCGTACCAAGGTCGCACCGGCACCAGTTTCTCGCTGCTGATCGGACAGATCGTGGCACCCGGCAACAGCGGCCTGCAACTGCTGCTGCTCTGCGCCGTGCTGGTCATCGGTGTCCTCGGCCTGATCTACCGGCCCCTCCTGTTCGCCAGCACCGACCCCGACGTCGCCGAAGCCCGCGGCGTCCCCGTGCGTGCGCTGTCGATCGTGTTCGCCGTGCTCGTCGGCATCACGGCCGCCCTCGGCGTGCAGATCGTCGGGGCCCTGCTGGTGATGGCACTGCTCATCACCCCCGCCGCGGCCGCCGCCTACGTCACCGCAAGCCCCCTCAAGGCCACCATCCTGTCGATCGTGTTCGCCGAACTCGCCGCCGTCGGCGGCATCCTGCTGTCCCTCGCACCCGGCGTACCGGTGTCGAGCTTCGTCACCACGATCTCGTTCATCATCTACCTCGTGTGCAGGCTCAGCGGATCCTCACGGCGCAAGAACGCCGGCCGGATCGCCACATCACACGCCCACACGCACTGAGCCTCCACTCTTCGCGACCCCACGGCCGAATCGGCCGTCACACGCCGAAGAGTGGCGGCTCAGTACACCTCACCTACAGATGGTCGGGGAAATACGGCGCCAGCGTCGTCGCCACCTTCGTCGCCTGATCACACGCCGCATCGACAGTCGTGAAATCCTCCAGTTCGCTGTACCCGATCATGAACTCGAGAATCCCCGGCTCGATCGCCACCGACACCGTGCACGCACTGCCCCCACGGAAATCCGACACCAACGCACGACGCCCGCAGATCTCGGTCTCCCTCAGGATGTTGAAGCGGTCGTCGCTCTTTACCTCATCGAGCGTGTGAGGGCGCGCAGCGATCGTCAGCCCATATTCAGGATCATTGGATAGATACCCGCATCCCAGAGACTTCGGATTGTCGTGGTCGCGACGGTCGGGCGGGCGAACGTCGAGCCCCAAACCCTGAATGGCCTCGGCGGGCATTGCATCGCAGGGATGAAACGTGATCTCAGAAGTTGGCGCGTCGTCCGCCTGCCCGTCGACAGATTCTGCGCAACCGCAAACGACAAGAAACGTCACAAAGGCAAGACCAACGACGGAAGGACCCCGAACGGTCAAAGGCGTTCTGGGAAGTGCGGCGCAAGGGTAGTGGCGACCTCTAGTGCCCTACCGCACGCCGCATCGACGGTCTTGAAGTCCTCCAACTCGCTGTAACCAATCATGATTTCGAGGATCCCCGGCTCGACGTCCACCGAGACCGTGCACGCACTACCGCCATGGAAGTCCGAGACAAGAGTTCGCCGTCCGCCGATCTCGGTCTCAGTCAAGACTTGGAATCGCCCGCTCGACTCGATGTCCTCGACAGTCTCGGCACGCGCTGAGACCACGACACCGTAATACAGGTCGCTATCCAGATATCGACACGAGTGGGATGTGGGGTGCTCGTCTTCTTGACGCACCGGCACCTGCGCGTTGATCCGCGCCTGCGCGATCGCATCCGCCGGAATTCCGTCGCATGGTTGATACGTAATGTCTGAGGATTCTGCTTGCGCGCCTCGCCATCGGTAGTCGACGTACAGGCCGTAATCGAGCTCAGCGATGCCACCGCAACGAGCCCGGCCGCGACTCGGTATCGACGTTTCACAACATCGCCTTCGCACTACCTAGGACGGAGGCGGTCGCGGAATCCTGCTCGGTGTACCGCCGCAATACCGCTTCAAACATCGACTTCATGTCCAGCGCATACGTCTGATGGGCTCGAAATAGCCCCAGTGCGGTGTTTGCGAAATCGATTCCCTCCCCGCCGATAGCTTTCTCGTCGAACTTTCGGGCCACATCCGCCGCCGACGCAATGTCGGCCTCACCGATTCCCAAGGGCCACTGCACGCAGGTCAGTGCGAGCCCGACCAGCGAGGTCACCCCACTTCTTCGCGTGATCGTCACACAGCTTGATGCACTGCTATTGGCCCGTCCGTGTCCGCGGGTCTCGAGGGTGGTGAGATCCTCGACCGCGATCACCTGCGCGCCCGCGGCGGCGGCGTAGTCGGTGGCCTGGCGGGCGAAGTCGAAGGCCAGTTCCCGGTTGATCTTCCGACTTATGTTCGGAAG